>JBBQWR010000018.1:0-97951 GCA_038210495.1 Pirellulales bacterium
AGGATCGGGAATCTGCTGAAGATATTCCAGCAAACTCCCTGCGGGGGCAGGATTCAAAGCTTAACCTCCGTGAAAAGAGACTCCGTACACTCAAAGGCATACTACGCATGTCCTGTAAAATTGAACAGTCAAACGCCCTGCGTGCTGCTCCTCGACGCTTGACATGCTATATTGAATTTGGCCCAGGAAGGCGATGCCGCGAATCGGGCCGTCGATCGCTTTGACGAAGGCTTCCGGGTCGCGCATCTCGACCACGACGGCGCCGGCCGGGACAGGCGATTTGGGAACTGTTTTGTAGCCCGTCTCGTTCTGCCGCGCGATCACAACGCGATGGCGGGCGCCGGCCATCTCCAAGAATTTGCTGAATTGCGTTCCATAGAGCACCGACGAAGATTTCACATTACCGGCTTCCGCTTGCTTGAGCTGATCCGAGGGCAATAACTCTTTACGCTGATTCCAAAATTGCGCTGGATCCAAATAGGCGCTCGTCGAGAGCAGGGCGCCTTCAGGCTCAAGCAATGGAAGCGCGGCGATTTGTCCAGCGGTCGGAACATGCGCCAGGACCATCGAGTGCATACCTTCCGTGCCACGCGGAAAGCGGAAACTGAGCTCCACATGGCCCGGTTCTTTATGCAGCGCCGCCATCAAATAGGGCGAACGCCGCAAGACGTCGAATAGTCCGCCAAAGACCATGTGCAGCGGAAAGAAGTTGCTCGGCAGCGACACGGTCTGCAACAGATCCCGATTCTTCTTGAGCGTCTCCAGATTGACCCACGACCAAACCAGCGGGTTGGCGGGCAACAGCTTCAGTCCCGCGATCAACGACTCATTTTGCATCAAGCTCGGTTTGGCGGGGTCGAGATGCTGATCGATGGCGGCGCGCAAAGCATCCGCTCGATTGCTGTAGACCAAGGCCGCGTCGAGCACGACGGCGAAGAACTCGTCGTGAAAAACCCACGTTTCGATGCCGCGGTAAGCCTCTTTCTTGTACTCAATCGATTGGCCGGACCGGGCCCGTTCTTCGCTAGCCACGGAGACGAGCGTTCGAAAAAACTTCGCCGTCTGGCTCGCGTCTTTGCCCTGAAGAATGAATAGCACCGGCGCCTTTTCCTTTTGCGCCAGTTCGGGCTTCGGCTCAATTTTCGCGGCAAGCACAATTCCGCCGCTGGCTAGTTCAGCGACCAGTTCGGGCCAAGGATGGCCCAACTCGTGCTCGAAATGGCCAACCACTTTGCGGAACAGTTGATAGTTGGTCGAGCCTAGATAATCGCGATACGCGCGGAAGCCCTCCAACTCCGAATGACTGGCCAGTCCGACGGCCAGATCGGCGAGCGCCCGCGGCTGCTCAATCTTGATGACCAGGTCGGCGGTTGTGGGAACCAATCGTAGAGGATCGGGCGCCTCGGCGGCTTGGGAGCCAGCGGCCCAACAAAGAATCAGCGTAACGGCGATTGCCAGCCACCAGACGACTGCGGCCACCTGAACGCATCGTGCGGTACGCATGACGAGTTTGCTCCGGAAGAGATGCGAGCTAACGACAAGCCGGTTCACCCATGAGAGATGATACAGAAACTGTCCGCGCTCATCACTATATACCCGTAAACGGACCGGACGGTTTCATGGTCGGCGGCGCTCGCCGTCGGCTTTCGTTGCTTCCCCTCGCCCCTAGCCCCACAACCCCTAGCCCCTTGTTCGCCGCTAAAATCGAGTCATTGACAGCGCCCGGCAATTTTTTTTCGCGGGGGATGTAAGTCGGTTAGGCTCCGATTAGAATAAACGGCCTCACGGGACCAACTGCCCACCGAATGTGCCCACCTCAGCCAGGAGAATTACCGCAATGGCCAAAGACCGTTTCTCACGTCGCGATTTCGTTAAAACATCGGCCGCCGTCGGCGCCGGGTTTGCCGGCTATTGGGTTGCCGGCGGAGTGAAGGCGCTCGATAGCACCTCGCCCAACGAACAGATTCAATTCGCTTGCATTGGCATCTCCGGCAAGGGGGACAGCGACAGCAACGACGCCAAGTCGCACGGCAAGGTCGTCGCGATTTGCGATGTCGACGAGGGCAAGCTCAACGAGGCCGAAAAGAAACGATTCAAGGGCGCCCAGAAATTCAACGACTTCCGCAAGATGCTCGACGAAGCCGGTAAGGGAATCGATGCCGTGACCGTCAGTTGTCCCGACCACAACCATGCCGCCGCGGGCTTGCTATTTATGCGAGCCGGCAAGCATTGCTTCTGCCAGAAGCCGCTTACGCATACGATCTACGAAGCTCACTTGATGGGCGAAGTGGCCAAGGAAAAGAAGCTGGCCACGCAGATGGGCAACCAGGGCACGGCCGACAACAACCTGCGCAAGGTCGCGGCCATGCTTCGCGCTGGCGCCGTCGGCAATGTGAAGGAAGCCCATGTCTGGACCAATCGTCCGATTTGGCCCCAAGGGGGCAAGCGTCCCGCGGAGAAGCAACCGCCGGAAAATTTGCATTGGGACCTGTGGCTCGGCGCCGCGAAAGAGCGGCCGTTTGGCGACGGCTATCACCCGTTCGCTTGGCGGGGGTTCTGGGATTTCGGAACCGGCGCGTTGGGCGACATGGCCTGCCACACTGTCAATATGCCGTTCATGGGCCTCGATCTGTTCGACCCAATCTCCGTCGAAGCTCAAAGCTCCGGCAACAATAAGGAAATGTATCCGAACTGGTCGACCATTAAGTTCGAATTTCCCAAGAACGAGACTCGCCCGGCCTTGTCGCTCACTTGGTACGACGGCGGCAAGCGCCCGCCGAGCGAATTGTTCGAGGGCAAGAATATCGAGGCCAGCGGCGCCTTGATCGTCGGCGACAAGGGCAAGCTCTACGCGCCGGGCGATTATTGCGAGAAGGGCTTCACGCTGTTGGGCAATGCGACCGAGCCGAAGGTCGAGTATCCCCGCTCGCCGGGCCATTTCGAAGAATGGGTCCGAGCAATCAAGGGGGGCGAGCAGGCCATGTCGAACTTCCCGGGCTACGCCAGTCGGTTAACTCAAACGATTCTGCTGGGCAACCTAGCCGTGTGGGCCGGCAAGAAGGTCGAATGGGACGCCAAGGCCATGAAGTCGACCAACATGCCCGAGCTCGACGAAATCATTCGTCCGAAATATCGCAGCGGATATTCGCTAGAAGGTTGATCCACCTACACGCGCGTGGCGAGCGGGGGGCGTAAGCCCCCTGTCCCGCCGCAGCGTGGCGCGCGTGGTCATTCGATGTATTTTCCAGCAACTTGATTTGCCGGCAATTTCTCTGCGCCGATTGTCTCTGTTGCGTCGTGACGCGGCAGGACAAGGGGCTTACGCTCCCCGCTCGCCTACGCTTTTTCCTCGGAGATTTGTATCCATGCGACGATTCCTCGCGATTCGCGTTCTGTCGATTTTAGCATTGAGTTTGATCGTCGGCCGCTCGTCGTTCGCGGCGGACAACGCGGCCGACGTCGCTGCGCTGAAAAAGCTCGGCGCCAAGATTGAAGTCGACCCCTCTGGCGTGGCGATCGGACTCGACGGCGACAACGTGCCGCTGAAGGACGCCGATCTCTCGCATTTGGCCGGTCTGCCAAGCCTCCAAAAAGTCGCCCTCTGGGGCGCCGACATCACCGACTCGGCGATGGACAAATTGCCGCAGCTCAAGAGCTTGTCCGATCTGAGCCTCGTGAATACGGTCATCACCGACCAAGGGCTCACGAAGCTAAAAAAGCTGCCGGGCATCAAGATCATCAATCTCCGCCGCTCCGCGTCGATCTTCGACGATGGATTCGTTGCCTTGCAGAGCCTACCCAAGCTGGAGCAAGCCAATCTCCTCTACACCAATCTGACCAGCGCCGGAATGAAGTACCTGCGGCCGATCAAAACACTGCGCGTCCTCGACGTCCGCGGCTGTGCTCGAATTTCGGACGAAGGCATCGCCGAATTGCAAGATTTGATCAATCTCGAGAGTCTCAAGCTTCGCAACCCATCGGTGACCAACAAAGGCATTGCCCTGCTCGGCAAGCTCACGAAGCTTAAGACGCTGATGCTCGAAGACACGCAGCTCGATGACGATGGGCTGAAAGTCGTCGAGAATATGCCGAACCTCGAGGAACTCGATCTGATGCGCACCGGCGTCAGTGACGATGGTCTGCCGCGGATCGCCGGCTTGACCAAAATGAAGCGGCTGCTGCTCCGCGGAACCGGCGTTTCGGGACCGGGCCTCGACAATCTGAAAAAGATGACCGGCCTCAAGCTCCTCGATTTGTCGGAAACGTCGCTGGAAGACGTGGGCCTCGAAAAGATCGAAGGCCTCACGGGGATCGAGACGCTTGGCCTCTGGAACACTCAAATCACGGACAAAGGACTGAGCCATCTGAAAGGCATGACCATGCTCAAATCGCTGACGCTCGAGGACGTCAAGCGCATCAGCGACAGCGGAATCAAGGTGCTCGCCCCTATGACCGACCTAGAGTCGCTCAAGCTCAAGGGCACGCCGATCACCGACGAGAGCGTTCCGATGCTTTCCGGTTTCACCAAGCTAAAGGACCTCGATCTGCAATTCACGCAGGTCTCCGACGCGGGCCTCGCTACGCTGAAGAAGGCGCTGCCAAAGACCAAAATCACGAACTGATTCTGGTAGCGTTAAAACATCTCGCGAATCGTTTAAGCTCGCGCGAATCGTTAGAGCCGCGCACGAAGTAAGCGGTGGAGCTCGCGAGAATCGTTAGCGCCGCGCACAAAGTAAGCGGCCGTGCGAGAAAACGTCGAAGAATAACGATGTCCCTACCGCTTACTTCGTGCGAGGCTCTTAGGGGCCATCGTCCGCGTACTTTTCGAGATCGGTTCCAACAGGCGCGACAACGAGATAGTTGATCGATCCCTTGACCGAAAAAACCAAGCCGTCATCGCCAGCGGTCACAATCTTTGTCGCGACATTGTTCTGATGGCCGGCGTAATAAATCAGTTTCTCCGATCCCACGGACGTCCATTCCGCGAAGGGCACGGCGCCGTAGTCGGCGTCGCCCATGGCGATTCGCGCCATGTATTGGCCGCGAGGGACTTTGAGTTTGAATTTGTTTTCGTTTGCCTTGACGAATCGCATGAGCAGTTGATGGTGGGCCGACGCGCGATCGTCTCGTTGCGCCAAATCGTGAGTATCCAGCCAGCCGAAGCCGCGGTCATCGGTATAGGCCTGCCCGTTGTCGGCGTCCCAGCCGGCGCGTGGCGATTTGGATTGCACCTGAAAGCTGATTCGGCGGATTACCGGGTTTTTTGTCACCGTCACTAGCGCTGTCGCCGTTTTTCCTGAAACCGAAGCGTGGATTTTAGTTGGCCCGCCCGGTCGAATCGCTCGAATTAGACCCTGAGAGTCGGTGGCGACATCCGGCGCGTCGGACGACCAGGTCGCTTCGTTCGTCGCGCGCCGCTCGAATCGATCGGCGCCGTGCGAGTATGAGGCGGTGCATTCGATTTGAAAACTGTCCCCGGCTACAATCGTGAGATCGGGATAGTTCAACGCGGTCGCGACGAGCGTCGAATCTTTGACGATATCGACCACGTCCAAAGCGACTTCGCTCGAAAAGCCGCGCTGAAACGCGGCAAATACTTCCCAGTGATCGGGGTGATCGGGATCGAGAGCATAGGTTCTGGGAGTTCCCCAGCCACCGATGACGATATAGCGATCCACCGGCGGTGGAAGATATTGCACGCCATCGTAGGTATGCATCGCGAACGGCGCCTTGTTGAGATCGGTATATTCCGTGCCGGGAATGACGGGGTCGGGGTCATTGATCCGTCGCCATTTCAAATCATGCATATCGAATGCGTAGACTTCGTTGCCATTGTATCCGGCATGACCGCCGCCGGGCCCGATGTAGAGCCGATCGCGCTGCGTGTCGAAGGCGCCCCCGGCCCAGCAGTCGATGACGCCGCCGACGTTTCCTCTGAGCCAAGGAAATTTGGATTCTTGAGGCGCCACGGCATCCAGTCGCGAATCGGGAACCTCGTACCACTCTCCGGCTTTAAGATTGCCGAGCGGATTGGCGTCCGCCGCAAGTGCACTCTCGGCCGATCCCGCGAAGATGAGAGGTAGGCCAGTCGCGAAGACGAACAGCATTGATTTTGCAATCGACCGGGGCATGGCGTATCTCCTTGTGGATGGCGGCGGCACAGAGATATCTTAAGCGAGCGGAGCTGACTTTTCACTCGATTTCCGGGGCTTCGGCGAAGCGCCTCCAGCCCAAGGCGCCCGGCGCAGAATGCCTGAAGAGCCGAAATGGCCTACGGGCGTATCAGCGTCCAGCAGCGGTGGATTCGCTTGTTGCGGAAATCGGGTGGCACGGTGTGCCGGCTGATCTCTCGAATGGTCGCGCCCGTGACTTCGGCGTCGCGGAATTTGAACCGGCGAAAATTCGTGGAGAAAAAGATTTTGCCTCCCGGCGACATCAGCTTGAGCACCAGATTCAACAGCTCGACGTGATCACGATCGACGTCCCAGATGTCGGAGGTCATCTTGCTGTTGGAGAACGTCGGCGGATCGACAACGGCCAAGTCGAACAGACCCTCGTCAGTCGGCTCCAGCCGGCGAATGTAGCTTAGCGCGTCGTCTCGAACGAATCGATGATGCGGCTGTTTAAAGCCATTGAGTTGCATGTTTTGCCGGGCCCAATCGAGATAGGTATTCGACAGGTCCAGCGTCGTCGTGCTCATTGCCCCGCCGGCGGCTGCGTAGACCGTGAAGGCGCCCGTGTATCCGAACAGGTTCAGAAATCGTTTGCCTTGACTTTCCTTTTCGACCATCGAGCGCGTGATCCGATGATCTAGAAATAGCCCGGTGTCCAGATAGTCGGACAGGTTGACTTGAAACCGATGCCTTCCTTCGCTCACGATCACCAATCGGGCTTCCTCGGCGGTTCGTTCGTACTGGGCGGCGCCCGATTGCCGCTGACGCCGCTTGAGGGCGACTTGCTTGAGGTCGACCTCCAGCGCGACGGCCGCCGTCTCCATCATGTGCTGTAACCACACTTGATGCTCGATCTCGGTTCGATCGTGCGGGCGAACGTATTCTGCGATTTGCAGGTGACCTTCATACCAATCGATAGCCACGGGAACTTCGGGTATGTCGCGATCGTAAAGGCGAAAGCACATGATCCCCTGCCGCTTGGCCCATTTCTTCCAGTGCTTGCCCATTCGCACAAGTCGGTTGCGAAACTCGGCGGCTTGCTCTAGCCAAGTGCGGCGACCGGTCGACGGAGCGCGATTCGGCACAGGCGCTTCATCGTCGAAGTCGTCAAATTCGTCGGCCGGCGAGACTTGTTCATCGGTCGCGGCCACCTGCACGGCGTGTTCTTGCAACTGCGTAACGAATTCGGATCCGTTTCCGATTTCGAGCCGCGGCGCAGTCTGCTGACGCACGGGCTTCGCAACATTTGCAGGTTTAAGCGTCTTCGGAGTGGTCGCGGGCCCTTTTTTATACAGCTCGTATTTGAGCAGCCGGCATTCGATCGGGCCGTTGAATAGCTGAATCTTTCGGGACGGTCGCAAACCAATCTGCTCCGCTGCATCGCGATTTCCGGTGAACAGAAAGGCCGTCCAGCCGGTCCAACTCTGCTTGAGCGCGTCGCCAATTCGCCGATATACGGCCGCGATCTGCGCGACCCGCATGCGCTCATCGTACGGCGGATTGAACACCAACATGCCGCTTGGCGCCGGTGGCTGTGCCGCTTCGTAATGGGCGACTTCGAATTTAATGTCATTGTCGACGCCGGCATGACGGGCGTTCTGCTTAGCCAGTTCGATGGCCGCCGGATCGAGATCGCTGCCGCCGATCGGAAAAGGCAAATCAGTCAGACAAGCGGCTCGCGCCTCCGCCAGCAAATGTTCTTGCAGCGAGGCGTCAAAATCCGGCCAGCGCGTATAGCCTAACTCTTTGCGAATCAATCCCGGGGCGATGTTTCGCGCGAGCAGGGCCGCCTCGATGGCAAGCGTCCCGGAACCGCACATGAAATCGGCCATGGCCGTCTGATGATCCCACTGGGTGAGCGACAAAATCCCGGCGGCCAGCACTTCATTCAGCGGCGCCTCGCCGGCCTTCGCGCGATAGCCTCGCTTGTGAAGCGAGTCGCCGGACGAATCGAGATAGATCGTCACGTGGTTGCTGTTGATGTGCAGATTGATTCGCAGATCGGGAGTTTTGAGATCGACCGACGGCCGGGCGCCCGTTCGGCTGCGAAACTGATCGACGATCGCATCCTTGGCGAGTTGAGCGGCGTAGAGCGAGTGCGTGCAAAACGAATTGTGCACGACCGGGTCGATCGCCAGCGTTCCCTCAGGCGCAAGGTACTGCCGCCAATCGATGTCCTTCACGCCGGCATACAAATTCCGCTCGTTGTCGGCCTCGAACTGATGAATCGGCTTGAGCACGCGAATCGCCGTGCGGAGCCAGATGTTGGCTTTGTAGAGCAGTCGTTGGTCGCCCGCGAAGTTCACCAGCCTACGGCCGACCTCGACATTCTCCGCGCCCAGCGTCGTTAGCTCGCGGGCGAGGATTTCCTCCAACCCGAAGACGGTCTTCGCGGTCATCAAAAAGTTGTCGGGCATCGATTAGGTACGGCTGGAATGGTCCCACCAAGCTTGTAGACTTGGTTTCAGGCATCCCATTCGATGAGGAAAAGTCATCAACCCAGATTGCCTTCGGGCAACTCAGCCATGGGTTGACAAGTTTTTTGTTGTCGGCGGAGCTTCAATGCATTCTTAACTCGGTCATCAAGACGGTGGCGCTCGTCCGCATTCATCTCGAGAAAGTCGGCAGCGTCACCAAGCTTCCAACCGGCTGTTTCTAATGCTTTACGTTTTGACTTATCTATGGCTCCGGCGCCTTCTTGTTTCGGACGGCGATGTGGCTAAATGGCTTCGCTCGGTAGTCCATTGGGGCGACACTGTAGCTATCGGGCGAAGCGAATCTCGCGACAACCTTGCTAGCGTATCGTTAAGGCAACGACTACGCAGCTTACCAGAATCCGTCCATCTTCTCCCAGTCGAGCGAATCGTTAAAGACTGACGCCGAGAAGCCCGAATTTTCGTTATGACGCCTACTATCGTCATAACCGGCACAATCGTCATAAACGCCCAGCATCGCTTGACTAAAGCTATCACTACTCTCGTCCGAACCTTCCAGCACGCTCGCGGCGTCGCCCGTCCGTGGATGGCTGTGCTCGCCATTTGGCTGGTGGGGTGCTGCCAAGCGGCTTGGGGACAGACCACGATATTGCCGCAGGGCTTCCCCGACACGCTGCCGCCACTGGTGGCCACGCCCGCCGGGCCGCCGCATGAAATGCCGATGCCGGACATGTTTCATACCATTTTTAGGATGCATCAAACGATTTCTGACGCGGTTGGCGATTCCGGAGAGCTCACGCAACTGGGCGGTTTCGTTCCGCATCCGACCGACGATGGAATTTGGTTCTTCGACGGCCAGTTCATCATTCTGGAAGAAACGAACAATCCCCGGCAGCAGACGCTCAATTTTGCCGGAAATATCGGCGTCGGCCGGCGCTGGCTGTCGATGGACGACGGCCAAGTGCTGGGCCTCAGCGCTTGGTACGACTTCGACCATGGCCAGCCGGCCTTCATCCATCAGGCTTCGATCGGAGCGGAATTGCTCGGCGAAGTTTGGGATTTGCGGGCCAACGGTTATTTTCCCATCGGCACTTCGCGAAAGACCTTGGGATTCTCGTCGTTCGGGAGTGCATTCTTCGCGGGCCAAAGCGTCTTCGTTCCCCGAACGCGAACCGATCTTGCGGCGTTGACCGGCGTCGATATGGAGGTCGGCCGACGGCTGCCAGGTTGGCTCGGCGAAAACGGCGTGTCGGCGTATAGCGGATTTTATTACTACGCGGCCGATCGTCATTTCAATACGTTCGGCGCCTCCGAGCGGTTGGAAGCCAATCTGTCGGACACGATCACGATCGACGCCCGGGTGACGTCCGATCCGCTCTTCAAAACAAATCTGGCTTTCGGCCTAACATACTCGCTGCCAACTGCGGGCAAATGCAAAAAGTGTGCATGCCCGTCGGACGACTATTATCGCTTGATCGAACCCGTGCAGCGAAATCGCACGATCGTTCGCGGCCGGCAATCGATCGCCGACAACGTGCTGGCGATCGACGCCAATTCGTTTCAGCCATTCCGCGTCGTGCATGTGAACAGCGCCGCGCCCCCCGGCGGCGACGGCACCGTCGAGCATCCCTATCAAACGTTGCCGATGGCTCAAGCCGGTTCGCTCCCCAACGACATCGTGCTGGCCAACGCGAACAGCGTATTTAACGGCCAATGTTTTGCGATGCAAGCCGGACAGAGATTCTGGGGCGACGGCATCAACCATCCGATCAATACGGTCGAGGCCGGCACGATCGTCCTGCCGCATGCCTCGGCCGGATCGACGCTACCGATAATTCAGAACTCGCCCGGTGATGCGATTGCGCTGGCCAGCAACGGCAACGTGTCGGGCTTCACCGTTAATGCGTCTGGCGGCGCGGCGATCGCCGGCAACGGCATTTCCGGCGCTGTGGGAGTCGACCATGTCGCCATTGGCGGTGGCGCGATCGGCGTCAGTCTGCAAAACAGTTCGGCGACCACGACATTTCAAGATCTACCAATCAACGGCGCGGCGACGGGCATTCAACTCACTACCAACTCGGGCGCGACGAATTTCAATGGCGTGACCACCGTCAGCGGCAGCACTGTCGCCGGAGTCAGCAATACCGGCGGCAGCGGGCCCGTGAATTTCAATCAACTCAACCTAACGGCGACCTCGGGAACCGGCCTCACGTCGACCAATTCCACCGGGGCGCTTACCGTAACCGGCGGGGCAATTACCAATGCCAGCGGTCAGGCCATCGGCGTCACGAACGCCAATGTTGCCTTAAACCTCTCGAATGTCGCCGCGACCAGTGGCGTCAGCGGCATTTCGCTCGACGGCGCCTCGGGCTCGGTCAATGTCGCGCAATCGACGATCGCCGGCGGCACGACCGGCATCAATCTCGTTAACAACACGGCGGCGGTGACGCTAAACAACACGACCGTCAACGGCGCCTCCACGGGCATCGCCGCCACCGGCGCTCAGACCAATACGCATTTCACCGGCACAACCAATGTCACCGGCGCGACAACGGCCGGCGTCACCGACACGGGCGGCTCGAGAAATTTGACGTTCGATCAACTGAACATCAACGCGACCACGGGCACGGGTCTGAGCATCGCCAATTCGTCCGGCCTGACGGTCGCCAATGGCTCGATTACCGCGGCCGGCGGATCGGCTCTTAATGCCGCCAACTCCAATGGGAATCTGAATTTGGCCGCGGCCAACTCCACCGGTGGCCCGACCGGAATCAATCTCGATACGCTTGCCGGCGCCGTGACGATCGGCGGCGGCACGATCGCCGGCGGCACGATCGGAGTGAATCTCAACAACAACACGGCGGCCATCAACCTGACCGGGCTAAACATCAATGGCGCCGCGACGGGAGTCAGTTCCTCGGGCAATCAAACCGCTTCCCACTTCATCGGCGCCACGACCGTCAATGGCAGCACGGTCAATGGAGTGCTCGATTCGACAGGCAGCGGGGCGCTCTCGTTCGACAACCTCAATATCGGCGCGACGTCCGGAACCGGCCTTAACGTCCAAAATTCCACCGGCTTGATCGTCGCCAATGGCGCGATCGCCAACGCCGGCGGCGCGGGCTTGAATCTGAGCAACTCGACGGCGGCGATCAACCTTGCCAGCGTCTCCGCGACCAACGCGGCCGGTGGAACGGGGATCAACGTGAGCAACGCCAGTGGCACGGTCGCCATCGGTGGCGGCACGATCACGGGGGGCGCCAAAGGCATCAATCTGAACAACAATCCAGCCAACGTCACGATCAGCGGCATGGCCGTAAACAATGCCGCCACGGGCGTCTCGATCGCCGGCAATCAAACCAATACTCATTTTCAGGGTACGACGACGATCTCGGGCAGCACGGTCAATGGCTTCACGGAGCAAAGCGCCACGGGGTCCGTGCTGGTCGATCAACTGGCCGTGTCGGCCGCTTCCGGCACTGCGCTCAACGTGACAGGCTCGACGGGACTGACCGTGACTAGCGGCACGCTGAGCAATGCCAATGGCGGCGCCGTCAACGTGAACAACTCAAGCGTAAATCTGAACTTGGCCAGCGTCGCGGCGACCGGAGCCACGACTGGCGTCGCGCTAACCAATGCGGCCGGCACGGTCAACGTCGCCCAATCGACGATCGCCGGAGGCACGACGGGCGTCGCGCTCAACAGCAACACGGCCAACATCGCGCTGCAAAACACAACCGTCACGGGCGCGGCCACGGGGATCAGTGTCAGCGGCAATCAAAACTCGACCCGCTTCACCGGCGTGACCACCGTCAATGGCAGCACTGTTAACGGCGCGACGATCAACAACGCCACCGGCACGATCGGCTTCGATCAATTGGACATCGGCGCCACGTCGGGGACGGCGCTGCGAATCAACAATTCGAGCGGACTGACGATTACCAATGGATCGCTGGCCAATGCCAATGGCGCCGCATTGTCGGCGACCGCATCGACCGCCTCGATTAGCCTGGCCAACGTGACGGCGACTGGATCCGGGACGGGCGTCAATGTCACGGCGCTCACCGGCAGCCTCAACATCAGCCAAGCCACGCTCACCGGCGGCGCCGTCGGCTTCAATTTGCAGAACAGCGCGGCGGCCATGACCTTTAACAACATCACGGTCAACAACGCCACCACGGGGATTCAGTTACTGGGCGATTCCGGCAACGTCGTGTTTCATGGGCTCACCAACATAACCGGCAGCACGTCGACCGGCGTCTTCGAGCAAGCGGTGACAAGTCAGGTCGCGTTCGACGATCTGACGATCAACGCTACGTCCGGAACGGGGCTCAATGCAACGGGCTCGGGCCTGCTCACGATTAGCGCTGGTTCGATCGCCAGCGCATCCGGCGGCGCGGTCGCCATCACCGGAATGCCGGTTGCGATCTCGCTGACCAGCGTTTCTTCGAGCGGCGGCGCTAATGGATTGGCTCTCGCCAGCACAACGGGCAGTTTCCGGGTACTCGGCGCCAGCGGCGTCGCGGGGTCCGGCGGCACGCTCGCCAATTCATCGAACAACGGCATTCTCATTCAGAATTCAACCGGTGTTTCGCTCGCCGATATCAATGTCAACGGGTCCAGCAGCTATGGCGCGAACGTCAACGCGTCCAGCAACGTCGCGCTCAACGGTCTGGGCGTGACCAATGCGACCAATATCGGCATCCTATTTCAAAGCAGCGGCGGAACGAATTCCGTGATCAATTCGAGCGTCGATACGCCCGCGACCGGCGAGGGCATTTATATTTTTCAGCCCTCAACCGGCGCGATTTACACCATATCGGGAAATCAAATCACGGGCTCCTCGACCTTCGCGGACGGACTGCTCGGAATATCGAGTCAGAACGTCACCTATCACATCGAAGGAAACAATATCAATCTCGGCGGCGGAAGCAGCACCGGGATCTTACTGGAACAGACGGGCGGCACGGCCCAACTGTTGGGCACGGTGGATAACACGGTGACTGCGGCGACGCCATTCCAGGCCATTCCTGTCGGCGGAACATTCTCAGGCCAGATTCTCGTCAACGGCGCCCCCATGCCATAGTCGGCCCGACATTCATCGGTCGGGGCCGGCCGGGGTCCGCCAACGCGGCTAAGCACCTGCCGCCGCCATGCGTCTTTCCCAATTCGAACAGCGGGACGTTCGGAGTGAATAGGGGTCTTTTTGCAGCGCCAAGCGTAGGAGATTGTTGAATCACTGATCCCTATTGCTGCGGCCGGGCTGCAACAATCCGATTGATGGTTCCCTGAGTCGTCGTGAAATAAACCTCGCCCGATTCATCTTCACCGAATGAGCACACGGGCATAGTCATGGGCATCATAGGTTGTACGGAATTCGCTTGACCTGATCTTTCGTCGTAACGCATTGCATACAACTGGCCTCTGACGTGATCCGCGAAAAGATAGGCGCCGAACAACTCCGGAACTTTCTTTCCACGATATACGCAGCCGCCAATGATGCAATTGCCTACCGAATGATTGTAGGCGAAGACCGGGTCGATCAGTTTTCCGATGAACGGCCCGGGGAGCGACGGCGATGAATCCGGCTTTTGAGTGAACTCGGAAAATCCCTCTTTGATGTTCCAGCCATAATTTCCGCCTCGCTCGATGACGTCGATCTCCTCCCAGGCGTCCTCGCCGACATCGCCAGCCCAGAGCCGGTCCGTGGCATGGTCCAGCGACATCCGCCACACGTTGCGCAACCCCAGGGCCCAAATTTCGGCCCGAGCCCCTTTTCGATCGACAAACGGATTGTCGGCCGGAATGGCGTATTTCAGCCCGGCGTCTTGGTGGTCGACATCGATTCGCAAAATCTTTCCCAGCACGGATTGGATATTCTGGGCGTTGCGATGTGGATCGCCGACTGGGCCTCCATCGCCAACCGCCATGTATAAATAGCCGTCGGGGCCAAAGAGAAGCGTGCCGCCGTTATGGTTGCCCGTGACCTGCGGCGTGCGAAATATTTCCTCTTCCAAGTCGCGATCGGCGCGACTTGCATCGCCGGCCGACATCTTGAAACGAGATAAAATATTGAAGTGCTCGGGATTGGTGTAATAGAGGAAGAACTGCCGGTTTTCGCGAAACTTCGGATGAAACACCAACCCCAAGAGGCCATCTTCGCTGGACCCCTCTTTGATAATCCGGTCGCGAATGTTAAGTAGTTCGCCAGCTTCCTCGACGCCCGGATCATTGGGGAAAATCAGGACCGTGCCCGACTGAGAAAGAACGACGATCCGGTTCGTGTCATCCGGCGGAAATGTCACGAAGACCGGTCGGTCGAGCTCAATATTCGGGAACGCTCGCTCAAACGTTGCCGTCGTCGATTGAGCGTCAATCGCGATCGGCTCAGTTCCCCGGAAGGATTGCACGATGGAATGCCTGACAATCAAAAAGATCAAGCCAATCACAACGAGCAAACCCAATCTCACAACGACTCGCGTGCGATTCATGGGTTTAAATTCTCGGAAATAGCCGCCAATTCCTGGCGACAAGAAATAGGCCTATCCCGTGAATTTCACTTCCCGGCCGGCGGCGTCTTGGCATTCGATCAACAGATGCTCGGGCTCCGCTAGCTCTTTGCCGAATACCTGGATCGTCATGCCGCCGTCGTCTTCGAGGCGGGCCATTTCGCGACGCTTTTTGTTGTTCAAATAGGTCGAGACTTCGTCGGCCACGGTGATCGAGACCTTGACGATATCCTCGCGCTGGGCGGCCAGGATCAATATCCGAATCACTTCGATCGCCATGCTTTCGGCCGTCTTGACGACGCCCGTGCCGGTGCAGCCGGGGCAGTCCTTGTAAACGCTCCGCTTGAGGCTCGGACGAATCCGCTGCCGGGTCATCTCGATCAAGCCGAATGGGCTGGTCCGCAAGATCTTCGTGCGAGCCCGATCGCGCTTGACCGCGTCGCGGAGAGCCCTTTCGAGATTCCGCCGGTGCCGCTCTTTGCGCATATCGATGAAGTCGTTCACGATCACTCCGCCCAGGTCGCGGAGCCGAAGCTGCCGGGCGATCTCTTTCGCCGCGTGCAAATTCATCTGATAGGCGGTCTCCTCGGCGGAATCCGCAGTGCGGAAGTTTCCGCTATTCACATCGATCGCCACGAGGGCCTCGGTCGAATCGATAACGATCGAGCCGCCGTGTCGCAGCGGCACCTTTCGCTGGTGAATGAGGCTGATTTCTTCGTCCAAGCGATACTTGTGGAAGAGCGGCTCCTTGCCTTCGTAGAGGTGCAGCCGGTTGGCGTACCGGGGCATGACGATTTGCAGGAATTCCTTCGCCCGTTCGTACGCTTGCGGCTCGTCGATATGGATCGCGTCGACATCGCCGGTGAAGATGTCGCGGATCGTGCGGATGATCATGTCGCTTTCTTCGTAGATGTCGATCGGCGCCGGAAACTTGCGAATCCGGCGGATGATGACTTTCCACAGCCGCACGAGGTAGGCGAGATCGCGGGAGATTTCTTTCTTAGTCCGATCGATGCCGGCCGTGCGGACGATGAATCCCAGCCCCTTGGGCGGATGCAGTTCGAGCATCACGTCGCGGAGCTTGCGGCGAACTTCGTCGTCTTCGATCTTGCGCGACACGCCGACTCGTCCGAGCGCCGGCATCAGCACCAGATATCGGCCAGGTATGCTGATATACGTCGAGAGCGTGGGCCCCTTGGTGCCGATGCCTTCCTTGATGACTTGCACCAGCAGCTCGTCGCCCCGGCGCAAGATGTCTTGGATCGGCGGCTTGACCCGCGGCCGGGCGCCGGGACGCAGGCGTTGCGGCGGACGGGTGCGAGTCGCTTCGGCGTGACTGCCCCCTTCGACGGCGTCGGGCGTCTCGACATCGTCATCTTCCTCCTCGGCGACTTCCTCGCGGCTTTGGCGGCCGCCGTATTCGATCGGCCGATCGGGGTCGTAACCCCCTTGGCGAAAATACTGTGGCTCGATGTCGCTGATGTGCAAGAACCCGTTGCGGCCGACGCCGAAGTCGACGAACGCCGCTTGAATGCTAGGCTCGATATTGACGACCTTGCCCTTGTAGATGTTGCCGACGTAATTGTCCGCGCTGGTTCGTTCGATGTAGAGCTCTTCGAGAACTCCATCTTCCACGATCGCGATCCGACATTCCTCGGGCTGCGAAACGTTGATCAACATTTCCTGCTTCATGGCAAAACTTTCTCGTTTGATGTGTGTTGTGTTTTGGCCCTACTCCCTTCGGGAGTGGGTTCCGGCTTCACGACGCGATCTCGACCGCGGTACGCGCGAGCTCGTAGCCGTGAAGCTCCAAATCTTCGAGTCCCAAGGCGGCCAACAATTCGCGTGGCCGCGCGCTTCCCTCTCGGTCGACTCGCAATCGCATTTGCAATCGATCGCCGGAAAGCGATAGTTCATCCACCAATGGTCGTAAATCCAACTCAGTTGCCCGGCCTTCGCGCTGAATCGGGTGCGACGCCGACGCCAAAAAAGCGACGATTCGCTCCGCCGCCACTCGACAACGGTCCGGCGGCACGTCGATCGCGAATGTGACTTGCGTGGCCTGGGCCTTCTTGCTTCCCTCGCGCATCACTTCGGCGCCCTTGACGATCAGTCCCGGCGGGGCTCGCTCGGCAAGAGCGGCGACCAACTTCTCAGCCGACCAATCCTCCGTCAGATCGATCTCGATCATCTCATCCAGTCCGGCGATTCCCACCGCCAGCGCCGACGGAAAGTTCATTCGCGGCTTCGGGTGGAAGCCCTCGCTCATGCTCAGCGGCGCCTGAGCCCGATGGAACAGCCGCTCCCAGACGCGCATCAAATCGCGATGGCTCGCCCAGCGCAGATCGTCCTGCTTGGCGAAGCGAATACGGATTCGGTGGCGTAAAGGAGTTTGTGTCGTCATACGTTCTCGTATCATCGCCGCGGCATCTTGCCGCGCCGGGTTGCCAAATCAATACTCCGCGGCAGGATGCCGCGGCTATGTATCGGTTTCCGGCACGGCCTTTTTCAACTCTTCTCGCAAGTAGTTTTTGATCATTCGAGCGTTTTCCATCGTCATCACGCGCTTGGCGATTTGCTCGCACTGCTCGATCGTCACGGCGCGACAGACTCGCTTCACCTCGGGTATCGCGGCCGGCGTCACGCTGAATTGCCGCAGGCCCAGGCCGAGCAATAGCTGCGTATAAGTGCTGCTGCCGCTCATCTGGCCGCACATATTGGCGGTGATCGACGCTTTGCGGGCAGCTTGGATCGTCATGTCGATCAGTCTTAGCACGGCCGGGTCGCAGGAGTTGTAAAGGGCCGCGACCTCTTTGTTGCCGCGATCCACCGCCAGCGTGTACTGGATCAGGTCGTTGGTTCCGATGCTTACGAAATCCACCTCTTGCACGAAATGGTCGATCATCATGGCCGCGGCGGGCACCTCGACCATCATGCCGACCTTCATCTCGCGATCGAAGGCGATCTTGTTCTCTTCCAGGTCCTCCATCACGTCGGACAGCACGAGCTTGGCGTGGCGCAGTTCCTGGATCGTGCTGATCAAGGGAAACATGATCTGCACGTCCCCCAGAGCGCTGACCCGCAATATGGCTCGAAGCTGCGTGCGAAACAGAGGCAAGTTTCGCAGCGAAAGCCGTATGCTGCGTAGTCCGAGCGCGGGATTGCGCTCTTCTTCGCCGCCTGAGACGGTGGGCAACTTGTCGGATCCCAAATCGAGCGTGCGAATCACGACCGGCCGGTCGCCGATCGCTTCCAGCACCTTTTTGTAGGCTTGAAAATGATCTTCTTCGGTGGGCTCGGTTTCCGATGTCAGATACAAGAATTCCGTGCGATACAAGCCAATGCCATCCGCCCCGCGATCGACGCAGTGGGCGACTTCGTGCGGAAATTCGATATTGCCCATCAGCAAGACCCGCGTGCCGTCGGCCGTTTCGGCGGGCAAGTCGCGGATCGTACCGAGCTGGGCCGCGACATCGCGCTGATGCTCGGCCTGAGCGCGGTAATGGGCGATTGTCTCGGCGTCGGGCTGAAGGATCACGACTCCTTGATCGCCATCGATAATGACCTGATCGCCGCCGGCGACGTCGCTTAGAAACGGCCCGGCGCCCACCACCGCGGGTAGCTCGAGCGCCTCGGCCACGATCGCCGTATGGCTGCCGGGTCCGCCAGTTTCCGTAACGAACCCGAGGACGAATTTGCGGTCGAGGTTGGCCGTTTCGCTCGGCGTGAGATTGTGCGCGAGCACGATTACCGGCGAAGCAAGCTGAGAAAGCTCTTCTCTCCGCCGGCCCAACAGGTGGCGGAGCATCCGTTTTTCGATGTCGAAGATATCCGCCGCGCGCGACGCGAGATAGCTACTCTGAATCGTCTGAAACACCTTGGCATATCGGCGAAGCGTGCGGCTGACGGCGTATTCCGGCGAATAGTGCCGATCGCGGACCAGGGCCTCGATCTCGCTCCGCAGCTTGGGATCGCGGAGCATTTGAAGATGGGCGTCGAAGATTGCCGCGTATTGGACGCCCAACTCGCGAGAGACGGCGTCGCGACTGATCTCAATCTCGGCGCCGGAAGCCACGACGGCTTGTTCGAGCCGATTGAGCTCATCGACGACCGCGTCGCGCGCCACGAACCGCCGCGGGATCCGAAATCCCTCGGTGTCCATCACGAGCGCTTCGCCAATCGCCACGCCGGGCGAAACGGCAATCCCTTGTAGTCTCTGCATGTGATGTTCGGTTGTGCCGGCCGTTGGGAGTCGGCGGCGCGCCGCCTAGGGGCAGCGCCAGCCATATCCTCCTTGGCGGCGAGCAGCGTCGCCGGTCCTCCGGGGGCCGGGGTGGCGGGATTCATGCTTAGCCTGCCGCGGACGCCACTCGGGCGATCCAATTCGCGGTAGGTCAGCGATTGACAGGGCTGACCCGCGCGACGCGATCACCGAAGGGCCGGAGCTACCAGGCCGTCATGAATCCGGGGTGTTTTCCTGTTCGTCTTCGTGAAAATTCTCGGCGAACAACGTCGCCAGAGCATCGATCGCAGCCGGGGCGTCGGGTCCGGTCGCTTCGATCGAAATACTTGTGCCCGGCGCCGCGCCGAGCGTGAGGATTTCGAGGATGCTCTTGGCGTCGATTCGTTCGTTTTCCTTGACTAGTTCAATTTTCGATTGAAATTGATGGGCCAATTTCATGATCAAATTGGCCGGCCGGGCGTGCAACCCTTGCGAGTTGGTCACTAAGACGACCCGAGTCAATTTCGCTTCGCTCATCGCAATCGGGCTCAAATCCCGAGATGTTTCTTTTGTAACGGGTTGCCTCGTGTCGCGCCGGCCATCCGCCGCGAGCCAAACTTTCGGTCGCTGTCCATCGCGGGGAAACGTCGGCTTGCGGTCGGCTAGGAGCCGAACTGGTTGTTATCCGCCTCGTCGAGCAACAATCGAATATCCTTGGGTGTTTTCGCCTGCTTCAAGAACTTGCAAAACGTTTCGTCCCGCAACTGCCGCGAGATGTTTTCCAGAGCCCGCAAGTGGTCGCCGGGACGGTCGGGCGGCGAGATGAGCAGGAAAAAAAGCTGCACCTTCTCGCCATCGAGGCTATCGAAATCGACCCCTTCCTGACTCACTCCGACAGTTCCCACCAGACGATCCACGCTGGGATGCTTGGTGTGGGGCACGGCCACGCCTCGGCCAATTCCGGTGCTTCCGAGTTCTTCTCGCTTCATGACGGCTTTAACGATCCCGTCGACCTCGGACGCCTGGATTCGCCCGGCGCTCAAGAGAGCCTCGGTCAATTCGCGGATCGCGCCCGGTTTGTCGTCGGCGGCTAATTCTGCCCGAATCGCATCGGTGCTAACAAAGTCGGCAAACTTCATCGCTACTTATCCTTTCTTCTCCACAAATCGCTTCGATTGAAATCGCTGCCCCGCCCCAGGCCGACTCCCTGGAGACGGCCAAGCGGAGTTGTAACTCAGTCGGCCGGTCATTCGTTCGCGGCGACTTCTCGGCTGTTGGCCCCTTCGGAGGCGTGCCGCCCATCGGCCCGGCCGTGGCTGGTGACTCGTTCCTTGTATTTGCGCAGCTGCTGTTCCAGTTTCTGCACGACGCCGTTGACGGAGCGCCACAGATCGCTGCTTTGCTCACGACCCACGAAGTCGTGCTTATGCTCGGCGGAAACTTGGATTTCGACGACGGGCGCAGCGGAAGATTGCAGGTCCACGGTCACGTCGATTGCCGTCAGTCGCTCGAAATACCGAGCCAACCGGCCCACCTTGGCCGAAATCTTGGACCGGGTGGCATCGCTAAGATTGCCATGCCGGGTCGAAATATTGATCTGCACCGCGATCTTCTCCTAAGAAACCGAATTAGTTCAGTTCATTTCCATCGCGACCCGCCGCTCGAGGCGTGGGCCGTGATTGGCCCACCGCTGTCGGCCGATCAAGCCCGTTATTCTAGCGACCAGCCGTCTAGTCCACAAATGCAAAGGCGTCCCGTTCACCAGCCGCAACAAAAGCGAGAAACTGCCAACTGACGGAGCGAGCTTAGTAGGTCATTGATGGCGCATTTGCGACCGCAAAGAGGCCTCACGGCGCAATGGCTCGCCTATATCTCTCTCGCCTCCGCCGGATATCATTCAATCACCGTGTCCGTTAATCGCCACTCGCCAACCACCACTCGCCACGACCTTGCCTCTCCTCATCGACGGCTACAATCTGCTGAACGTGGCCGGCATCATCCCGCGCGGCTTGGGCCCGGGAGGGCTTAAGCGGGCTCGCGAGGCGATGCTCAACGTCCTGGCCGAGTCGCTTCCGCCGGACGAAGTCTCGCGAGCCACGATCGTCTTCGACGCTTCGGAATCCCCCTGGGGCGCCGCGCGGATAACGCAGCACAAAGGGCTCTGCGTCCGGTTCGCGTCCCGCGACGCCGATGCCGACACGCTGATCGAAGAATTGATTCTCGCCGACTCGTCTCCCAAACGGCTCACCGTCGTCTCCAGCGACCACCGCATTCAGCGGGCTGCCCATCGTCGAAAGGCCATCGCCGTGGATAGCGACGTCTGGTTTGCCGAATTGATGCGGCAGCGTCGCGAACGTCACGAAGCGCAAAACAAGGATATCACGAAGCCGGAAGGCCCTTTCCCGCCCGGCGAAGTAGAATACTGGCTCAAACAATTTGGCGGCGAGTAGCGTCGCGAAGGGTTCGGAGCGGGCGAAAGGCGGCCGCGGCAACGTTTATTTGACGTCTCTCGGAGTGAAATCAAGCACCATAATGAACGACTTAAGCCATCTTTTAGCCAGCAACCGATCCTGGGCCGCCGAGGTGACTCGGCAAGATCCAAATTTTTTCCGGAGCCTGACGGATCAGCAGGCGCCTAGCTATCTCTGGATCGGATGTTCGGACAGTCGAGTGCCGGCGAATCAGATCGTGAATCTGCCGCCCGGCGAGATGTTCGTTCATCGAAATGTCGCCAATGTCGTCGTGCATGCCGATCTCAATTGTCTGGCAGTCATTCAGTATGCGATCGACGTGCTTCACATTCGCCACGTCATCGTTTGCGGGCATTATGGCTGCGGCGGCGTGCTGGCCGCGTTGCGCGACGACAAGCTGGGGCTGATCGACAATTGGCTGCGGCACGTGCAGGACGTGCGCCGGAAGCATTGGCCGCAGTTGGACGTATTGGAAACCGAAAGCCGGCGCCATAGCCGGCTATGCGAATTGAATGTGATCGAACAGGTCGTGAACGTCGCCCAAACGACCGTCGTACGAGATGCCTGGGCACGCGGACAAGAGCTGACGGTCCACGGTTGGATCTACGCCGTGCGCGACGGCCTGCTGCGCGATCTTGGCATGTGCGTGGCGGCGGAGAAGGAGCTTCCCGCGCTCGTCGAGGCGGCCTGCGCGGTAAACCCAGAGCCGCGCACAGAGTAAGCGTCCGAGTGTGTATTCGAGAATAGCGCTGCCCGCGCTTACTTCGTGCGTGGCTCCATGCGCGTTCTCGCGTCACGAACGGCTAATTCGCGCCGGTGAATCGATCGCGCAAGTACCTCGCGGCGATGTCCCATTTTTCCGCAGCGGCGGCGAAGTCGACTCGCATCGCGCGAATCGAGGCCGGAGTCTCAACGGGAGGCTTGATTTTCACCCGCGAATTGAGCGGGATTTGCCCGCTGGGGCCCGCCGCCAATTTCCCCTCGACCTCTTCAGAAAGTAAATAGTCGACCAGCCGCCGCGCCGCCTCGGGATGGGGGCAGCCTTTGAGGATCGCCAACGTGTTTGGAATAAACAATGTCCCCAGTCCGCCCGGTCCTTGATCGGGATAAATGATCTCGACCGGTTGACCGCCGCCAATTTCCTCAAGTGCGTCGTCGGTGTCGGTCAAACCGAACGCCAGCTTTCCGGCCCCCACGGCGACGGCCACCTGCTTATTGCCGTCGAGAATTTGGATGTCGTTCGCCTTGAGCCGTTCGAAGAATTTCTCCGCTCGCTCATCACCCCAGGCCGCGAATCTGCTCTCTGCTTTCCGGCCCTTGCCTCGCGCATGCCGTTCGCCTTCGAGAAGCTCATTGTCTATCAAAAGGCGATTTCGTTTGCGGTGAGATTTGCACTTTGACGCGAAATTTTCCGCGCGGCTACTTCTTTGGCATTTCCCTAGGCAGCGTAGAGGAAAGTGCTTACCAAGACGCCGCCTCGAGCTAAAGAGTCGCGGATTATTGGGCTGCCGAGCGGGACCCCTTGTCCGAGCCGGCGATCTTCGCTCCGGGGGGCAAAGGGCGGGCGGCGGTGGCGAAGCCCAGCAGATAGAGCTGGTCTTTGATTTTTCGATAATCGCTGAACGAGTCGGGATACACCCAGATCGTAATCGTGGTATCGCGGGGAGTCATCAGAGCCAATTGACGGCGCAATTCCGATGTCGGTCGCAGCGCGTCGGCTATCGATTCGCCGACGACGCCGGTCGCCGGGACGATCTGCCACTCCTTCGAGCGGAGATCGTATCGTCCTTGTCCTTGTGGCTCCAAGGCGATCGTGTATCGCATTTCGAAGCCGTTGACCGGACCCGCCGTGCGCTGCCGTTCGGTGAGCGCGGTGGGATTGGCCACCTCCGGAATTTCGCTGCGAACGCTGCTCTTGGCTCGCTCGAACAATTCTGCGAGGGGAATGTACGCGATGCGGCCGTCGAGCAATCGAAAATGCTCCTCTTTGCCAAACACGGTGCGACTGATTGGCGTCAGATAGTGCTTGACCTCGACCGCCGCCGGCGGCGCCGTTTCGACGCCGACCAGGGTCTGCTGCGTCTGCTGCAATTGCTGTTCGAGCGCGCTGGCCTGCTGTCGTAGATCGAATTCTTCCTGAGCGCCCAGCGCAAGTTTCGATCGATGCTCCGCCACCACGTGCTCGCCGGCCGACACAAGCGTAGCGAGTTGCTCGCGCTCGGCGCCTCGCACGTTAAGCTCTTGTTCGACCTTCGCCACCTGGTCATTCACGCGATGCACATCTTCTTTGATGCTCGCCGCCATCGCTTCGAGCGCGGAAAGAGCTGCGTGTTGATCCTTTTCCGACAGCGGCTTGAACGTCGCCGACGCCGGCGGCGCCTCGATCGAAGCCGTCGTCTTGATCCACACATGCTTGACGCGCACGCCGACAATCAGCACGAGCACGATCATGATTCCGACGAGGTTCGTGACCACGTCGACGAATGAGTCTTGGCCGCCGGCTTCGATCGGTTCTGGAGTAGGTCGTCGCATGGGGGAAGAATGTCGGGAGACGGGAGTTTAGGAACACCTACGTTATGCATGGAGGGCGCCGGCAGTAGTCATCGGAAAATTGCGAAGCGATTGTCCCTCGAACTCCCGACTCCCATCTCCCGACTCCCTACTTTCGCCTCACTTCCAGCCCGCTGTCGGCCATTAGGGCTTGCAGTTCGCCGAAACGGGCTTCGCCGCTGGGGCCCATTTCGAGCACCAGCACCGGATGCCAATACATTTGCCGGCCGGCGAGGCCCCAGCCCTTGGTGTGCGACCAAATGGCCGCGACCAGGGGATCGACGGAATCTTCGGTGCGGCCTTTGAAGGGGACCGTTTGCCGATCGCTATTGCCCGCGTCGGGTTTGATGATCATCTGGTCGCCGCGGCACTCGACGCGGATCGGGCGGGTGACGGCGGTCGTGGTTCGGGCGTTTGACGGCAGGCTCCAGTTGCGGCCTCGCTTATCGGCCAAACTGTGAGTTTTCTTCGCTGCATCGTCTTCATCGGCCTTCTTGGCAGGTTGAATATTTGGACGGTCGACGAATTCACCGAGCCCTGGTTGGAAGGCAGGGCCGTGGTCGCTGCTCGACGCTTCCGACGCGCCGCTCGGCCCGGCGTTTGGGTTGAACGACGCCGAGACACCGCTCCCGCCTGGTCCCGATTCACCGGGGCCGGCGCCATGCGACTGGCCGTCGGCGGCGAGCGCGGCGCCATTCGAACTGCCGGATTGCCCTCCGGCCAACTGCGCGGCAGGTTCGCCGCTGCCGTTGCCGTAAGCATTAGTTTGACCGTATGCCACGTTGGCTTGACCGGCGCCGCTTGGAGCAGCACCGCTTGAGGCAGCGCCGCCACTGCCTTGTGACTTCTCAGCCGAAAATCCGCCGCTTGTTCCTTGCGATGCGTAACCACCGGGGCTAGCGGCGTATCTACCTGGGCCGCCATTGCCGGCGGCGGCCCGCGATGATGCAGCGCCAGCCGCTCCCGACGCCGAGCCTGGACCGTCAGCGTAGGGATTGCCAAAGCCAAGATGATCGTCGCCGCGCGGCCCATTTGCAGCGAATTCGACTCCAGCGCTGCCGGTGGAGCCAACCAAATTACTGCCGCTTCTGGACGCTGTAACTGGCGACCCGCCGCCGCCCGCTGGTGAACTGCCCGCGCCATTGCTAGCTGTCCCGCCGCCGAAGCCAGCACTCGATTCTTCGGTGTCGCCGGCCAGCGCCGAGCCTTCTTGCACGACGCCGCCGCCATTGACCGAAGCATGGTAGACCGTGCGCGGCGCCGCCGACTGCTTGCGGCCCGTCCGTGTCTGCGCGAACCACGTATAGCGCGATCTTGCGTCGGCCAGCGCCGTTTGCTCGACTTGAGCCAACTGCGGACTGGCCGCCGGATAGCTCACGATTTGATCCTGCTCGACAAGCTCGTAGCCGAATTCCGAGGCCCACGACGCCATGGCCGCCCGTGCCGCATAAAATCCGACGATCCCATTGGGCCGAACGATCAGCAACGGATACGGTTCCCCCTGAGTCCCCGTCGCGGCGTTTTGAGCGGCGATGAAGTCGCGGGCGGCCCGCAGCGTCGAGGCCAGCGGATTGCCTGGCCCATCGGGTCCCTCGAAATCGCTGGCCGGCAACGTGATTCCCTCGGGCTGCAGCACAACGCTATCCGGGCCGCACTCGATATAGATCGGCCGCCGCCGGGTGCCGTTGGGTCCGTCGTAGGGAATGATCGCGAAGGAGGGCGCCTCTCGACTGCGCCGCTCGGCGGCTTGCGTTACCCGGGCGCGGGTTAGCAGTATCTCCTCGCGCATTTTTGCGATTTGAGCGGCTGTCGATTGACGAGCTTGCCCCTTGGCCTGACCGGACTGCTCCAGATCGTCCACGGCATGCTGCATGCCCTGCCACTGGTCGCGCAGCTTGCGCATGTGGTCTTCGATCGCGCTCAGGCGGAGTCGACGGTCGCTGAGGTCGCCCTCGGTCTGCTCGCGCGACGACTCGAGCTGCGAGATTTTCCAAGCGAGCATGTCCCGGGCCTGGTTCAATGCGTCGACCGTCGCCTCCGTTGTGCCCGGAGGCTGCTCGACCGATGCTTCGCTGTCGTCCAAGGAGGCGCCGGAGCCCGGACGATTGATGATGACCAATAGGAGCATCATCACCCCCATCGTGCAGATTAGAACTGCGAGAAAGGGGAACAGCGAGACGCCCGGATTGTGCGCCGTCGCAGACCGTCTCATGCGGCTTTTTCCACTCGTTGGGTTCGTGCCAAGGCCACGGGTTGCATTTCGGTGGCGGGCGAAATCCTCGCGCTGAGCAGTTGCACGGCGGCGGCCAGCGCCATGGCCGTTTCGTCGAAGTTGCGAGTCCCGGACAAGGTCGTGAGATTGCGATTCAGCGCGTCTTCGAGTCGAGTGACCTGGCCCGTGGCTTCAACGACTTTGAGCAGGATTTCGGTCTGCTTAGCTAGTTCGGCTTGTTGGCGCGTGGCGGCTTCGGCGACTTGAGCCAGTGTTTGTTGGAACTGTGCCCAGTGTCGCTGGTTGAGCTCCGTTTGGGCGCGCTCGGCCGCGCCGAGTTGAGTCGCGTGAACCTTGAGGCTTTGCTCCAGGGCGCCCGAAAGAGCGGTCTCCAATTGCTTGCCGCTGGTCAGAGCGAGTTGTCCCTGCTGATGGCCCACGGCGTCGATCGACGTGCGCCAGATTTCCACTTGCCGGTTCACGAGCCGATCGTTGGATTGGAGCACTGCCTCGACCATCCGGCGAATCGGCGCCAGTTGTGGATCGCTGCCCAGCGTGCTGACCTGAAATCGCCCTTTAAGCTCGGCGTTCGCTCGCGCATCGACTTCGATGAGCAAGCCCGACTCGACCTTGTCGACGAAATATTGTCCGAACATCAGCACCATCGACAATCCCAGAGCCAACCCAGTCGTATCGAACGCCACCTTCAAACCGGCCATGACGCTCGGCAGCGATTCATCGATGTGCTTGACATTCAGGTTGGCGAACACGCTGGTGATGCCAATCACGGTGCCCAACAGCCCAAGAATCGGAATGGCCCAAATGATGACGCGCACGAACGCATACCCGTGCTGGGCTCGCACGGCGTCCATGTCGGACAGGTATTTGATCTCGGTGTCGAGCGATTCGGCGTCGCCCGTGCGGTGGATGTGGTCCAAAACTTCGCGCAGCCGGCGAACCAAGTAGCCCTTTTGCAAGGGGACCGGCGCCGATTCGAGAATCGTGCTCAGCCGGCTGGCGTCATCGACCGATTGTCCGCCGAGCGGAATCGGACCGAGCAGCAGGTCCTTCGGAAATTTCCGTTGGCCGCCGATCTCGAGCCCCTTGATGACCAAGGCCGCTGCGCCCACGAAGAATACCGCTGTGACAATGTACTCGACCGAATGGCCGGCAGTGAACCGGAGCAGCAGTTCGCTGTTGATGAGCCCGACTTCGATCCCCGCATAGTAAATCGCGGCGACGAGACTTCCCCACAACACGGGCGAGCGGAAAAAGCTAGCAATGAGCGCGGTTAGTTTATTCACAGAACGTAGCCCTCGAAAATTGACCCGGTTTGACTCCCTACCAAATCGTCCTAATCGGCAAAGTTGATGAGCGGAAAAAGAAGGTTGGATAGGATTTGCAGAATTTGCAGAATTTTGGCGCCATCGACTTGGCCGATGCCAGCAGGGTTGTTCTCTTTGACGGCGCCATCTGGTTCGCGCGACAATTCAATGAAAGCCAGATGTAGGCACGACGAATCGGCTTAACCGGCAGATATTGCCCAAAGGAATCGGTGGAAGTGGCCGATACTTATTCGCACGCAAGGCGTTGTGAGACAATCAATGCCATGGAGGGGCGCTTTCCGCGACCGATTCGCGGACGACGGCCCAGGCCAAAGCGAACGAACATTCCCAGGGGGGATTGCAGTCCGGCGCTGATCCGCAAGGGTCGCCCGGACTATTTTTTTGCGCCGGCGGCAACCACCGTACATAGCCGCGGCATCCTGCTGCGTCGTATTGAGCGTCGTCCGTCGTGAGTAAATCGCCACTGGCGGGACGGCGCGGGAGAATGCCCCGGCTATGCGGACGATCGCCGATCGTCTTCTCCGGCCGCTTCACGCCCCACGCTTCACCCACCTCGATACGCCGCCACGCAGTTCGGCGTCTCCCAGAGTTGCGATTCGACGATCGGAAAGCCCTGGCTTTGCGTGTAGTCGAAGATGAGCCGGGCGATATTTTCCGCCGTTGGATTCACGTCGACGATGTACATCGGCTCGCCCATCTCTTCGAGCACGGGCACGATGGGGTCCGCCCGATGGAGAATCATCCGGTGATCTAGATTTTCGTCGATCCAGCCGGCGACGACTTGCTTAATGTCTTTAAAGTCGAGCACCATCCCGCGCGAATCCAGCTCGGCCGACTCGAGCGTGATGATCGCCCTGCCGTTATGACCGTGCAGATACTTGCACTTGCCGTCGTAGTTTAGCAAGCGATGGCCGTAGCAAAAATCGATCTGGCGCGTGACGCGAAACATGGCTGGTTCAAACCCTTCGAGAGCGGATTGCGAACAATTGTGGTGCGATACTAGCCCGATGCGTTAGCGAGGAAGACTGGTTTCGATCGGACGATACGTTCAAGCATCCTCGCTTACGCTGCTATGTAGTGAATTTGTCAAGGGGTTGTGTTGGGCGTGGTTGGGAGTTGATGTCGTGCAGTCTGCTATCCAGTAGTCCGCACCGGCTGCGGCGCCGGAAACGCCACGTATCGGCCAAAGCAATTTTAGTTGGCTTCCTCCGGCGCGACGAGGGGCGCGATCGATTTCCGACATTCCGCGATCTCCCTCGTGCTGGCTACAATGCGAGCCGAACAACTTTTCGGATCACGATCGGACGGGTGGCAATGGATTGGCTTTGGACACAAGAACATTTTGCGTTGTTCGGGACGTCTCATGTGGCGGCCTTGGCAATCACCGCGGTTTTGGCGGTAGGAATCACACTCGAACGACGAGCCTTGCCAGCTCGGCGACCGCGGACCCGCCTCGATCGAGCGCTCGCGATCGCCGTTCTCGTCGTTCAAGGAACTATGACTCTAATCATGCTCTCGCCGGGCATGTTCGTTCTTCGCCGATCGCTGCCGCTGCAGATTTGCGATATCGGCTGGATGATCGGCGTATATGCCCTTTGGACCAAGCGGCGGTGGGCGGCGGCGACCGTGTACTACTGGGGTCTGACTGCGACAGCGCTAGCGATGCTGACGCCGGAGTTGCCCGAAGCATTTCCCAGTTTTTGGTTCTTGATGTTTTTTTTTGGCCACGCGGCATTGGTCGTAATGGCCGTTTATCTCGTGTGGGGCGTCGGCCTGCGTCCGACCTGGCGGCTTTACCGTCAAACCGTGATGTTCACGATCGGCTACGCGCTGTTCGTGTATGGGGTGAACGCGGTGATGGGCACAAATTATTTTTGCGTCAGCCGCAAGCCGCCACCGGGAACGATGCTCGACTACTTCGGGCCGTATCCGATGCACGTTTTCGTAAGCGCGGGCATCGCGATCGTCGCTTGGGCGATGTTAACGTGGCCGTGGCAGAGCTTTAACGTGGCCGTGGCAGAGCATGAATAGCGGATTGGCTCGTAATAATTTGGGCGGGGGAGCATCGCCTGTCGGCCCGACGAGCGGCGCCTCTACCTAGCCATCTACCAATCACGGTCTTCTAGTTTTTGCTTGCGAAGCCGCTTGCGGTCCGCCTTGCTCGACTTTCGGCCGCCGCGATCGTCGTCGTCTTGGTCTTGATCGTCGCCGTCTTCTTCGTCCGACGGCTCAACCGCTCGCGACGATTTTGCGGCCGAGTGCAAATGGGCCGCGTCGGCGTTCGTCGCTACTGGCTGAAGATCGTGTCGCTTGTCATTTGAATGCGGCGCTGGCGTTGCATGGGCTCCGTCGACGCGCGTCGAATGGCCCGATTCGCCTCCGTTTGATTTCGCCGATTCCTTTTTGGCGCGTTCTTTCTTCGGATTTGCGCCGCGCGCGGGCAACAATCCTTGCGAATGCAGGATCACATGTCGAGCGTACAGCAGCGATCCCAGCAGCAGCAGCAGATGGCCGCCCATTTTGGAGGTTTCCACGGCTAGCGTAAGCCGAATTTCCGTCAGGTTTAGGCCGGCAAATCGCAGCACCAGCGCGGCGATCCACAAACCCATAGAAAGCATGGTCACCACGAGTGCCGATCGGCACGCCCGCATATCCAGCAGCAACCGCGCGACGGTCGTCACGAGGATCAATCCCCAAAGGCCGATCCACCAAGCGTGACCGGCCAATGGGCCCGCGTTGCTCGAAAGCTTGGTCATCACCACGCGCAGCGCGTCGTGTATTCCCGTCGTCGCGTCGACGCTCATTAGCAGCCACGCGGCGGCCGCGATCAGCCACCAGCGATAATGTCCTCGATAGTCGTCCAACTTGTGCCGGCGCACCGACCACACGATTAGCGCCGCGACGGCAGAGAAACCCAACAACACGGAACTGAGCCAAGACGCCAAGCTGCCGCGAGCGCCCAATTCGAGCGCGGCGAAGCCATCTTTCGACCCCCACGCCGCCATTTCGGGCAGATACAAATATCCGGCCACGAGCCCGGTGATCGACGTCGCGCCGGCTAGAAATATGAGCGCCAGCGACAAATGGGTGCGCGGCGCCAGATCGGTCACTCGGCGGGCATGCTCTTGCTTCGCGCCGTCGGTATACGCGGCCGTCGCCTTGCGGCTCGCTCGCGCAGCGCTGCCGGATTTGGTCGGTTCGAGACCGTCGTCCGTGCGATCCTCCGCCACGACGCGGCGGCGACGGTCGGCCCGTTGTTGACTATGATAAAGCTGCATGAACGTCGCCGGCCCAAGAGAGTGCGGTGCAATCAACGCGAATGGTGCAGGCGGCGCAAGCTGGCGGCAATCATCTTAGCCGCGGACAAACGACCTCCGCCTTCCCGTTTATCGGATTCGGCATTTCGGCCCCACAGACTCTACCACCGGAGCAACCGGTAGTCTGTCCTAACAAACGGTGGGCGACTGCGCGATTGGCGAGGAGTTTAACGGGCGTATGGAGCCGCGCACGAAGTAAGCGCGTCGGTCGTAAAATCACCGAAATTGCCAATTGGTTTTGATTTCTTAAAGAGAGACCGTGCCCCACCCACCGCTTACTTCGTGCGCGGCTACATGGCGTCGGCTCATTCCGCGACGACCGGATTGCGCAGCACGCCGAGGTTCTCGATCTCGACTTCCACGAGATCGCCCGGCTTTAAGAAGACTTTCGGCGTCCGCGCGACTCCGACGCCCGACGGAGTGCCGGTATAGATGACATCGCCTGCCTCGAGCGTGCAAACGCCGGAGACGTACGACACGAGCTCGGCCACGGAAAAGATCAACTGGCTAGTCGACGACTTTTGCATCACTTTGTCGTTGATCCGAAGTTGGATGCTCAGATTGCAAGGATCGCCCGCTTCGTCCGCCGTCACCAGCTCAGGGCCCATCGGCGCGAACGTGTCGAATGTCTTGCCCAGCAGCCATTGGCCCCCCGGCTTATGGATTTGCCAATCTCGGGCCGACACGTCGTGACCGCAGCAGTAGCCGAATACATGCTCGAGCGCCTGCTTGACCGGGATGTGGCGTCCGCCCTGACCGACGACCGCGACCAACTCGGCTTCGTAATCGACCTCTTGGCTGGCCTTGGGGAGCACGATGGGGTCGCCGTGCGCAATCACGGCGGTGGGAAACTTGCTAAAAATCACCGGCTCAGGTGGCGGCTGTTTGCCGGTCTCGCGGGCGTGATCGGCGTAGTTCAGGCCGACGCAAATGACTTTTCGCGGCCGAGGCACCGGCGCCAAAAGCTTGATCGATGACAGCGGCATACCGGTGGTATTGCCCATGATTTCCCGAGCTCTTTCGATCACCGGCTGCCCGGCTTCGAGAAATTCGATCATCGTCGCGGGAATCGAGGGATCGACGTGATTGAGGTCCCAAATGGCTCGGGCCAAAATCGCGCCGATTCGCGGACCGTTGGGAGTGTCGTGGGTCACCAAACGCATGACGTGCCTCGAGTTGCTGTGACGATGGTCTTCGCTGGAATTTTCGGCGGCCCAATGGCCTGTGTACGGTAACTCAGCAGGGGGCAACTCGCAACCCGCGACGCGCGGGCCTGGCATGGGGTCGGCGCTGTGTTTCCCGGAGGCGGCAAAAAATTCGCCGCGAAATTGCGTCCAGAGAGTTGGCAATCGACCCGGCGGTGGCAATAATTAGGGAGTTCGCTTGCCGAGCGTGAGAATCGAGCCCCATCTTCTCGCGCAATCATCCGGCGAGCTCGTGACCCCACCCGCTATTACCATCCGCTCAGTTCGTCCCACGAATCGCCGCGGGACAGGAGGACTCCTCTGAGTTGCAATCGTTATAAAATTGGCACGGTGACCGCGGTGATGCTGGTCTTTCTGCGTCTGGCGATCGGCTGGCACTTTTTCAAGGAAGGCGTGTCCCACAAGGTTGACCCCAGTTGGTCGAGCGAAGGCTTTTTGCGAGCCGCCAAAGGACCGCTAGCCAAGAACTATCAGTCCATGGTCTCGGACTTTCATGGCTGGGATCGGCTGATGCTCGCGCCATTGACGGACACCGGAGTCGGCGCTGAAAACACTCCGCCGGCCAAGTCGAAGACGCCGAAGATATCGGACGTTAGGGAAGCGAAGACGGCCGAAGCCAAGCCGATCGCGGCCAAGCCGATCGCGGCCAAGTCGACCGCGCTTAAAGTGGTCGTCGAGGAGGCTAGGCCGGCCGGCGCCAAGTCCAGCGAAACGAAGCCCGAAGCAGCAAATTCCGTGGGCATCGCGAAGGCAGCGGTTGATAAAGACGCTTCGGTTAAATCAGGCCCAGCCCAAGTAGACGCTCCTAAAGGTGACGCTCCCAAGTCAGACGCGGCCGCGAAGGACGAGGCCAAGCCCGATACTGCGGCTGACGCGTCAAAACGTGAGACGCCGAAGCCGACTGAGCCGAACACAAGCTCGCCGAAAATTGACCCGCCGAAGGAGGCAACGGAGACTCCGGCCACAGTCAAGGCGGCCCAGGATGTCAAGGATAAGGAGGAGCCTACCAAGCCGGTCGACCCAAAGGGCGTGGCGGACGAAAGCAAGCCGAAAATCACTGAAAAAGCTTCTCCGATCTCAGCCATCCCGCCCAGAGACGCTCCGCCGGCCGCCATAAACTCAAGCGGGAAACCGGCCAAACCGTCCGCCGCCGAAGTTCCGCCGCAGCCCTGGGACGAATGGTTGCGAGCCGCCGGACAAGATTGGAAAGCCGAAGCCGAAGAGGTCGCCGACTATTACAAATTCTCCGCCGCACAACGAGAATCGGCCGCGGAACTGCTGCGCGAGACAAACGCCTTGATGAAGGCGTATCTACAGGACATCGACCCCGAGGCCCGGCTATATCGGCAACTGTCTTATCGCGCCCAGCAAATGGCCGACGGGCGCGGCATCAATGAAACGCCGTTCATGAAAGCTCGGGCCTCCGCCATTCAGAAAAATCCGCTGAACGAAAAGGGGATCAGCGGATCGGCCATCGAGGGCACGCCCGCCTCTTGGATGGCCGAGGCCAAAGCGATCGAAAAGACGTTTCACGACAACCTGCTGTCGCTGGTTTCCGCGGAACAAGTGAAAGATCATGGCGCCCTGCCCAACAACGCGCCGCTGCATCGCGTGGACAAATTCGTGATGTGGCTGTTGATTATTTGCGGCGGCTGTTTGATTGTCGGATTATTCACGCGTTTGGCGGCTGTCGCCGGCGCCGCGTTTCTGCTGTCGGTTATTTTATCCCAGCCCCCGTGGGTCGCGGACGCGGTTCCCACATACAATCAAGTCGTCGAATGCATTGCGCTGTTGGCGCTTGCGACAACGGCGGTCGGCCGTTGTGCGGGACTCGATTATTTCATTCACTCACTCGTCAGGCCGTGCTGCTCGGCGGAAAGAAAACAGGCATGAACCTTACTCCCGAAGAACGCCAAATCGGCAAAGATAATTTTCAAGACGCGATCGGCAGCGAGCATACCCGCCGCGACTTTTTAAAGGGCACCCTGGCCGTGACCGTCGCCGGCGCGGGCCTGGGCGCCATGTACTTCGGCTACCAGCAAGGGGGCGCTCCGAAGGAACCGCTTCGCGTGGGCTTTATCGGCGTCGGCGATGAGGGAAACGTGCTCTTGGGCGCGCTCAAGTCGCCCGAGACCCGTAAGTATATCGATGTCGTGGCGATCGCCGACATTCGGCCCTTCGGCGTTCATCGGGCGTTTCACGGCGATTGGTCGTCGGACGACGCTCTCGCCCGCCGGCCGGGTCTGATGTCGATGTATGGCTGGAAAACCGAGGACGAAGCTCGTAAGAATGTGAAGGTTTATACCAACAACTATATGGAACTGCTCGACGACAAGGACGTCGAGGCCGTGGTGATCGCGCTGCCGCTGCATCTGCACGCCGAGGCCGCCATCAAAGCGATGCGCAAGGGCAAGCACGTGCTCACCGAAAAATTAATGGGCCATACCGTACACGAATGCAAGGAAATGGGCCGCGTCGCCGAGAAGGAGGGCAAGATTCTCGCCGTCGGCCATCAGCGCAATTACAGCATCCTGTACGACAACGCCAAGTGGCTGATTCGCAACGGCCTGTTGGGCGACGTGCATCACATTCGGGCTCAGTGGCATCGCAACAATTTGCCCGGGCACGATAGCTGGCAGATGCCGATTCCCACGAATCCCGACGATCTGAAGAAGCTTCAGAAGCAGATGAAAGACCTCGACGAACTGGTGAAGGACACCAAATCGGCCAGCCACGAGAAGGCGGTCAAGAAGCTGGCCCAGCTGCAAAAACAGGTCGAGGATCAAAAGGTGCAAGCCGAGAACTACGGCTACCAAGCCATCGAGCTCAACGGTCAGACCAAGCCGCCACTCGAAGAGCTTATTCGCTGGCGATTGTGGAATCGGACGGGCGCCGGCCTGATGGCCGAACTCGGCTCCCATCAACTCGACGCGGCCGGAATATTGATCGGCGCCGTGCATGAAGCCGCTTCGGGGAGCAAGGAAACTCAACATGCTTTGCCCCTGACGGTCACGGCCATCGGCGGCCGGAGCATCTTCCCCGCCGATCGAGATTGCGAAGATCACGTGTACTGCATGTACGAGTTCAAGGCCCCCGGTTACGACAAGGATCCGAACAAGAAGATCGTTCTCACCTACTCGTCGATCAACGGCAACGGTTTCGGCGATTATGGCGAAGTCGTGATGGGCACCAAGGCCACGCTGGTGCTCGAAAAAGAGCTCGAAGCGATGCTCTATCACAACTCTTCGACCAGCACGCGAATCAGCGTCGACAAGAAGAAGGGCGAGACCGCGCTCAACACGGCCGAAAGCGGCGGACACGCCAGCCCGGTCGGCAAGGCGGCGCTCGAGTTGGGCCCGATTAGCCGCGGGTACACCGAGGAACTGGAGCACTGGGCCTGGTGCATCAAGAATCCCTCGCCCGAGAACATGCCCCGCTGCAAGCCCGAGGTCGCCCTGGGAGACGCGGTGATCGCGCTGACTAGTAACGCCGTGATTCGCGAAGGCAAAGACCCCCGCCGCGAATTCAAGGACGGCTGGTTCAAGATCGACTCGGACGAAACGCCCGAAGGCGAAAAGCCGAATATGGCCCGCGACAATTACAAGGTGTAATGGTCATGCGTAATGGCCAGGCGTGATTCGACTGGCTATCCTCGCCGCCGGCGCTGTGTTAGCTGGTCGATTGACACGGCGGCGATGATGATGGCGCCGATGATGATCTTCTGGATCGGGTCGCTGACGCCGACGTAGACGCAGCCGCTACGCAGCGTGGTCATCGTGAGCGCGCCGATAATTGAGCCCAACAGGCTGCCCCGGCCGCCGCTGAGGCTGCCGCCGCCGATGACCACCGCCGCGATGATGTCCAATTCCAGGCCCAGTCCGGCGCCCGGATCGCCTTGGCTATTCAAGTCGCTAAAGCTGTAAATGCCGGCCATCGCCATGAACAGCCCGCCGATCGCATAGACGATGACCTTGGTTCGCGGCACGCTCACGCCGCACAGCCGGGCGGTCGCTTCATTGGAGCCGATCGCATATACATGCCGGCCGAAGATCGTGTAACGCATCACCAGCGACGCGATCGCGGCCAGCAGCACCACGAGCCAGGCCCCTGTCGCCATGAGCCGATAACTGCCGACCGGGGGCGTATCGAGCAGCGAAGCAATCCACGAGGGGGAATGCTCGACCGTGATTTTCTGCTGCCGGGCCAACTGCTCGGCCAAGCCACGGAAAACGAGCATGTTGCCGAGCGTCACGATGAAGGGCACGAGGCGAAGCCCGGTTACGAGCAAGCCGTTCAGGACGCCGGCCGCGCAACCCAGCAGGAGCGTGACCAGCACGGCCATCCCCGGCGACATTCCGTCGGCCAAGGTTTTCGCCAGCGCCACCGACGCCAGCGCCAAGATGGCTCCGGCCGAGAGATCGATTCCTCCACTAATGATGATGACCGTCATGCCGAGCGCGCCCATGCCGACGATGGCCGTCTGCTTGGCGATCGTCGCCATTCGCGGCGACGATAGAAACGGCGAGTCAGGCCGCTGCACTTGTCCATAGAGCCAAAACGTGGCCACGACGACGAACAACACGACGAACGGCTGAATAGCCGACCAGACGGCCAGCGCCGGATGTGTCGCGACCGGTCCGGGCGTCGGCGCGGGCGACGAATCCGAGCCACCAGTCGAGGGTGGAAAGGCGGCCGTCATGGGACCTTGGTCCGGTGAGGATTTTCGTTCGCCGCGGCGCCCGTCGCCACATGCATGATTCGCTCTTCCGTCCAATCGGACGCATTACGGATTTCACGCAATCGGCCCCGGCACATTACGCCGATACGATCGCAAACATTCATGAGCTCGGGCAAATACGAACTCACGAAGACAATCGTTTTTCCTTCCGCGGCCAGGGCTCCAATCAGACGATAGATTTGAGCTTTGGCGCCGATATCGATGCCTCGCGTCGGCTCGTCCAACAGCAGCAGGTCGGCCTGTTGATGCAGCAGCCGAGCGATGGCGATCTTTTGTTGATTGCCACCCGACAGTTCGCCGATCGTCTGTTCCGGACCGGCGGCCTTACACTCCATCCGCGCCATCCACTCGGCGACGGCCGCTCGGCGCTTTGGAAGGCGAAGCAACCCCAGCCGGCTATAAGGTCCCAGATTCGTCAGCGTGAGATTGTCGGCGATCGACAGGCCCAGCGCGAGCCCTTCCTCTTTGCGATCCTCGCTGACGAAGCCGACGCCCCGCGCGATACTAGCCCGAGGACTGTGGCCGGCAGGACCGACCCGCACGACGTGCACCCGTCCGCTGCGCACCGCGTTGAGACCGTAAATGGCGCGCACCAACTCGCTGCGACCGGCGCCGACTAGCCCGGCCAGGCCAAAAATCTCGCCGCGGCGGACGGTGAGATCGACTCCCTTTGGCAAATCCGCGCCCGACAGGGCGGTGAGTTCCAACAATGGACCCCCGGCCTCGTGCGGCGCATGCGGAAACAACTCGGTGATTTCGCGACCGACCATGGCGCGGGCCAAGTCGGCGCTGGTCGCATCGGTTAACTGGCCCTCGGCGACCCGGCGTCCATCGCGGAGCACGGTATACACATCGGCGATCTTGGCCACTTCCTCCAAGAAATGGCTGATGTAAACGATCCCCAGGCCCGTGGATCGGAGATCGCGCATCACGGCGAACAGCCGAGCGGTGTCGGTTTCAGTCAGCGAACTGGTGGGCTCGTCGAACACGAGAATCCGGGCTTGCGAGGCGAGCGCCCTGGCGATTTCGACAAGCTGCTGTTTGGCGATGGGCAACTGGCCAACCGGCGCGTCGAGCGAGATGTCCGACTGCGACAGTCGAGCGAGCGCGTCTCGGGCAACGCGGCGATTATCGCGTCCGCGAAGCCAGCCTGCATGGCGGCGCTCCTGCCCGAGCATGATATTGGCCTCGACCGACAGGTGCGGGGCGAGGTTCAATTCTTGATAAATCATCGCCACGCCGGCGCGCAGCGCGTCGACCGCCTGGCGTGGGGCGAACGGCTTGCCATCGACGGCCATCTGGCCTGAATCCGGACGGTGAACGCCGGCCAAGATTTTCATGAGCGTCGACTTGCCGGCGCCGTTCTCGCCGATCAGCGCCCGGATTTGTCCTCGCTCGACGGAAAATGACACCCCGCTCAGCGCGCGAGTGGCGCCAAAAGACTTCGTCACCTCCGACATGGACAAGAGCGGCATAAGGAGGAATGACGAATGACGAAATATCCAATATTTAATCGATGGCGAAGTACGAATGACGAGGGGATCGAACAGGCGCCGGGCGTCACTCAACCGTTTCCGGCAATTCTTCGTAGAACCTTGCGAGTTCCGATTGGCGGTTCAATTTTTCTTCAGCGGATGCAGAAGGCTATCGATTTCCGGCTCGCGATAATTCTCGCTGGTAGCCAGGGCCTCCGGCACTTCAATTTTCTCCGGCGGGGTCTTGCCGCGGAGCTTTTCGACGACGACGCGGACCGCGTCGTAGCCCATCTGAAACGGGTTTTGCAACACGACGGCTTGCAGGTGCCCGGATTTTAGTCCGCGGATGAGATTGTCGCTCGAATCGAAGCCGACGAATTTCACTTTGCCGGCGAGACCGCGCCGGTCTCTCTCTAGAGCGGTGAGCATTCCCGAGGTTGTCGATTCGTTGGGGCAAAAGATGCCATCGACTCTGTCTCCCATGTTGAGCAGCAGTTGCTCGCCGAGCGCCACCGCCTTGGCCTCGTCGGCGCCGCTGTGTTGATCCGACGAGATGAGCTCGATGCCTCGATACTTCTCGATGGCTTTCAAGAACCCATCTTCCCGAGCTTCCGTGCTGGCCGAATTGATTTGATATCGCATCAAAATAACCTTACCTTTGCCGCCGAGCAGCGTCTTGGCGAGATATTCGCCCGCCCGTTCACCCCCGCGCTCGTTGTTGGTGGCGACGAAGCTGGTGATCCCGCTGCTGTCCTTGAGACCCGAGTCGAAGATCACGACCGGTATCTTTTGGCCGACCGCTTGCTGGACCGGTTTGCCCAGCGCCACGGCATCGAGCGGGGCGAGGCAGATCCCATCGTATCCCTCGACCAGAAAATTCTCGACGATCTTGATCTGCTCCGAGGTGTCCCCTTCGCCGGTCGGACCTTTGAAGGCGACCTCGACGCCGAATTCCTTCTCGGCCTTGCGGGCGCCGGCCTCGACCGACTTCCAGAATTCGTGGCCCGTTCCCTTGGGAATCACCGCGATCCGCAGCTTCTTAGGGCCGCTGGACGAAGGATTGCACCCGGCCAACCCGGCGAAAATGGCCAGCGAAAGGACCGCAATTGCCAGAAGTAGATAGTGTCCCTGGGGCGCAACGAACCGCCGCCCCCGCACGATTGCCTGTGTCACTCGAATGATCCCAAAATGAATTGCGATGAGACCGCCGACCGAATCGGGCCGCGAATACCGAATGGTACTCCGGCGATCACTTCATCGCAATCGTTCGGGCCAGCGGTTTAAGGACTTGATCGATCACATAAGTATCGACCACATCGCGGCAGACTTGCGTCAGATTTTCCAGGGCCTGAACGAACGTCGTGTCAGGTTCCAGGCTGCCGTACTGGCGAGCGGTGACGTAGACGCTCAATTGATCCTCGGTGTATTCGCCCGTGCGAACTTGGAACGCATTGGTTCGGGTCTCGATGCTCAACCGGACCTGCGTGCGGCAATTTTCGTCGAGGGCCAGCGTAATGGACGGCTCGTAGTTGATCACCGTCGCCCCCGGCATGTCGATCACTCGGTCCATGGCGGGGTTGATTCCCAGGGCCTCGGCGACGAGCTGGTTGTGATTGCCGCGATAAGTGAAATCGAAGCCGAACAACAGATCGAGCGCTTCGCAGTCCAGCGGACTCACCGACAACAGATACGGCGCCAACTCCAGCACGAGCTTATGCTGGTCGATGGCCGAATCGACCGAGCCGGGATTCACTTGGCCCGAGCAAACGCGGCGATTTTCGACGGTGGCCCAGCGGTAGTGGCCTTGCTCTTTGTCCTCTTCCAGCACGAAATCCCGCCGGTCGCGGCAATAGAACTTCCGCATGCTGGGGTATTTTTTCTGAATCCGCTCGAAGAAATGGAGGACCGTTTCCCGGCTGCTGGGAAGCTCCATCTCCGTCGCCAGATTCATATTGATATAGAAATCGTCGCTGACCGAGCTATACGGGTTCATGGTGGGGGCGTCTCCTGGCCAGATGGCAGTTTCAAACCCGTGGCCACAGGCTATGCGAATCAAACAAAATGGGCAAAACTCCGGCAACGGTTTTATTGACCGCCAGCCTCTAGCGAGACCGCCGGCGACCGACTCGGCTCAACGCCGACGCCCAAATGGTTTGGCCAGTATTCAACGTGGACAGAAGACTCCAGTATAAAATGCGCAAGTCATAAGTGTCAAAGGCGAGTTGGACGCCGGATAGCGGTGAGAGTCCGATCTATAGCGGCGGCATCCTGCCGTGCCGCCGGCTGCCAGAGGCGGCCGGCCGAATAATCGCTCCCACCCCCCTTACCTCCCTACCTGTCCGGCGCGGGAGAATGCCGCGGCGAGGGGCCGGCCACGTAGGATCCTCTCTTCTGACCTAGAATTAGGTGGGCAATTTTGCAAGAATCCCGCCCACGAGATTTTTTGCCGGACGCAGGTCGAGCCGACCGGGAGCGAACGACGGAAAAAACTAATTTTCTCCCGAAAATTGTTGCGCCGGTTTTCGAAGTTCTTGGTATAAGAACAGTAGCGAAGCCATCGTTCGCTAGGGGCGCCGGGACCGGTTGGCCTTCATTTTCTCCACTCGAACGTATGACGTACCCGCGCTGCACGATCCAACGGCGAGCTGACGGCGTATTGCTCGTCCGCATTCATTCTCGCGATGCCGGCCCGGCCACGCTGCCCGACGCCGTCTTCTCATTTCGCAACGGCGATCCGCAATACGAGCGTTGGCAAAGCGAGCTCCAATCTCAGGAGCAGACCTCGCAGCCCGTGGCTCACTAGGCTCTCCGCGATGAATTTCGAATGCCGTAACGGCCAAGCCAAAGGCTCGGCCACATAGCCGCGGCATCCTGCTGCGTAGTACCGAGCGGCTACCGCAGAGTTGAGGTCTCGCCGTGGCCGACCTCAAATCCTCACGATCGTCGTCCATTGGGCAGCGACCACTCACGGGCCATCCATGTACTGCGCAGCAGGATGCCGCGGCTATGTGTCGCCGCTTCCCGGCTCCCGGCCCGCCACTCGTCGCCTCCCCGCGAGCCGTTTTCACCCCCCGTTTGTTTATATCGACGGCCATGTCATGCAAAGTGCGACTTGCGCGTATTGTCGTTCGGCCTTTCACCATCGTTCAGTCGTCTTTATGATTCATGCCGTGGCGCCGGCAGGCGTCGAGGGCGGGATGCCCGCGGTCTGTCGGGCGTGGGCAATCTCTATCCTCAGATGCGTCGCCGGACGCAGGCCGACTGTTCGCTGCCATGAATGAATCTCTATCGCCCGGTCTCACGCTTCCCCAACAGTTCATGCGGATGTGCCGGCGCAATTGGGGCCGGATCAAAGTCGGCGACTCGAGCGGCGCTAAGCTGACGGGTGGCGATTTGTTAACCCGTTCGCTCGTGCTGCGGCGGCTCTTGCTTCAGGAAGTGCTCGCCCCGGACGAGTCGCATGTCGGTCTGCTGTTGCCTCCCTCGGCCGGTGGCGTCGTGGCCAACGCGACGCTCGGTTTGATGGGCCGCGTGACCGTGAATTTGAACTACACGCTCTCCGAGGGCACTTTGGCCAAATGTATTGCCCAGTGCGGAATCAAGCATGTGCTGACCAGCCGCCGGTTCATGGAACGAGTCAAAATCGACGTCAGGGCAGAGCTGGTCTATCTCGAAGATTTTGCGGCCAAAGCCAAATGGCGAGACAAGCTGGTGGCTGCGGCGCAAGCCAAATTCGCCCCGCTGGGAATGCTCGAGCGGCGGCTTGGACTGGGCCGCGTGAAACCCGACGATGTGTTGACCGTGATCTTCACGTCCGGCTCGACCGGCGATCCCAAGGGGGTGATGCTGACTCACGACAACGTGGGGTCGAATATCCAGTCGATTCGCGAGGCGGTGAAACTGTCGAGCGACGACACGGTGATTTGCGTGATGCCGTTTTTCCATTCCTACGGTTACACGGCCACGCTCTGGACCGTGCTGGCGCTCGATCCTCGGGGCGTCTATCACTTCAACCCGCTCGACGCTCATCAGGTCGGCAAGCTGTGTCGCGAGTGGGACGTGACTGTGTTTCTGGGGACGCCGACGTTTTTGCGGGCGTATATGAAGCGATGCGAGGCGGCCGACTTCGCCAAGCTGCAGGTCGTGTTCGCCGCGGCGGAAAAAACGCCTCGCGAGCTGTTCGATGCCTTCGAGAAAAAATACGGCGTGCGGCCGCTCGAAGCGTACGGTTGCACGGAGCTATCGCCGCTCGCCACGGCCAACATTCCGGCTAGCCGTAGTCCTCATGGCGATACGTCCGGCGTGCGCGAGGGTAGCGTCGGCCGGCCCATTCCCGGCGTATCGGTTAAAGTCGTCCACCCAGAGACGTGGAAGGAACTATCCAGCGGCGAACCGGGAATGCTGCTGGTTCAAGGCCGCAACGTGATGAAGGGCTATCTCAATCATCCCGACGCCACCGCCAAGGTGATTCGCGATGGCTGGTATGTCACCGGCGACATCGCCAAGATCGACGCCGACGGTTTTGTGACGATCACCGGCCGCGAAAGCCGATTTTCCAAGATCGGCGGCGAAATGGCCCCGCACATCTTGATCGAAGAAGCCATCCAGAAAATCCTGGGCGGAGACGAGGAGCATCAATTGGCCGTCGTCACCGCGATTCCCGACGCTCGCAAAGGAGAGCGGCTGGTGGTGTTGCACATGCCGACGTCGAAATCGCCCGACGAAATTCGGCAAGGCATGAGCGCCGTGGGGCTTCCCAATCTTTGGGTTCCGGCGATCGATAGTTTTTTGGAAGTCGACCACATTCCGATCCTAGGCAGCGGCAAACTCGATCTGAAGGGCATGCGCGAGATCGCGGTGGAGCGCATGGGGCGAAGCCCCACGAGAGCCGCGCACGAAGTAAGCGAGAGTTAGTGCAACGGCGCTCGCGCCGAGGAGTTCCCGCACCGCTTACTTCGTGCGCGGCTCTAGCGCGAGCCACGCTAGGCTCGCGTCCATTCTGTCCCGCCGGATCGATCTTCGAGCGTGACGCCGAATTCGGCCAGTTGCTTGCGAATCCGATCGGCGGTTGCAAAATCCTTGTTCTTGCGAGAAATTTGCCGCACTTCGATCAGCAGGCTCATCAGGTTGCCAACGAGCTCGTCGTCTCCACCGGTCTTGGATTCGACCGGCTTGCGGAACAGCCCCAGCGTGTGCGAAAGCTCGCTGAGTGTTTTGACCCCCTGCGTCAGCGTGGCCAAGGCCTCGAGCGATTTGCCGGCGCCCTCGAGCTTTTCGTCGTCGGCGAATTTATTCAGTTGTCTTAACAGGTCGAATAGCTTCGCGACGGCTGAACCCGTGTTGAAATCGTCGTCCATCGCCTCGATGAATCGCGTGCGGACCTCGGCGATCTGCTTTAGCGTAGCGTCGGCCTGCGGATCGAAACTGCCCGCGATTCGACCGGGAGGCGAGACCTTGTAGTAATTCTGTCCGGTTATTCGCTCGTATCGCTTGAAGAATCGATAGAACGAATCCAAGCTTCGGGCGGTCTCATCCAGCAGTTCTTCGCTGTATTGAATCGGGCTGCGATAGTGAGTCGAGAGCAGGAAGAAGCGGATCACCTCGGGCGAATGCCGGCCGATCAGCTCGCTGAACGGCGTGGCGCCGGTCGATTTGCTGATCTTGCCTGCCGGCGACGCGGGGGCAGCCGGCGCCTCGCCTGCGGCGCCGGTTCGCGGCCGGCCGCCGATCTTGCCGACTTCCGCGGCCGCCTGCATCAGGCCATTGTGTAGCCAGTATTTGGCTTGCGGCTTGCCATGGCAGCATTCGCTTTGCGCGATCTCGTTTTCGTGGTGGGGGAAGATCAGATCGAGGCCGCCGCCGTGGATGTCGAACGTCTCGCCCAGAATTTTGCGGCTCATGGCGGAGCATTCGATATGCCAGCCAGGTCGCCCTTCGCCCCAGGGGCTTTTCCAAGAGGGCTCGCCAGGCTTCGCGCTTTTCCAGAGGGCAAAGTCGGCCGGCGAACGCTTTCGCTCGGCCATCTCGCCCCCTTCGCCTTGCAGGCTCTCGATCGTGCGGCGGCTGAGTTTGCCGTATTGCGGATCCTTGCCGACGTCGAAATACACGTCGCCATCCGAGGCGTAGGCAAAACCCTTGTCGATCAACGTCTTCGTGATCTCGATGATCTCGCCGATGTTGTCGGTCGCCTTCGGAAAGTGGTCGATCGTGTCGACTCCCATCGCGTCGAGATTGCGCATGTAGTCGGCTGTCATCTCGGTCGCCAGCTGCGACATTTCCATCCCGCGAGCCCGCGATTCGACGATCAGCTTGTCATCGACATCCGTGACATTGACCACGAAAGTCACCTGATAGCCACTATAGACCAGGTAGCGCTTGATGGCGTCAAAGATCACTGGCCCGACCATGTGGCCAATGTGGCTGGGCTTGTAGACCGTCGGCCCGCAGAGATACATGCCGACTTTGCCGGCCGCGACGGGCTGGAAGACCTCTTTGGTCCGGCTGAGCGTGTTGTAGATCCGCAGCGGGGCGACTTCCGGCATGGTGGGCGAAGCGGGTTTGGACAGAGTTTCGGCGTTAGGCATTTTGCGTGAAGCGTGGAGCGTGATGCGTAGGTTAGACAGAATCGATTATTTCAGTCGCTGAATGGGCGGCCAGTACAATGCACTGGGCCGAGATGGCTTCTTGACGGCCGATCGCGTCGACTCCTTCGCCCGTTTTGGCTTTCAGGCCGACGCAACTCGCGGCGATCCCCAGCAGCCCGGCGATTCGCTCGCGAATGGCGTCTTTGTAGGGGGATAGTTTAGGCTGTTCGGCGAAAACGATGCAATCCAAATTCAGGATCGAGAATCCGGCGGCGTTGAATCGGTCGCGGGCGCCATGCAGCATGTCCGCCGAGTCCCGATTGCGATGGGCATCGTCCGTGTCGGGATACATTTCACCGATATCGCCCAGCGCCGCGGCGCCGAGCAGCGCGTCGGTCACGGCGTGCAGCAGCACATCAGCGTCGCTGTGACCGATCAGATGACCGTCGTGGGGAACGTCGATTCCGCCAAGACGCAAGGGTCCCCCCGGCGCGAGGCGATGCGTGTCGTGGCCGATGCCCACCCGCAGCGGCGGAATTGAGTGTGCGTCCATCGCCGGAATTATAGGGCAATGGCGTTCGGCCGCCCATAGCCGGTCGAACGTCCGCGGTCGCCAGGCGAATCGATAGATGATCGAGAAGCGTCATTCAAAAAGCATCCCGGCAGGGATGTAAGACGGTAGCCGGCGGTTGAGGCCGCTAGGCCGACACCGCCGGTCAGCAAGAGCACAAAAACTTCTTTCGACCCCGGTAGGAGTCGCAGATTCTTTCGCGTTTAATCCAAGAACCGCGGATCATAACCCACACCGGCCAATTCCAATAATTCGACCAGCTCATCTCGGAAGGGTTTCTTAAGATGATGTTTCTCCTGATTCAGGACGTAGCTGCGAACGCCATCCCGGGCATTTGGGCTGACACTAAAAACGGAATAGCCTTCCTGCCAAGCGAATTCAGCGAAGTTTAACTCTTCGTGAACCCACACAGACGAAGATTTCTTGATTTCCCGGACGACATCCGCGATGCAATGTGTCGGTTTGAGACCGATCAGCAAATGCACATGATCCGCCACGCCACCGATCTCATCGGGGAATCCATCCAATCCGCGCACAGCGCCTCCCAAATATTTATGCAAACGGTCACGCCACTCGGGCTTAATAAATGTGCGGCGATTCTTCGTGGCGAAGACCAAATGGTAGTACAGCGCGGAATAGGTGGATGGCATCGCGGTCGGCCTGTCTGCGACCCCTATCGGGGTCGAAAGGAATGTTGGTCTTTTGGCTGGCCGGCGGTGTCGGCCTTACGGCCTCGACCGCCGGCTACCCTCTGGCATCCCTCCCGGGATGCTCTGTCGGCAACTCGCTACGGCGCCGTCAGGCGAGATAGATCTCGACCCCGTGCCCCATAGAAGACAGCTGCGAGAGCGCCGACTGCCGCGTGCAATCTGTTTCGCACAGAGTGCCTGACCTACTTCAGTCGCGACCGTAGCTCGCCGTCGAGTTCCGTGATGTGGACGCTGCGGTTGACGACCTGTCCCTTGTCGTCGATGAGGATCATCGTCGGCAGGGTGAGGATGCCCAATTCGTTGGCGTAGCGGCTGTCGAGCCCGCCCGGCTCGAAGAGCTGCGGCCACGGTAGGCGGTTTTTCGATAGATACTCATCCAAGGTCTGACGATTGGCGTCGAGACTGACGCCGATCAGCGTGAAGTTCGAGCCGGAGTATTTTGCCTGCATTTCCTTGAGCTGGGCCAGATCGACTTTGCACGGCTCGCACCAGGTGGCCCAGTAGTGAATCAAGACGTATTTGCCCTTGTAGTTCGACAGGTCGACTTGCTCGCCGCCGACGCTCTTACCCACCAGTTCGACCGGCTTGCCGACCGATTCCAAGCGTCTCACGGCGCCGGCGGCCTTCTTGCCGGCCGGGATCGAATCGAAGTTGGTCGCGATCTGGCGATACCACTGTTTGGCCTTTTCGTCCTGGCCGGCGAACTCTTGAGCGATGCCCAATTGCAACATGGCATCCGAGGCATCGGCCGCCTTCGGATAGCGATCGACAAATTTCTCCAAACTTTGCAGCCAAGCGGCCTGAACTTTCGCGAACTCGGGATTGGGCTGCTGCAGGGCCACGGCATATTCGGCTGTCAGCAGACGGAACTCGACGAACGCCATCATGTCCGGATCGATTTTGCTTTTGTCGGTCGCCTTGACCAATCGCTTCAGCCGGTCGATTCCCTTGGGATACCCGCCGGCTTGCGTGGCGGCGCTGATCGTGTCGGCCATCTGGCGGACCCACTGGACTCGATCTTTGTCGCTCAGTTCGCCGAGGCCCTGCTCGAAGTAGTCGGCTCGTTGGTCGTTCAGCCCAGCCCGGGCTTCGTCGCTACTGGCGCCGACGATCGCCGTGTCGAGCTTTTGCAGTTCGTCGAGCATCTTCGTGAGCTTTTCGTTCTGACCGGTGGTTGCCGCATCGGCCGGCGCTCCTGTCTTGGCGGTCGGGCTGACGAAGAACACGCCGCCCGCGGTCGCTTCGGCCACTTTGCCCGAAGCGTCGGGTAGCGCCGGCACGTCGATCAGCCGCCAGCAGTCGCCGACCCTGATCATCGTGCCGATCTGGATTTGCGAATCCTTGCCGTCGGTCTCGATGACCGCGACGACATTTTCGTACACCGTGAGATCGCTGCTCAATCCGAGCGAACCAGCCGGCACCGTGCCCGGGCGCGTGCCGCCGAAATGCACCCAGCTCGATTTCGCGGTGATGACGTTCTGTCGGCGAGCTATTTCGAGAAACGCGCTGGGCGCGGCCGAAACCTTGTCGGCGATCTCTTTGGTCTTGGCAGGGGTTAGTCCCAAGCTTTTAAGCTCATTCGACGTGAGCAACAAACGGCTGAACCGGTTCGCGTCACGATCGCGGAACGCCATGACGGCCTCTGCGGTCGCCTCTTCAGCCGAGATCATTTTCCAGGCGTCGATGTCGCCCGTCGTGCTTTTCGAAACACCCCAGCGAACGCCGGCCGTGTTGAGCCAGCGGAACTCGGTGGCCTTGCCGTTGAACTTCGTGTCGATGTCGCGATAGACCTCGACGCCATCTTTGTAATAGCTCCAGCGATCGACGACGTTGTCGCCGTTGGTATCGACGAACTCGCGCAGGGTCTTGCCGTCGCCGTCGCGGACGATCCAGCCGGTCTGGCCTTTGCGCTTCTCGGCCTTAATCGTGCATTTGGCGGCCTCTTCGGGCGTCGGGCGATCGATCTCGACGTCCCTTTGAATCGGCGCCAACTTGAGAGCCTGCTCGGCCGTCGGGCTGGCGGCTCGGGCGGACGTTATCGTAAGGGCGCCGGGCCAAGCCGCCGCGAGCGACAGACAAACCAAGGATCGCAGCCAAAATGCATGTTTCGCCAGCATCGGTCGTATCCCTCACGGAAACGGGAGGCGTCAAAGACGCGGAATCAGTTTTAGAAGTCGCGAGCGATTCGGACGTTGCCCGAGTTTGAAATCTTCGAACGACGGTCCGCCGCGCTGCTACCTTTTTCGACCAGAGCCACCTGGGAACATGATCCGATGAACGCGATTTTGCGGATACTAGCATTTGTGCGGGGGGCGACCAGGCAAGATAGGGAAGGTATCTCCGCGACAACGGCTTACAAATCCGCCGGGGACTGTCCCATTTTGCGGAGCCTGCGAAGAAAAACTGGGGACTATCCCCTTCTCCCAGGCGGTTTTATGAGGGCCTTTTAAGTAGACGGCATCTCTCCGCGATTGCGCTGAAAGTCGAGATAGGATTGTCGGATGCCAACCAGGGCCATTTGACAGCGACCCGAGGGTTCTTAAAATGCGATATTCTTCGCGGCAGGGCGATGAGACCGGATGTCCGGAAATGGCCCTCGCGAGAAGAACTTCGTCGCCGCGATTTTGTCCTGGATGGGCAAAGCCGATTTCAGCGACCGAAGGAATGAACGACAACATGCGCGCGTAGCTCAGTTGGTTAGAGCGCGTCCCTGATAAGGACGAGGTCCCAAGTTCGACTCTTGGCGCGCGCATTTTTTCCGCCAAACCGGCAAAGGCGAGCGGGGGGCGTCAGCCCCCTGTCCCCGAGCCAAAACCAAACGGAAAAACTCGAAAGCACTTCGAGACTTCCCTGTTGGAAGCGGAAAAAATCCGGGGACAAAAAATCCGGGGACGTAGCTCAATTGGGAGAGCATCGGCTTTGCAAGCCGAGGGTTGAGGGTTCGATCCCCTTCGTCTCCACTATTCCTTTTGGCATTAAATGCACATAGTTGCCACGCCAGCATAGCGACTGCAAGATGGCACGCGCTGCATTCTCATCGGCCAAGTACCTTCGTCCCTCAACTACTCGTAGATGCTCTGGTCCATCGACACCACGGCCGCCGCATATTGCATGGCCGCGCGAATGTGGTCGGGTCGAAGCGTTGGGTAGTTGTCGAGCAATTCATCTACGCCCTTTCCAGTTCCCATTTCTTCCAAGACATGCTGTACCGTCACTCGAGTCCCTTTGAACACGGGCTTGCCCAGCATCACATCCTTGCGCTCTTCAATGTAATTTCGCCACTCATTCATAATGCGTCTCTCACTTTAAGTTGGTCAATATTGAGAATGCCGATCGAGTTCGTGCGTTGGGACAATAATCGGCTCACGGTTGCTCCACCTTCGCCCAGAACGGGTGCTGCCGGTCGCCACGGGTGCGGACGTCTTCGAGCATGACCGAGAGTTCAGGTTTAATGGACGGCTTAGGAGGTGTGCGCTGGCCGTTGATCGTGACCGAGATCGGCCGGGCAAAATCGACCCACTCGGGCGACAGCCAAACGGTGACCTTCGCCGCGTGCATGTCGACGATGATGCCGTTGGTGGCCGTGACGTGAGCTTCCAGCCTGAGCGGCTGCGTGCCGTGCGGGAGCGGCCAGCCGGTGGGCTCGATCATTTTTGAGTTCGGCATCTGGCTCAGCTCGATGCACCAAAAATAGTTGTCCCAGCTGCGCATCGTCACGGCGTTCATCTGCTTCGGAAAAAAGTCGCGCTGCTTGCGGCCCATCCAATCGAACAGCCGCAATATTTCGTCGGAAAAGTTTTCATGGCCGCGGCCCTGGTACTCGATGACTGTCGTGTCCCAACCCTTCGGCTGACCGAGATAACGGTCCCACTGCGAGGCGTTGAGCACGGTTTTGCCGCCGTCGAGCTCCCCAGTGATGAAATATAGCGGCAGCTTTTCGGCGTTCGGCCAGTAAAGATTCACATACTTGGCGGCGATCGCGCCGATCGGAATGACGCCCGCCCAAAGGTCCGGATGCGCCAGCGCGATATCCCAGGCCGCGTCGCCACCGATCGAATGGCCCGACAGATACACACGGTCGGTGTCGATCGAGAATCGCTTCGAGGCGTCGCGCAGGGCGCCGAGCACAGCGGCGTGCTCCCGGGCGGAGTATTCGTACTGCCCCTGGTGCGGCTTCGTCCAGGCCGGGGCGATGACAATGTAGCCATAGCGCGACGCTTGGCCGAGCCGCATTCGGCGATTCACGACCGCATTTTCTTTCGGCTTGGCGTCGTCAGGTTTTTCGTCGTTCAGCTTCGCGGGATCGGCTTTGGCTTCGTCAGCCTTTGCAACGGCCGCATCGGCGACGGCCGGCTTGGCGTTTTTATTCTTCGGATCGACCGGCTTGGCCGGATTGGGTTTGATCGGATCCGGTTTCGCGGGAGTCTTTTCGGCCGCTGCTTTTTCGTCGGGCGAAACGCCGGCCCACCAGTCGATCTGCAACTCGGGCGTCGTGCCCGCGCTGTGAAGCGTGACGATCGTCGGATACTTTTTGTAGGGGTCGTACTCAGGCGGCAGTTGGACGAGGTAGCTCACGTCCGGCTCGTTGTCGAGACCGCGAATTTCGAGTCGATACATGCCGGGCTGTTCCTCTTGAACGGGCGTATCGATCGGCGGTTTCATGTGCGAGAGCAGTCCGGCGGCATATTTTGGCGCGGCGCCTTGTTCCGAGACGAGCAGCGAGAGAATTCGGCGGCGATTGACGGGCAGCGGTTCATTGAGATATTCGCGGATTCGGTTGCGAGTTTCAGCGAGCGAGGCGGCGACCTGCACGTTGTCGATCGCGTCGTCGCTTCCCAGCAGCCATCCGCTGATGGCCAGCGCCAGCCGCTGCTCGGCTAGCAGCGTGTTGTCGTCCGCCAACCGGCGAAAAGTCGCCAGACGATCGAGCGTGGCGAAGTTGAGCTCCTCGTGGATCTCTTTGCAGAGAGGGACGAGGGCCCGCTTGAGCTCGGCGTTTTTCACGTCCTTAAGCAGGTTGTCGATTTGGTCGACCGTATCCGTGCCGCGCTTCTGGAGCTTCATCAGATTGTCGGTCTTGTCGCGCACGGCCTGCAACACGACGCCCGGGACACTGTCGACGGGAAAATTTTGCAGCATGGTGTAGGCCAGATTGTTCTGACCTGCCTTCAGCCGCACGTCGACCTCGGCCAGCAGTCGCTCGGCGCTCAATTGACGCAGCGATTTGGCCAGTGTGTCGAGGCCTTGCATGTTGGGCATCGCCTTGAAGGCTTCGATCGCTTGGCGCAGCTCCGATTCGGCGTCGGTGAACCGCTCGGCCTGCATGTAGAACCGCACGAGCTTCAGACGATCGTCGGGATTTTTGGGATCGATCTGAGCGAGCAAAATGGTGCTGAGCGCGTCGCGGGGAATCGAGCTCGTGGCGATTCGCATGTCCCAGATGTAGTTGCCGCCCCCTTTGAGCGTTTCGACCTTGGACCACTGAGGAGTGATCTCGGTGAGGCCTTGGATCACATTGACGGCGCCCCCTTTGGTCATGAACGAAAAAATCCGCCGGCCGAACCGATCGAATTTCCCTTCGTTGACGATCGGCCCCAGCGCGGCGACTTGCGAACCGTTTTCGACGACCTGCTGCGGGATTTTGAAATGCTCCATCCGGGCCGGCGGGGCGGGCTCGATCTTGTCGACCTTGCGTTTGGAGACCATCGCCCGAGTCAGTTCATTGTCGCACATCAGAATATGCGAACTGCTCGTGGTCGACGCGGCGTTAAGCGGATCGACGGCGACTCCGGTCAGGTTGGCGAACCGGCCTTCCAGGACTCGGCCGTCGAAGAGAATGACTTTTTCGGCGCGCGACGGACCGGACCAAAAGACCACGGGGATAAGCAGGCAGATCGCGATCCGCGACCATCGCAACCGGAGCGATAATCGATTGCGAACGCCGCCAACACCATGTGCCTGGGTCATTTCAGTTCCTGCCAGCTATGCAATAAGCCTTGCCAATAATCGTCTCATTCATTCTGGCGGCGGGAAACCGAGATTGCAATTCGGACCAGATCGGCGTCGTTTTTTCCGGGTCCTGCGCAGCAGGATGCCGCGGCTATGTGTCGCCGCTTCGCGGCTCGCGGATCGATCTTCTTGCCATCCATGCCCGGAGTGCGGCAATCGCAACCGGAACGACGCTAAGCACGACTATGCCGGTCACGACGGCTTCGAAGTGCTCTTTCACAAACGTAATCGAGCCGAGCCAGTAGCCGGCCAGCGACATCATCACGACCCAGGCGATTCCGCCGACGATGTTGTACGCGGCGAACTGGCGGTAACTCATTTTGGCGACGCCGGCGACGAAGGGGGTGAACGTGCGGACCAGCGGCACGAATCGGGCCAGAATGATCGCCTTGCCCCCGTGGCGATCGTAGAACGCCTTGGCCGCCATCAGGTGTTCGTGCTTCACGAATCGCAGCCGACCCTTTTCGAAGACGTACTGCTCCATCCGCAGGCCGAGCAAATAATTGACTCCATCGCCCAAGATCGCCGCCACCGAGAGGATCGCGATCAACAGTTCGATCCGAAAGGCGCCCGTGCTAGCCACGAACCCGGCCGCGAATAGCAGCGAGTCGCCCGGCAGAAAGAACCCGATGAGCAGGCCCGTCTCGCTGAACACGATGGCGAACAGAATCAAATAACAGAGCGGACCATACTGCTCGATCAGTGCGCTAAGCTGAGCGGGATTCGCGAATCCACGCAGCCACTTGATCTGCTCGATGAGCCAGTGCATGGAATCCTTCCCTGATCGTCATTCCGGTAGCGGTTGTCCCTTGGTTTCCGGCATAAACGGCACGACGGCCAGTCCCAACAGAAAGATCGAACACATCGTCAGCCCGGACCAGCGGAGCGGTTGGTCGGTGTGCTGATACACCTCGCTGGCCAGCAGGCCGAGCGTATAGGGCCCGACCGCCGCGACGAAACGCCCCACGTTGTAGCAGAACGACGTGCCCGTGCTGCGTAGCCGCGTCGGAAAAAGCTCGGGGAAGTAAATGGCGTAGCCGCCGAAGATAGAGAGTTGGAAAAAACCCATCAAGGGCATCATCCAAAACACATCGCGGAACAACGTCACGCCGCCGACAGTCATCGTGGCCGCGCTGAGAAACCCGAACACCAGCGCCGTGCTCAGCATCGCGGCCGTGAAAGCGATCGCGAACGTCGTGCGCCGTCCGATCGACTGGGCCACGTAACTGAAGCCATACACGCCAAAAAAACCGCCGATGTTGAACAGCATGAGACTGATCGCGGCCCATAGCGAAAGTTGGAACTCGACCGCTTTGCCTCGGGCGACGATTCGCTGGGCATGAGCAGCAATCTGCTCGGGATCGGCCGCCGTACCGTCCAAATAAGCTGCGCGGCGCACTCGCTGACCGGACGATTGCTCCAGGCGATTGTGCGCCGAGTCGCCTTTGTCGAGCCAATCGAGCACGGCGCTTTTGGAAATCGATTCGCGATCGTCGTGCAACGAACGAATCGCGCCATACACGGCGACTGCATCGGTCGAACTTTGCTCGCCGGCCGCAATTGGACTCAGCAAATAGCTAGGCTTGAAATCGGTGGGCAATTTCTCGATGGATTCAGGACGAGCCACAAGCGACGCGACAAATTGCCGATCGAGCTCGGCGTCCCCGTGGTCTCGGGCCTGCTGATCGTAAAACGACCGGAATAGGGACCGCGTAAAATCGCCGCTAAAGAATCCGATCCCCCACAGCGCAATCACTCCGGCGCAGGCGAGCAGCATCCCGCCGATCGCTCGCCGCCGCCAGACCGGATTGCCGAACAATTCGCGGAACGACCCGAGCGATTTTTGGGTCGGATCCGACTTCACGGCAGCCTGCCACCGCTCGGGCTCTTTGAGATGGCGGCGAATCGCGACAGCCAGTAAGGCGGGAAGCGCGCCGACCAAAAACATCGCCCGCCAGGCAGTCAATTGCGTGCCGAATAAGTGAAATCGCCCCAAGACGCCTTCGCGCTCCAAGTGGGCAAACGCCAGACTGATGACGGCGGACGACACATTGCCAATTGCCGACAAAGCTTGCAGCAGGCCCAACGCATAGGGCCGCGCCAGCTCGGGCATGACTTCGGCGACCAGCGAAACTCCGACGGCAAACTCTCCACCCACGCCCAAACCGGTTATAAAGCGATACGCCGCGAAATCGTAAACCGAGTACGACAGCGCGCTGAGCCCCGTGCAGGCCGAGTAAATCAAAATGGTGATCATCATCGTCTTGGCTCGACCGACGCGATCGCCCATGATGCCAAATATGATCCCGCCGCTGGCCCAGCCCATGAGAAATACGGCGGTGACATAGCCACTATAGGCGTTGACATCGAGCCCCGTGCCTTTGAGCAATTCGGCCATGGCAGGGGCTCTGGCCAGCGCAAAGAGTTGCTGATCCAGGCAGTCGAACATCCAGCCGAGGGCCGCGACCAATAAGACGAACCAGTGGTAGCGATTGAGCTCGCGCCACCACGGACGGTCGAGCTTGCCGAGCGGTTTGGCCGCCGAACCGAAAGAAAAGTCTGCCATCGACGGACGCCGGCGAAAGTCGGGCGGCTCCTTGAATGAAATGCGACCTCGGGCTGGTGGCGCGCATCTTAAACAGCGAACGGCCCAGCGTAAAGCAAGCGACCGGTGAAAAGCCCATCAGAGAACGGCCGAACAGAGGGGAACGGGCTAAATAGCCTCGCTACCCCGTTCGCCGGTGCGGATGCGGATGCAATCTTCCAGCGGCAGTACGAAGATTTTTCCGTCGCCGATCTCGCCGGCCTTGCCGCTCCGGCCCCCTTTGATGATCGCGTGGATCGTCGGCTCGACGAACTCGTCGTTCACGGCGATCTGGAGTTGCACCTTTCGCAGCAAGTTCACCGAAATCTCGTGGCCCCGATAGACCTCGGTGTGCCCCTTCTGCCGGCCGAAGCCTTGGACATCCATGATCGTAAGCCGAAAGACTTCGACTTCCGTCAGCGCAGCTTTCACCGCTTCGAGACGGCTGGGCTGGATGATGGCAATGATCAACTTCATTGGACGCGATACCTCTGCGGGGCCGAACCGCTAGCTCAGTGAGTCAACGTTGATCGTAGTTCAGGTGCGCCGTTGGCTCAAGAGCCGTGTCGGTCGACGAGATCGCCCGACAATGCGCGTATAGACGATCCTTGGGAAGATAAGAATAGAAAGAAATGCCCCGGCCTGGGCAGGTTAGGCGGAAAACCCACCCAAGCCGTTGGGGCATCCTTCTGGCCCAGGCAAGAGCCGAAGTTCTCGTTAACGAATATCGAGGGGACACGTCGCGCCCGATTGCGGGATTGAGAAAAAATGGCGTGTCGCAAGTTGCTCCGGGTCAGACCATCCCACCCACCAACCCAGAAGGAGATGCCCAACTATCTCCTGGTTGCAACTTGCGACACACCCGCACACGCGTATCGAAGATTGCCGCCTCGCGATAAGATTGTGCTTTTGCGGTCGCTCTGTTCCTACGAGCGACTTTGTTGTTTTCCCTTCTTAGCAAGCACCGTGCCAGGACGATTGCGGGCCTCAAACGGCGGCAGCAAGACAACCGTATGTTATTGGCGGAGAATGGCTTAGAAATTTACGGCGCCGATCGGTGAACTGGAATTCACACTCGCCGCAAATATTCACTGCCCGCTTCCCATGCAGTGAACGATGCGAAAGCAAGCATCGGGCCGCGACAATAGCATTGAGGGCGTTATGTCGGCGACAAACTGGTGGGCGCGGGGGGGCGGCGACTAAAAAACGCGCGGGGCTCGACGACGCAGCAGGATTCCGCAACGATGTCAGTGAATCAGACCGGACGCGCGCACAAAAAAATCGCCGCGGCACTTTGCCGCGGCGATTCTGCTTTCGGGTTGCGTTCCGCCCAAGTCGAACAGGGCTTTAGAACTGCAGGATCGCGTCAATCGAGCCGATCCACTGGTGGTTCGATCGGCCATCGTGATACGGCTCTACGCCGTTCAAGTATTGGCCGGTGAACCAATCGTACCGAAGTTCCGGACGAACCTGGAGGTTCGCGTTCGGATGATAGTTCAGGCCCATCGTGAGGTCGTAGAAGTTACCGGCAAACCCGCCCGCTGAGGCGGCGTTGCCGTTAGGCGTGCCAAAATCTCCGACCGGCGCGACTCGCGTGCCGTCCGTATCGCGGAACCATTCCATCCGCGTGCCGGCGGTCCAGCAACAGTTCAACTTATAGGTGGCGATCCCTGACAAACCACCCCAGGTGGACGTGTCGCCTTCGGATTCGCCCTTTGTCTGAGCGCCAAACGTGCTATCGGCCTCATAGCTCAGGCGATCGTTGAGATCGTGGCTTAACACGATCGTATTGACGAACCGGTTTCTATGCGAATTAGGATCGCCAGCCGGGTTGCCGGTACTAACGACCGGCTCATTGCCGTCTTGAAAGGCGAACGTCAGGGTGGTGTGCTTGTCTTTCGCCGTGAAGATCGCTTCGCCGGTGGCGCTGGGGTTTTCGTTCACGTCGTTAAAGTTATCCCAGCCGTTGTTCACGCCGCCGACCAACGTGAGCTGATCGTTCGGCTTCCAGATGGCGTTGGCGCCGGTGTGGGTAAAGGGAATTGCGTAAAGGAACGTATAGGTGTGGGAGTAGAACGTATTGCCGATCGCCGGAACCACTTCGTTGCCCAGCAGGGTGTAGAAGTGACCGACTTTGTACGACAGCCGGCTCGTCCCGAATTCCACGTACGCCTGCGGGATTGCCAAGCCATAGAACCGACGGTCGTCGCTATGGATTTTGGGCGTTCCGTCGTCGCGGGCGTCAAGGCCTCGAGACAGCGTGTAACGATAATCCGAGCCGTAAAGGGTGTCCACGGTGTAACCCCAATCCCAGCAGCAATCGTTGTTCTTCAGCGCCTTCTGAATCGTCGTGTAGAACTGATTGAGTTGGAGCTCGTCGTCCCGATCGTTGAAGCCGTCCACGCCGTTGAAGCCGTCCGGATTGCGGCGGCCGTCGTGCGAGGCGTAGCCAACTTCGAAGAAGCCAGTCACCGCCACGTCGTGGCATTTCAGCCAACAATTGTCGGCGAACAGGCGGTTGATTTCCTGCGCCGGGCAATCCAGCTTGCAGCAATCGCAGCCGGCGTCGCTCGCGGCGGCGGCGCAGGTCGAGCAACCCGCGACGCCACTGTCGGTGGCTGTCGCCGCGGCCGGAGCGCCAGGTGCGGCAGGCGCCGGGGCCGCTGGGGCGACCGGGGGCTTGTCGCTAGGCGACTTGGCCGGCTCCTCGCCGGCGTAGTAGTCCACGTACGTGGTCTGAGCGACCGCGCCGGACTGGCTGGTTTGGGCGTGAGCCCAGGCGGCAGGCATGCCGCCGGCGATCGCTGCCAGCACGATCGCCATTCTGAGGGTCTTGGTCATCGTTAACTCCTTTGCGGCGAGACATCGACAACGCCGACGATTGGCAATTGACCGACGGCAACACCAAAAGCAAACACGGTGGGCGACAACGCCGCCAGCGGCTGGTTCGTCTAGCTTGGACGCTTCTTGCGGGTGAAGCGGACTTCGCGTGACCTCAGCCGCCACGTTGTCGTAAACTGGGATACAATTCGACTTAGGTTCCTCACGCAAAATTAGCTATCGGCCGCGCGGAATGAGCGAATTGACGCTTTTATGAGCCGTCTCGCTACAATAGGCGCTTAGGGCACATGCGCCCGGGAAAGCTTTTCCGGTCGCGAAAGACCTGCCGTGCAAGGGCGATTGAACCTTGCCGCTCAGATAGGATTTGCGGTTAGGCTAGCATCGACTGCAAGCGGGGGATGAGACCGGGATGGCTCGTTTTTTCGCCTGATCCGGCGGCCGATTGGGCTGGCGTATCGCACGCGGGATATGCGTCTTTGGTCGCTGCCGATGGAGTGTTCCAAAATACATCCGCGTTCAACGATCCCTTATGAGGCGGATGCCCGCAAAAATCTTGGGGTCGATCAGCAGACCCGCCTGGGATTGCTCGGCAAGCCAATCGTCGATGTGATCGAGCAGCGGCTCGTGGACGGTGATTCGTTCGTGCTCGTCGCCGCCGCCTGCGTGCAATCGCTTCAGTCCCGTGGCGTGGAAGAACGTTACGACTTCGTTCGAGAGACCTGCCGATGTGGGACCGGACATGAGGTATTGCATTTCAAGAGCGTCGTAGCCGGTTTCTTCGAGCAGCTCACGCCTAGCGGATTCCTCAAGCGAAAGGTCTCCCTCGGCCGCGATGTCGCCGGCCAGACCTGCTGGCAACTCGATCACCGACGCCGAAAGCGGGATGCGAAATTGCTCGACCAGCACGAGCCGACGATCGTCGGTTAGCGCGACGATGGTCACGGCGCCGGTCGCCGAGGTTCGCTCCGCGTACTCCCAATGGCCGCGGGCGACCAGTCGCAAGTACTTCCCCTCGGCGAGAATCCTCGGTGGCGGCAGATCGCTCATTTAGAATCGCTCGCCGCGGGCTTGATTGGCTTGAGCCAAATGGTGCGGAGATCCATTACGGCGAGCCCCGGCTTGCTGGTCGGTTTGACCGACATCCGGTAGTCGCCCGGCTTGTCGATCGTGATCGCGCCCAGATTGCGAATATGAAAGATGGCAAAGCTGCCGGTGTCCTGCACGCGGTCCGAAACTTTTTGATCGCCGATTTCGATCGTGTATTCGCTGCCGCCGCTGTCCTTGCCGCAGCCCTGTTCGACGACGACATTGAATTTGCCGGGTCGCTCGATCGCAACATTCCAACTCACCCAATCGGCGACGTTGGTCCAATAGCCGATCGTGTCTTTGTCTTTCTCGTAACGGACGCGGGCGCCGTGAACGATGACGTCCCGCGCCCGAATTACGAGCGTATCGTCTTTGTTTTGGACGACTCGTTTTGGTTCTTCCTTGGGCACGTCAACTTTATCGGCGATCTTAGGCTCGATCTTCGGTGCGGTCGGCGCCTTGTCCGCGGGGACCAGTTTGGCGGCGTCGCTCGCCCGAAGATGTCGCGGGCTTATTGCCGAGCAACAAACCAGCCCCAGGCACGCGATGGCTAACGTCGACGAGAATTTGGCAAATGAATTCATGGCGGCGCCTGGAACGCTGAAGAAAAAATGACTGGCCGGCTTTCGGCCGTCAATCATTATGCAATTGGCGCAGTCGCGAAGATAGCCGCAGCAATAATTGAACGCGCTCGAACTCGTTGAGCCAGTCTTGCGCGACGGCTTCGAGCATGGATCGCGATTCGGGCACAAGTCCCGTCGGGCAGGCCGGGCCCAATTGATCGATGGCCAACTGCCGATACTTGGAAATCGTGCGATCGCCATACCAACCGACTTGCTGGCCATCCTCGGCCAGAAAAACGAGCACGGGCACGCGGGCGCCGCCGCAGATTCGGATTTCGCTCGCTAGGTCACTATCCGCGTCGCGGTCGAACAACCGCAGCTCGATCGTGCTGGTCGCTTCGGCGAAACGTTGGAAGATGGGGCACTGATTCACGCAGTCGCCACACCACGCGCCCGCCAGACACAAGACCTTCATTTCGCGTTTGAAGGCGCCGAGTAATTGCTTCTGTGCGTCCGACAATGCGACAGCCTGCCGCACGGCCCCCCAGCGCCGCTGCTGGTCCGGCGTGCCATACTGGGTCAAGAAGTCGGAATACGAGAGACCGCGGTCGAATTTTGCGGCGTAATCGAAGCTGGGCATACGGAGTCGATCGTGAATTCAAATTATTTGCGTTGTCTTGCTAAGGCGCCACTGTCACGCTATCAACGTCGCGGATTCCAAAACATTAACAGTCCCATCGCTGCCCTCGCCCCGAAGGGGCAGCACAAAATAGCCCACGGCAACGCCCTGGGTAAATTGCTTCAAAGCCTTTAAAGCCCTGCAAGGGCGTAACAACCATGCCCGGGTTGTTGCGCCCTTGCAGGGCTTCGGATGGTTTCGCTTCCATTAACCCAGGGCGTTGCCCTGGGCTGATTTGTTTCGCCCCGTTGGGGCTAATGGGAAGGCGCTGGCCAAGCTTTGAACTCACCCGCCACGCTGAATTTGCCCGCCACTTTGAACATACCCGCTACGCTGACACTCACTCGACAATCTGAACTCACCCGCCACTCAGAACATTTCCGATCCATTCGAAAACGCCCGGCCGGTTTTGCAAATCCGCCAAAATCCTATCTACCTTCCGTCGTACCTTCGCCCGGCACTTTTTTCAACTGCGAAATCTCTTCCCTTAGAGACCGAATTAACTTTTCGGTGTCGGATTGCGATTGGCTGCGGGCGTCGATTTCGCCTTGCAATTTGCGAATGACTTTTTCGAACGCATCGACTTGAATTCGCAGCATGTCGACTTCCGTAACTGGCCCACGTCGCGAGCGAGTCGCGCTATTGACCGCCACTTCCTCGATTCCCTGGCTATTGCGGACGGCGATCTGTTTGCCATCGAGGCTGGAGACGCTGAGTTGTGGCCCCACTCGCACGATAGCCGGATCGGTCGAAGCGACATCGCTCACCGCGGTCGCGCCGGCGCCCAACGTCAATTCGACCGCCTTCCGCTGCCCTCCCCGATCGATGACCAAGCTCAACTTGTCACCGGGTTGTTTGGTCATAATGCGATTCACGGCCTGATAGGCGCTACGAATCCGCCGCCCGTCCGCTTCGAGAACCAGATCGCCCTTTTGAATTCCTGCTTGGGCCGCCGGGCCATTTTCCACGCGTTCGACCTGCACGACGCCCTCTTTGTCGCCCGGGCCCAAAGTGAAGCCCACTGCGGGACGGCGACGCTTGAGTTCGACAACGGGCCCGTCTTTTTCCGCGGCCAGCAGTCGCTCGACGTGAGAAACCGGCACGGCGTAGGTCCACCCGGGACGTTCGCCGGGCGCCGTGTTGGCGACGACGACGCCGATCAATTTGCCCGATCGATCGACCAGAGCGGCGCCGCTCGAGGTCTCGGTCGCTCGGACGTCGCATTGAATCAGCGGGGGCAGATCGAGCGTGGGCAGCGAACGCTCAACGCCGCTCAATATGCCCGCGGAAACCGCCGGCCGATCGATGCCGGCGGCAGCGGCGGTGAGCACAGCGCCGCCAATTTTCGGCAATTCGGTGGCCGATTCCAGCCCCGCCAGATTGGCCGTTTCAAGCTTCAGAAGCACCAGCCCGCTGTAGTGATCGACGACTCGCAGCGTTGCGACGGCCTGTTCGCCGGCAGGCAGGGTGACTCGGAAGCGTGCCGATAGGCAATCGCGATCGCCGACAAATGTGGCGATTCGGCTCTTGCCGACGAGAACTCCGCTACAGACTGTCACCTCGTCGGCCTCAGACACGGAATTCGTTGCGCTGGCGACCAGCGGTTTTGTCGGTTTCAGCGCCGTGCATCGGACCGTGACGGTCGTCGCGAGCAATCGCTCGGCAGCCCGTTCGTTGGAATCCGAGTCGGCGGCCGATACGTGGCCGGCCAAGCCAATTAAGGCCGAATAGCCTATGAGCAAAGCCAGAAGAGACCGTTTTAGGGTCCGAACCGCTAGGAAGGCGCCGGGGGATCGGGGCTGGAGGCGTGCTTGCCGAAGCCCCGGAGACCGGTCGACTCTTCGAACGCATCGGCAAGCCACCGGGACCTCCCTTCGGTCCGGCCCCGGCCACCCGAGTGTCGTTAAGTTAGCGTTCTTGAGCATAGATATTCAGAGCGGTCACCGTAAAACGGCGTTCTTCAAATCGATAGTTGTGCTTGCCCAGACGATTGATCCTGCATCAGGTCCAGCACGGCTTCCTGCTCCGCGCCAGTCAATTCCCCGAAGCCCCTTGGCGTTAATTCTTTAGTGGCCGGGTTGTCGTCCGCCAGCGTCTGCCGGCTCGGCGACGTAACTTGCTGAACGGCGACGATCGGAGGCCCCTCGTCGACCGCGGGAACGTTATGTTGATGATTCAAAGCGGCAATTCGCCATCCGCCAATCGCGGCAATGATGATCGCCGCCGCGGCGCCACCCCGGCGCACGTTTCCGCGCCTCGCGACATTCGAGGCTAACGTCTCTCGAGTCGCAGCCACCTCCTCGGCTTTGCGCTGGCTACCGGCCGGGAACCGCCGGGCAAGAAAATCGGCGTCGACGCCAAGCTGGTCGCCCAGCGCCATAAGCTCCGGCGGAAGCGTGCTCTCACGTTCGTCGCCCGTCGCGCCGACAGTCGGCAGATCGACGAACGAGTCGTCGAACTCTGCGTCGTCGAACTCCGCGTCGTCGAACTTTGCGTCGTCGAATAGACGAGGCTCAAATGGCATGATTCAAATCCTCACGGCCCGCGTCTTCAGCCAGATGCAGCGGAATTTGCGACAGGTCGCCATGCTCAGCGGCCAACAAATCGCGGAGCGAAGCCAAGCCATTAAATATCCGCGATTTTACAGTGCCCAATGGGCATCCCAAGACCTGCGAAATCTCTTCGTAAGACAATCGTTCGCTAAACCGCAACATCAAGGTTTGTCGTTGGCCATCCGGCAATAGGGCGACTTGCGCCCAAAGGCTTTTCTTCCATTCGGCGACTTCGAGCGCCGCTTCGGCCGCCGGCGAAGATCGATCTTGAGCGCCGTCGTTATCCCAAAGAACTTGCAACTTTCGGCGACGGGCCCCGAGCCCGCGTCGCTCGCGCCGTTCGAGGTTCAACAAAATACCGTAGAGCCATGTGTACAGCGAGCTTCGCCCCGCGAACCGGTCAGCCTGCCGGGCCAAGATCAAAAAAGTCTCTTGGGCCAAATCATCGGCGTCCCAGGGATTGCCCGTCAGCACCAGCGCAGCGCGATGAATTCGCCCAAAATACAGTTGGCTGACGTTTTCGATTTCGATCGGCGACACGCAAATCGTCTCCAGGCGACTTCCGCGGACAAGCAATGGCGGCGAGCCCCACCGCTTCGGAATCTATCCGGGCATATCGAGTTAACTTGCTGTAGGGCCGAGTGTTATCTTAACGACTGTCAGGCGGCTAAACCATCGGTTTCCTCGATCGCCGACCTTGTATGTCACCCTTGTCCTCCGCGCCCGACTACGCAATCTGGTCCGATCATGCGGACATGCGTTCCTATCAATCGCCCGCAACGGGGTGGTTTGCCACCTTCGTGGCCCCGGCGCGTGCATCCGTAACTTAGTGTTCTCAAAGCGCCAAAAAGTTCATCGATCGCCCTACCCGCCCCAGGTGTCATTTGCCAGCCCATCGGACCAAGGCCCACGCGCATGGGCTGAGCCCTCGTCGGGTGAGTTGAAAACGGGGCCGATTCTGTTAGGTTAAGCGGCGACGATTGCGCCGGTCGTGCCGACCCCAGGGAGTGACCCCAGTGAAGATTTTGTTCGCGAGCAGCGAGGCAGTTCCATTCGCCAAAACGGGCGGCTTGGCCGACGTTTGCGGCGCCTTGCCCAGCGCGCTCGCGAAACTCGGCCATCAAACATCGCTCATCATGCCGGCCTACCGCCATGTGTTCGACGCCGGGCTCAAAATCGAGCCGCTCGGCGTCGATCTGGACATCGCCGTCGGCCGCAAACAGATCCTGGGACAACTCCTCAAGACCACGCTGCCTAGCGGCGTGCCGGTCTATTTCGTCGATCAGCCGGTCTATTTCGACCGCGACAATCTGTACGGCGAAGGTGTCCAGGACTACCGCGATAACTGCGAGCGGTTCGTGTTCTTCAGCCGTGCGGTGATGGAAGCCGTCAAGCTGCTCAAGCTCGACGTGGACCTCTTGCACGTTCACGATTGGCAAACCAGCCTGGTTCCGGCGTATTTGAAGATCGAGTATCGCAACACGCCTGGGTTCGAGAAAATCGCCACGCTGCTGACCATCCACAACATTTCCTACCAGGGGACGTTTTGGCATTGGGACATGGTGCTTACGGGATTGGATTGGAAGTATTTCAACTGGCGACAGCTTGAGTTTTTCGGCAATTTGAATCTGCTGAAAACCGGACTCGTCTTCGCCGATTCGCTCAACACGGTCAGCCCTCGCTATGCGGAAGAAATCAAAACGGCGCCGCTCGGCTGTGGACTGGAAGGCGTGCTGCAACATCGCCGAGCCGTGCTTTCCGGGATTTTGAACGGCGTCGACTACGAACAGTGGAATCCGGCCGTCGACAAGCACTTGGTGACCCAATATGGCGTCGACGATGTCCGCGCCGGAAAGGCTGCCAACAAAGCCGCGCTGCTGAACGAATTGAATCTGCCGCCGGATCCGGCCGGGCCGCTGATCGCGTTCGTCGGCCGATTGGTGGAGCAAAAGGGAATCGACCTCTTGATCGGCGCGATGCAAGAGTGGATGCTCACCAGCCGCGCGCAATGGGTGATTCTGGGCACGGGAGACACCAAGTATCAGGAGCAACTGTTGACCTTGGCGCAGCGGCATCCGCAAAAAGTGGCCGTGCGGCTCCAGTTTTCGGATGCGCTGGCTCATCGCATCGAGGCCGCGGCGGATATTTTTGCGATGCCCAGCCGGTTCGAGCCTTGTGGACTCAGCCAGATGTACAGCCTGAAATACGGCACGCCTCCGGTTGTGCGAGCGACTGGTGGTTTGGCCGATACGATCGTCGATACGACCGAGGAAACGCTTTCGGCCGGAACGGCCAACGGATTCACGTTCCACGAGCCGGCGCCTCATGCTCTTTCGGCCGCGCTGAAACGGGCCGCGTCGTGCTATGCCCGAAGCGATGCTTGGCTGAAGCTAATCACGAGCGGCATGAATGAGGATTGGTCGTGGACCCGCAGCGCCAAGCAATACGTGGCGCTGTATGAGTCGACGATCGCCCGCACGCAACAGGGAGTCGGCAACGGGCCGGTGAGCCAACCGCTGGCATGACGTATTGGCCGCCGGATTTATGCAGGGTGTCGGCGCGGGGCGTTTGCGCCCCAGCGCGTCGGGAGCGGCCCGGATAAAAGAGATCATGGTTGATCTATGCACGACGTTCGACTGGCCGTTCTTTGGCACCAACATCAGCCCTATTACCCCGACGATCTAACGGGGGAAAATCCGATGCCGTGGGTTCGCCTGCACGGCACGCGGGATTATTGGGGCATGGCGCAGTTACTCTGGGAAGTACCCGAGTTTCAGGCCACGATCAATCTGGTTCCCAGCTTGCTCGTGCAACTGCAGGCCTACACCGAGGCGGGCCACGAAGACGCCCATCTGCGCGTCTCACGGTTGCCGGCCGATGGGATGACCGCCGCCGATCTGCACTATTTGCTCGACAATTTTTTTATGGTGCATCCGGAGCACAATATCCGGCCCTACCCGCGATACAACGAGCTTTACGAAAAACGTGGGCTGGCCGTGAACTCCGCCGAGCAGGCGGCCAAGCGATTCTCGAAGCGCGACATCCTCGATTTGCAATGCTGGTCGAATCTTGCCTGGATTCACCCGCTCGCGTTCGAGCTCGACCCCGAGTTGGCCAAATTTCGCGACAAGGGAGAGAGCTGGACGGAAGCGGAAAAACAGTGGCTGCTGGTCAAGCAACTCAAGCTGCTGAAGGAAATCATCCCGCTGCATAAAAAGCTGGCTCAGCGCGGCCAAGTAGAGCTTTCGACGACTCCCTTCTATCATCCGATTTTGCCGTTGCTCTGGGATAAACGGCTCGCGCGCCAAGCGATGCCGGACGTCGCGCTGCCGAAGCATCTCGACGGGGCGCCGGAAAACGCGGTCGAGCAGATTCGGATGGCTGTCGCTTATCACGAACGAATATTTGGCCAAAAACCCCGAGGAATGTGGCCCTCCGAAGGTTCCGTCGCTCAAAGCATCATCCCGGCGATCGCGGCGGCTGGGATCGAATGGATCGCCACCGACGAAGAGATTTTGTCGCGTTCGACCGATGGCTGGATCTCGCGCGATGGCCAGGGATTTCTGCGAAACCCGGAGCGGCTGTATCGTCCCTGGCGCGTGGAAGAAAAGGGAAAGCAGCTTCAGATCGTGTTCCGCGATCATGCGATGAGCGATCAGATCGGCTTCAACTATCAGCGAATGGGCGCCGAGCAAGCCGTAAACGATTTAATCGGCAAGCTCGAGGCGATCGGTCGGGCGACAACCGCCAACGCCGGAGAACGGCCCACGCTGGTGAGCATCATTCTCGATGGAGAAAACTGCTGGGAATACTATCCCCACAGCGGCGTCGATTTCCTTAGACAGATGTATCGCCGCGGGGCCAGCCATCCCAAGATCAAGCCCACGCGAATTGGCGATTATCTCAAACAATATCCAGCCACGGACAAAGTCGGCACGCTGTTCGCCGGTAGCTGGATCAACCACAATTTCGGCATTTGGCTCGGCCATTCGGAATGCAACCGCGCCTGGGACTATGTCCACCGGACCCGAGAGCATCTCAAGGAAGCGATCGCCGGCGGGCAAAAGACGACCAAGCAAATCGAGATCGCGACGCGCGAGTTGCAAATCGCCGAAGGAAGCGACTGGTTTTGGTGGTTTGGCGACAGCCACACCAGCGCTCAGCAGGACCTGTTCGATCGACTGTTCCGCAAACATTTGCAGAACGTCTATATCGCGCTGGACGATCCGGCGCCGAACGAGCTTTTGCAAACGATCCGCGAAACGGCCTCGCCGGCGCGGCTCTACACCGAGCCGACCGACCTGCTCGACGTAAAAATCGACGGCCGGCAAACGTACTTCGAGTGGCTAAGCGCCGGGCATTTTATTCCGCGCGGCGATCGCGGGGCGATGAGCATGGTGGCGCCGGGCCGGATCGAATCGCTGTATTTCGGGTTCGATTTGGACAGGTTATTCTTGCGAATCGACCCGCATGGCGGCCCCGCCCGAGAGCAATTCGTCGATATCGACGCGGTGCGAGTGTCGTTCCACAAACCGGACCATTTTGAGCTACTGGTTGTGCGACCGTCGCAACAGGCGCCGGTGGCCCAATTGTTCAATCACGACGTTCCGGCCAGCGTCACCGGTTTGGCCGCCGCGTCGGATTCGATTCTCGAAATCGCGATTCCGTGGCGGAGTCTGGCCGTAAGCGCCGATGATCCGGTACACTTCGTTGTAGAGCTACTGAAGAACGACGAGGTGATTGAACGGGCGCCGCACGAAGGCGCCATCGAAACGGCGGTCCCCTCGCCCGACTTCGAAATGCTGCTCTGGCAAGTTTAGCCGCCCCACCAATCCCCAGCCCTCAACCAAAAAGGAACGCCGATGGACCGGAATGGAGTCGTCACAGGATTGCTCTATTTCCTGGGAGGTTTGATCGTCTCCAGCTTCCTCGAGTATTGGGCGCATCGCATTCTCCACCAATGGCGCTGGGTCGGCAAAGTTCATCGCGATCATCACGCGGTCAACGAGGGGCAGGGAGTCCTCAAGGAATTTTGGGATTATCTGCGGCCGTCGTTTTGGATCCTGATTCCGCCGTTTTTTATTTCGTGGCCTGCCGGAATTGGTTGGTTTACGGGCTGCATCTTGTTCGCCCTATTCGCGGCCTATACGCACCAGCTTCAGCACGAAAATCCGGCCGCGTGTTTCTGGATGGCGATGCCCACGCACTTCGTCCATCACGAATACAACATGTGGCACTACAACTTCGGCATCAGTCTCGACATCTGGGACCGCGTGTTCCGCACGTATAAGCCAGTCGACTGGCGGGAGAAATTGGCGACTAAGCCGGTCGGCCGGGGGATGTTCAGCATCCGCTGGTATTGAGTCGGCATATTCTTTAACCGGCAATAACGGCACGGCGCAGCAGGATGCCGCGGCTATGTAACTCCCGTCTCCCGACTCCCGTCTTTCCTCCCCCGCCGCCAATGTCCGACTTGCGAAAAGACCCGATCGTCGGCCGGTGGGTGATTATCGCCAAAAATCGCGCCAAGCGGCCGCACGATTTCATTAGTCAGCCGACGCTGCACAGTGGCCGCTTTTGCCCATTTTGCGAAGGCAACGAAGACAATACGCCGAGCGAAATTCTCGCCTACCGCAATCCGGGCGCCGCGGCCAATCGCGCCGGTTGGCGAGTTCGAGTCGTCCCGAACAAGTTTCCGGCGCTGCAGGTCGAGGGAGACCTGAGCAACCGGGGAGACGGCATCTACGACATGATGCGCGGCGTCGGCGCCCATGAGGTGATCATCGAATCGGCCAAGCATTTGGTAAGCACGTCGGAAATGTCGGATCGACAGTTGAGCGAAGTGTTTTGGGTCTATCGCGATCGTTTGGTCGATCTCAAGCGCGATCCTCGGCTGGTGTACGGGATGATCTTCAAAAACGTCGGCGCGGCGGCGGGAGCGTCGCTCGAGCACACGCACAGCCAACTGATCGTCACGCCGATCGTGCCGGTCAATGTCCGCGAGGAGATCACCGGCGCGAAGGCTTTTCACGACTATCGCGGCCGCTGCGTGTTCTGCGACATGATCCATCAGGAACTGGCCGATGAGCGGCGGATCGTGCTCGATACGCCCGGTTTTGTCGCCTTTTGCCCGTTCGCGAGCCGGTTTCCCTTTGAGACTTGGGTTGTGCCCAAGATGCATTCCAGCCACTTCGAGAACATCCAGAAGTCGGGGGTGGACGACTTGGCTCGGGTCATGCGCCGAGTGATTGCGCGGATCGAGGCCGCCGTCGATCGGCCGGCGTATAACTACATCCTGCATACGGGGCCGCTCAATGTGCCCGAGATGGGCCATTATCACTGGCACATCGAGATCATTCCGCGTCTGACGAACATCGCGGGATTCGAGTGGGGGACCGGTTTCTACATCAATCCCGCGCCACCCGAGGAAGCGGCCGCCTTTCTCCGAGACGTCGAAGAAGCCGCTCCCCTCAAAGCGTCCCTCGCTGCCTCCACGACCCGCTAGCCGCGATCGGTCGGAAAGCGGGTTTGGCCCCGCGCGTTCCGATCCTATCGATTGCGAAAGCTTTAAGCGTGCGCCGGCCGCTGGCGAGTCAAATTTTTTTGCCGGCGACGCGTAAATGAGTGATATGGGTATTGATATGTTTCCTCGTTTTTCGGACAACGGGAAGAAGCCCAGTTTTAGCGGTCGTAGTTTGAATTCTTCGCTGGCTCGGTTTGCGGAAAGTTCGTTTGTAGCCGCTAGACGAGCACGTGCTTAGAATTCCGCGTTCGTTCGATTCTTAGACCTCTCAGTGAAGGTTGAGTTGGGGACAGGGGGCTGACGCCCCCCGCTCGCCACGCCACGAGAAAATAGTTTGCCGCATGATCCGCTTCATCTTCGCCCTGCACGACCATCAGCCGATCGGAAACTTCGACGGCGTTTTCGAGCAGGCGTATCAGGACAGTTACCGCCTGTTTCTCGATCTGTTCGAGCAATTTCCCAGCCTGAAGATCGCTCTGCACACGAGCGGTCCGCTGATGGAGTGGCTCGACGCGAACCATCCGGATTATCTGGATCGTTTGGCCGGGCACGTGGCGACCGGGCGGATCGAGATCATCGGCGGCGCCTTTTACGAACCGATTTTGGCGATGATCCCGTCGCGGGATCGGATCGGCCAAGTCCGCACGTATAAGGAATGGCTCGAAAACCGCCTCGGCGCCGAAGTCCGCGGGATGTGGATTCCCGAACGCGTGTGGGAGCAAAGCCTGACCAGCGACCTGGTCGACGCGGGCATCGATTACACCATTCTTGACGATTCGCATTTCAAGTCCGCCGGCCTCAACGCCGATCAATTGCACGGCTATTACATTACCGAGGACGACAGCCGAATCTTGCGGGTGTTTCCCGGCAGCGAGCGGCTGCGCTATGTCATCCCCTTCGCCGATGTGCACGCGGGCATCGACTATCTCGCCCAACTATCCGAGCAGCATCCGGGCGCGGTGGCCGTATTCGCCGACGACGGAGAAAAATTCGGAGTCTGGCCGGAAACGAAGCTCAATGTCTTCGATCGCGGTTGGCTCCGGCAATTCTTCCAATTGCTTGCCGACAATCAACACTGGATCCAGATGACCACGCCTTCGGAGGTCATCGACACCGTGGCGCCGCTTGGCAAGGTGTATCTGCCCGAGGGTAGCTACCGAGAAATGACCGAATGGGTATTGCCGCCGGAGCAATTGGCCGAATACGAGCAGGCCCGGCGCGAGCTGGAGTCCGACCCGCGTTGGCCGCGAATCGCCCGGTTCGTTCGCGGCGGTTACTGGCGGAATTTCAAGATCCGTTATCCCGAGACCAATGAGATGTACTCGCGGATGATGATGGTCAGTCGCCGGTTGCAAAACTTGGTGGACTCGGGAATGGACAGCGAACTCATCAGGTCCGCGCGGACTGAGTTGTATCGCGGCCAATGCAACTGCGCGTATTGGCACGGAGCATTTGGCGGCACGTATCTGCCGCATCTGCGGAACGCGATCTACAACCATTTGATCGCGGCCGACAACCTGCTCGATCGCGCCGTGAATCGCGGCGCCAACTGGGTCGAAGCGATCACCGACGATCTGGATCTCGATGGTCGTCCGGAAGTGGAGCTAGCCAACGACAAGCTCGTGGCCCTCCTCTCGCCTAGCCGCGGGGGCCAGTTGTATGAACTCGACGTCCGGTCGATCTGCCACAACCTACTGGCCACGCTGAGTCGTCGGCCCGAGGCCTATCATCGCCAAGTGTTGGCCGGGCCCCATGCCGCCGGCGGCAGCGTCATCGACGCCAATTCGCCCGTGAAATTCAAGCAAGCCGGGCTGGAAAACATGATTCAATACGACCAACATCTGCGCAAGAGCCTGATCGATCATTGGTACGACGACGGCGTGACGCATGGCGCGATCGCGCGGGGCGAGGCGGCCGAGCGCGGAGATTTTGTCTCGCTGCCGTTCGAGGGCAAGCTGCGCCGCAACCCGAACCGGATCCAGGTCCTGCTCACGCGACAAGGAAACGTGTACGGCATTCCAGTGAAAATCACCAAGGGCGTCACGCTCGACGCCGGCTCGAGCGAACTGGAGATCGGCTACGTAATCGAGGGGCTGCCGCAAAATCGTCCGCTGCAGTTCGCCGTGGAATTCAACTTCGCGGGTCTACCGACCGGCGCCGACGATCGGTATTTCCACGGCAGCGGCGTTCATAACGGCCGGCGAATGGGGCATCTCGGCACGCGGTTGGATTTGATCGACGCTCGCGACCTCGGCTTAACGGACGAGTGGCTGGGCATCGACGTACAACTGGCGTTCGCCCGGCCGACCGGAGTCTGGACTTATCCCATCGAGACGGTCAGCCAATCCGAAGGGGGCTTCGAGCTCGTGCACCAGTCGGTAGTCGTCGAGCCGCACTGGCGCGTGGTTCCCGACGCTGACGGCCGCTGGAGCACGACGATTCGCCTCAAGATCGACACGCGATTGGCGGAGAGTCGCGTGGAGCGACCGGCAGTGGCGCTGCACTCGTGATTACATAGCCGCGGCATCCTGCCGCGGAGTTACTATCTGTGGATGTACCGCGCAAGGTAATTTGAATTGGCAAAACGCACTCCGCGGCAGGATGCCGCGGCTGCATAGGCGATCGGCTACTTCGCTTTTTTGCACGTCGTCAAGTACTCCACAACGTCGATCAAATCCTCGGGCGTCAGCAGCTTCTGCAGGTCGGCCGGCATGAGCGAGATTTTGATTTCCGAATTGTCGGCGATCTCGCTCTTCTTGTAAGTCTGCACGATCGCGTCGATCGTCTTAATCGACAGCGAGTCGGCCGTGTCGCTGATGACAATGCCTTGCACGACATTGCCATTCTGCAATTCGACGCGGTGAGTCTCGTAATTGTGGGCGATCGCCGCGCTGGGGAAGAGGATCGACTCATACAGCGCGTCGCGGGGAAACTTGTCGCCGATCTCGGTGAGATTAGGGCCGACTTCCTTGCCGACGCCGCCGATCGTGTGGCACTTGACACACGTGCCGGTCGTGCCAAACACCACTTTCCCATGCTCGACGTTGCCGCGCCGCTTGGCCAACTCTGGCAGCGGCGGCAGCGGCTTGCCTCCCGCCGGCTCGGGCATCTTAAGCAGTTTGGCGGCCTCCGTGCGAATTCGACTATCCGCCGACGCTTGAAGGACCTTCGCGGTCGGATATTGGATGTCCACGGTAATCAGGCCCTTCGAGGCCAAACCCAAAAGCGCCATTTCTCCGAACCGACTGTGCCCCAGCGCCGCGATCGCGGCGCCACGGATGGCCGCGGAACGCTTTTTATCCAGCACGATCGGCTGTAGCAAATCGACCGCCCCGCGCTCTTGCGTCAGCCCAAGCACGGTCGCGGCTTTCTCCGCTTCGGCATCTTCCGCGGAGAGCGGTTTTTGAAATCGAGCGGCGCCCGCGTTGGTAAGGAGCAACTTTGCCGCCCGCACGCCCCGGGTGCTACTCGAATCGGCCAATGCCATCGAGAGCAGATCGTCTTCGCGACCCGGAATTCGATAGGCGCTCACCAGATCCAAGAACTGGTCCGTCCCGCGGCAAGCGTCGAGTGACTTCGCGAGCGACGCCTTGAACTCGGGAGAATTCGGATTGGCGCCGTGCATTTGCCGCAGAGCTAGCGTTGCGATCGCGCCTTGATCGGCTGAACCACCGGCGCCGAGCAGCCCGGCCAAAACGGCCTGCTTCGTCGGCTCCGTATGAAAATCGAACGCCCTAAAATATCGCAGCCGCTCTTCCGGTTTCGTGGCCGGATCGACGATCAACTTCGCCAGCAGCGGCAGCGCCTCGGGCGAACGGCTGCGCCACACGATGTCTCGGCCGGCAGGGCTATTCCAATCGGCGCCGACTCGTTTGAGCCAAGCGGCGAAGAACGAATCCCATTGCTTATCGGCTCCGATCCCCAGCGCTTCGACATACCAGCGGTCCTTGCCGTCATGCTGCGTCGCGAGTTCGGCCCAGAGGTCCGCCGCCTTCGGCGATTCGTTGTGCCGCAGGGCGAGCGCACATTCGCGACGCACTTGCGCCGACGGATCGTGAGCCACTTTCGCAACCAGCGGTAAAAGATCCATTTTCAATTGCCGGGCCGACCGAAGTCCGACGATGCGAATATCCGGATCGCCATCGGCTAGAGCCTTGTCGATGTACTTCGCCGCGACGCCGTCGATCTTCGTCAACAGCCAGAGTGCCCGAGCGCGGTATCGTGGGTTGTCGGAGGCTAGCATTTTATCCAGCGCCGACTCGGCCTTGGCGCCTTCGTCGTGCAGTTTGTTCCACGCTAGGAATCGGACCGACAAGCATGGATTCTTGAGCGCCTCAATCGCGCCGTCGATGGTCGTAAAATCGAACTTCGGCGTGACGTACTTGCTCCCCTTGGACGCGATGCGGAAAATTCGCCCCCGGTCCGAATCCCCCTGGGCGTGGCCCCCGACGCCCGGATCGTACCAATCGGCGACAAAAAGCGAGCCATCCGGAGCGGCGCACACATCGCACGGCCGGAACCATTGATCGCGAGCGCCAAACAGCAGGTCGACACTCGTCGCCTTGTAGCCAGCGCCGTCTGAATTGACCGGATAGGCGCGGACGATATTGAGCCCCGCATCGGTGTGAATTATCTGATTCTGGAACACCTTGGGAAGCAGCCCACCCTCGTAGATCATAATCCCGCAGGGGGCGCCCGCGCCCGTCTGCAACAGATTCGGCACGACTCCCGGATCGTTCAGATGCCAATGTCGCAGCGGGATTTCTTTGGGGCGATCGACGTAGTCGTCGTTCCAACCGCCGCCGGTGATCTCGTCCGTATAGCCATAGTTGCCGTGCTCCATGACATAGTTGATTCGCACGCCGCGATTGCCGTCGTCGTCGTTGTCCGATTGCCAAAGCGTGCCGAAACTGTCGACGGCGACTTCATAGTTGTTGCGAAAGTTATGAGCGAGCACTTCGAACTGGCTGCCGTCGGGATTGCAGCGGAATACCATGCCTTGTCGATACGGCTTGCCGTCGCCGCTCACGACGTTTCCCTCCAGATCGACAATCGGCTTGCCGTGTTCGTCGGAAATGCCATGCCCGGCGTTGCCCATGTTGAAATACAGTTTGCCGTCGGGACCGAATACGAACGCATGGGCGCCGTGATCGTGCTGGGCTTGACCGGGATTGGTGAACAGCAGCGATTTCTTAGCGACTTTGTCCGTGCCGTCGTTCTCGAACGCGAAAATGTTCGGCGTGCAGGAGACGATCACCTTTTTGCCGAGCACGCAGATACCAAGCGCCGCGTCGACATCTCGGCCCTGATAGAAGGTGGTCGCCTTGTCCGCCTTTCCCTCGCCCTTGGTGTCTTCGAGGATCAGGATCTTGTCCCCTTCCTTTCGCATGCCGTTGTGGCCGCGATAGTTTTGCACGTCGCATACCCAGACCCGGCCTTGCGGATCGACATCGATATCGGTCGGGTTGCTCATCATTGGCTCCGAGGCGAAGAGCGTCACCTCTAAGTCGTCGGGGGTATCCAAGCAGCTAGTCGCTTTGGCCGGGTCGTGATCGGCCGCGCCGGCGCCGCTGCTGGTCTGCGATACCTTGGCCAGGACATGGGCGCTGGGTTTCTCGGTGAACACCAGGAAACACACGCTCGTGGCCGATGGGCTCCCTTGATTGGTTCCCCCGACGTCCAAGCCGCCGCGAGCCTTGAACCGGGTGTATCCGGCCGGCAGATCGTAAACGATCAGCGAATTGGCGTGCGTGCCGATACCATAGGGCACCGGCTGACCATGCACGGATAACCGATCCCCGTTGACGTTTTTGTTGACGTTCACCCGCTGCCAACCCGAGACGGCCGATCTCCATTTCAGGTCCGTCAGCTTGAGCTCTCCCTTTTCGCCAACGAGTCGCGGCTCCATCCAATCGGCCCAATCGGCGGTGAAGCCGTCGTCAGCATCGGTGACCATCAGATAAAGCTGCTTGGCGCCCGTGATGTCGACATCGATGTCGACGGCGTGTCCCGGCGAGGCCGAGTTGACGACCGGACTGGCGAATTTAGCCTTTTCCGGCGCAGCGGCCCTCGCGGTCGATCGCGCCACCAGTGGCAACAACAGCCAGCAACCGAACGCCATGGCTCGTCGAACTCGAAACGCGCTAGGGGTCGTCATAGTCAATTCTCGTTGTCGTGGATAAAAAGGCGTTGGATTGTATGAGTTGTCAAGCAGCTCGATAACTCTACGAAGAACCGGGGAAGTCAAATCGCTTTTGTGCGATCACCCCACGCCTGGCCGTCCAATTGACGGAAAAATAGAACCGTCATCGAGGCGAGGGATCGCGAGTTAAGACCTGCGGCGGGGACAAAGTCTATCGATCTTGGCGGGCCAGTAGACTGAATATAATCGACCGGCCGGCGATTGCAACGAGCGCACGATGGCGGGATCGGACCGCGCAGCGCACCGGCGGGGGCGCCTCTCCGGGGCTTCGGCGAAGCGTCTCCAGCCCTGGCCACCTCGGACTGGCCACCTATACCGGTTGAAGGCACTTCTTGATTAACCGACACCCCGAAGCTGCGAACTATCGAACCAAAAGCGAGCGGTGGCGCCCCTAGACCGTATATAATGAATTCGGCGTGAGTTTAACAACTGGCGGGCGCGATGCAATTTCTGCTCGCCGGAAGAATGCGCGAAATTGGGGAGACAAAGTATGTCCGGCATGAGGCGATGCAAGTGGCCGCTCACGATCGCGGCTCTGGTCTTAGCGGTTGGGTTCGCCGGAAACGCGGCATGGGGAGCCAGCGGTGGTGGCCACGCAGGTGGCGGCGGCGGTGGCGGCTTTAGCGGCGGTGGGGGTGGTGGTCGGAGCGGTGGTTTCAACGCTGCAACCGGCAGCGGCGGTAGTCGTAGCGTCGGCGGCATGAGCGGCGCGAGTGGATCGCACTTTTCAAGCGGCTCAGCGAGCAACTTCTCAAGCAGCCGCGGCATCGACTCGCGATCGTTCGCGCCCCAGTCGCACGGCGTCTTCTCCAATAGCGATGGCCGATCGTCGTCGGCGCACGTCGGTTCGCAGTTCGACCGCGGGTCGCGCGGCATCGATTCCATGAGCCACAGTCTGGGCAGCTTCGACCGTTTGAGCAGTCACGGCGAATCTTGGAATCGCAGCGTAAGCAGTTGGCGTCAGGGCGAACACGATGGACACGGCGATCGCGATTGGCATGGCGACCACGATCATGGCGACCACGATCATAACGACTGGGGGGACCATCATCACAGTTACTGGCCCTATTATCCGCGGCTACTTCTGTCTGGCACGTATTGGTTTCCGTCTTGGGACTATTACAACTACTATCCCGTCAATAATGGCTTGGCGCCGTACCAATACGGTTCGCCTTACTTTGCTTACTACCAGACTCAGCCTACGGAGAGTCAGCCGGAAGTCGCGCAGAACCAATATGGCGGGCCTCAACCGAAAGACGCTTCACCGGATGGCGCGGAATTCTACGCCCAAGCAGAATCCGCGTTTCGCGGCGGACAATATCGCGACGCGATGCGTCTGGCGAGCCACGCGGCCATCGAATCGCCCAAGAATCCCAAGGCCCATGAGCTGATGTCGCTCAGCCTGTTTGCCGCAGGCGATTACCGGGGCGCGGCGATCGAAGCCCACGCGGCCCTAGCGCTCGGTCCGGCGGCGACCTGGGACACGCTCTACAACTATTATGGCAACGACGAGACCTACACCGGCCAGCTTCGGACGCTCGAAAAATATTCGCACGACAATCCGAAGGCGGCTGAAGCCCGATTTCTCAGGGCCTATCACTACCTGATGACCGGGCATCAATCGGCCGCCATGGAAGAGCTGACAATGGCGGTCGAGCAAACGCCGACCGACAAACTGGCGGCCGCGCTTCTTAAGAACAACGGCCAACTTCCCGCCGATGGTCCGGCCAACGACAGCGCCCCGCTGCCTCCGCCGCCGAACAACTCCGACGCAATTAAGCCGCAAGTCGTAAAGCCCGAAGCGGCGAAACCGGGCGCCGGCAAATCCGACAACAATTCGCCGCCAAGCTCCGGCGGCGCCGAAAAGTCTACCACCGCGGATGATGGCTCGGTTGAGACCTAAAATTGGAGCTGCAGAGGGACTCGGGGTCAAATTCCAGAGGGACTTGGGGTCAGGGGGAGCTTCGCATGGCTCCGCCATAGTGGCTAGGGACGACGCAGTCGCCGCCTTCGGCGGCAAAGGAATAAAAAATATGAGCCGGCGCAGCCGTCCTCCCTGGTCCCCAGCCCCCTAGCCTCTAACCCCTTTTTTCACCAAGGGCCGCGGATGTAGTACACGCCGAATTGGGTCGTGTCGCTCGGCCATTGCGGCGTCGGGCGGAAACCTTGGCCGACAAAACCGCCGGCCATCGGATACGGTCGACCGAATTGATGATAGATCGGCGTGACCCGCTTGCCGCCGACGCCCCAGTGGTATTGCGTCTGCAAGCCGACGGTCGGCGGCACGACCAGCGCCAGCGGCTGCTGATACTCTTGGTCCGCATACGCCCCGTGCCAGGGCATGTGCTCGCTGTGGCGGTAGATATACGGATAAGGTTCGGCGGCCGACAATATGCTGGCCAACCCACAAAGCGACACGGCGCAAACGGCCAAGCCGCGGAGCAACATGGTTTTCATGAAATCACCTTTGATTTAATTAGCTTGAATGCTGGTTCGCGGCGACGCGAATCGACTAGTACCACCAGACGTGCGTCTTGGTTACGGGCGCGTAAGGGCCATTCGGCGTGTAATAGGTCCGTTTGTGCTTGTAGAGGAATTCCTGCGGGGCCAGCGGCTGATAAGTGATGTAGGTCTGCCCGACCAACGGCGGAACAGGCCGGGGCGAAACATACAATTGGGCGCCAACCGCGCCGGCGCTGCCGCACGGAACCGGCCCGACGTAGTAGTTGTAAAACAGATCGGGAGTGAAGCCTCGGCTGCAATAATCTTGCGCGGCCGCGTGACGGCCACCGATCAGGCTCCATGCGACGGCGATCGCCGCAACGCTCAACGACAGACGCAATATCTTGACCATGAGTCCGGCTCCTCCATCAGGCTCGTATCGCGGGCGGCGCCACGCTGCGCCGCTCCGGCGCTGGGCCTCGCGCCTGTGGGCGACAGGGCGAGCCCGAGTTGCTTTCAAACTCAATCTCGTCTCCGTTCCCCGCGGCTGGTGAATCTTCCTGTAGCGGATATGCCAGATCGTCCTAGAGTGCCGCTCTTAACGGCGAAGTCGGGCTAGATTAGGCTCGCACAGCCGTTATAATTGCTAACCTTCGCCTGACCGGAACAATCTATCCGGCGTCACGGGAACGAGTTACGGCCGACCGGCCTGTTGGCCGCCGTTGTCCCCGTCTTGTGAGTCCTTAACGGAGTCTGACTCTTGATTCGAGCTTCAAATAAACCGTCTTCGAAGCCAATACCCTCCTCCGAAGCATCCGAGAAAGTACCGGCGAAAAAGCTATCTCGCCGCGTAGCCGCTCGTGATGGAACGGCCGCCGCCTCAGGTCAGAACGGCGCGAGATCAAACGGCGCCGCTATCGCCGAAGTCGATGAGGCCGACGCCGATGACGGCGATGCCACGTCCGCCGAAGGCGCCGCGGAAGTTGAGGAATCGGTCGACGAAAACGAAATCGCTGAAAACGGCAGCGAAAAAAATGGCGATGCGGCGGACGAACACGACTCCGACGAATCATCTGCCGGCAACGGCCGGCGCCGCCCGCGCCGTCGCCGGGCGACCGCCCAATCGATGGCTGCCGCGCAGCGCGACATCAGCGTCAGCGAGTTCTTTGCCAAGAACCGCCATCTGCTCGGGTTCGACAATCCACGAAAAGCACTGCTGACCACCGTCAAGGAAGCGGTCGACAATTCGCTCGACGCCTGCGAGGAGGCTGGCATCCTGCCCGAAGTCTGGGTGCATATCGAAGGCACGGGGACCAACTGCTTCAAGATCGGCGTGCAGGACAATGGGCCCGGCATCGTCAAGAAGCAAATTCCGCTGATCTTCGGCAAGCTGCTCTACGGCTCGAAGTTTCACCGTCTACGGATGAGCCGCGGTCAGCAGGGCATCGGCATCAGCGCCGCGGGAATGTACGGCGTGCTCACCACGGGCAAGCCGGTGAAGATCATTTCCAAGATCTCGCAGCGCAAGCCGACCCATTACTACGAAATTCAGATCGACACCAAGTCCAACAAGCCGGAGATTCTCAACGGCAAGGGAGACGGGGTCGACATCCCCGCGGGCCATGCGGGCGAAAAGTATATCGCCGATCACGGGATCGAATGGGTCGGCAAGAGCGGCTCAGGCGAGGAGATCGTTCACGGGACCCGGGTCACGATCGAGCTCGAGGGTCGCTATCAGCGGGGGCGCGGCAGCGTCGACGAATATCTCGAGCAGACGGCCATCGCCAACCCGCACGTCCGCCTGCATTACAAAGACCCCGAAGGGGGCGAGCGAATTTTTGAGCGCTCGACGAAGCAGCTTCCGCCCGAGCCGAAGGAGATCAAGCCCCATCCGTATGGCGTCGAGCTCGGCCGGCTGTTGACCATGCTCAAAGAAAACAAGGAGGGCTCGCTCACGCAATTTCTTACGACGGCGTTTTCGCGAGTGACTCCGGCCGTCGCCAAAAAATTATGCGACACGGCCGGCCTCAGCGGCAGATCGGGCACGACGAAGGTCGGCCGGCAAGAAGCCGACGCTCTGTATAAGGCCATCCAGCAAACGAAGATCAGCCCACCGGCTACCGATTGCATTTCGCCGATCGGCGAGGCGCTTTTGCTCAAAGGATTGCATCACGTCGTGCCGGGCGAATTTTACGCCGCCGCGACTCGCCCGCCGGCCGTGTATCGCGGCAATCCCTTTGTGATCGAAGCCGCGCTCGCGTTCGGCGGCACGCCGACGGCGCAGCGAGTGAGCTTGGACACGCTCACCGAATTGCTTGGGCAAAGCGATGCTCGGACCCTTCGTCAATTTCTGACGATGACATTTTCGGGCCTGGGCGTGACGGGGGCCGACAAAATCTTGACCGAGGCCGACGTCGGCACGCGTCCATCGCCCGGCCGGTTAAAAAAAGCCGAGATTGCCAAGCTCCATGCGGCGCTGCATAGCGTGAATCTCGACGAGGGACAATCGATGAACGTCCTGCGGTACGCCAACCGCGTGCCGCTGCAATTTCAGCACGCAGCGTGCGCCATCACGCAGACGATCACGGCCACGAACTGGCGCAGCTACGGCCTGACGCAATCGCGCGGCGGGCTTCCCAGCGGCCCAGTCACCGTGATGGTCCACATGGCCAGCGTCTGGGTGCCTTTCACGAGCGAATCGAAAGAAGCGATCGCGTCTTATCCGGAAATTCAGCGAGAACTGCGTCTCGCGCTTCAAACCGTTGGCCGCAAGCTGGGCATGTATCTGCGGAAGCGACTGCGGGTCAAACAAGAAGGGGAGCGACGAACGATCTTCCTCCGATACCTGGGCGAAGTCGCCACGGCCGTAAGCGATATCAGCGCCGTTAACCGCGACGCCCTCTATCAGCAGCTTCTCAGCGTCGCGAAGAAGAAAACGTCGGAGGCCGATGTCGCTCTCGACGATCGCGGCAACCCCATCGACGACGACGAGGCCCTCGATCTCGGCAACAACGTCTTGATCGTCGGCCCTGCCACCGATTCGCCGCCCGAAAAGCCGGCCGCCGTCGCTTGATTCAAAAACCACGCCCCTTAGCCGCGTCGTTCGCGATGCGTTACCTTCATGAGCAAAAAAAATTCCAAGTCCGTGTCATCCGGCTCAGCTGCCGCGACGGCAACCAAGACGCCCAAGAAGCTAACCCCGCGCGATCAAAAAACCCTCGGCGAAATCAAATCGCTCGCTCAGGATGTCGTTGTCGCCGCGGAAAAACGCCGCGACCCGCATCTGGATATTCCGACCCGAAGCCTGTCGAACGTCAAATACAACCGCCAAAAACGGTTCATCGAGATGGGCTCGGCCAAGAACCGCCGGCATCTGTTCAACTTGTCGCAAGCCAAGAGCTACATGCAGACGATGCTCGTGGCCAGCGGGTGCAAGACGCTCATCGATCAAGACAAGACGACCAGCATCCGAGGTCTGTTCTACCTGCTCAAGCACACGATCGATGGCACGAAGGAAGAGACGTTCGCCGACCAGGGAGAATGCGACCCAGTGATCGAGGATCTCGAAGTCACGCTCAACAGTCTCCGCGAAGAGCTGCACGTTTACGCCTCGAACCGGGGCGGCATGGTGGGCCCGATCACGCTCATCGACAGCGGCGATGAAATCGATTGCGCACGAATGGGCTCGGGCGGATACAGCATCCCGTCGATCTGCGAGCCGGAGGTGATCCAGTTCGTCAAATGCGACGCCAAATTCATCCTGCACGTCGAAAAGGACACGGTCTGGCGGCGGTTCAACGAAGACAAGTTTTGGCGAAAGCACGGCTGTTTGCTGACGCACGGCGGCGGACAGCCGTCGCGCGGAGTTCGTCGAATGCTTTTCCGGCTGCACAACGAGCTCAAATTGCCCGTTTATTGCTTGCTCGATAACGACCCGTGGGGGTATTACATATATAGCGTGCTCAAGCAGGGCTCGATCAATTTGGCCTTCGAATCCAAGCGGATGGCGATTCCCGACGCCGTGTTCCTCGGCCTCAGATCGATCGACTTCGAGCGCTGCCAACTTTCCAAAAGCGTGCAGATCAATCTAAACGACACGGACGTCAAACGAGCGAAGCAAATCGCCGATTACCCCTGGTTCAAAGGCAAAAAGCCCTGGCAAAAAGAGATCGAGCTCATGCTCCGCAACGGCTTCAAGCTCGAAGTCGAATCGCTCATTTCGAAAGACATTAGCTATGTGACGGAAACCTACGTGCCCGAGCGGTTGGCCGAGGGCAATTGGCTCGACTGAAAAAAGAAGCTACCGATGATCTCCATCAAGCACGTCATGACCCCGACCGACTTCAGCCAGCCGTCGGATGTCGCCGTGCGGTACGGCCGAGAGTTGGCGGAGCATTTTGGCGCGACGCTGCACTTGGTCCATGTGATCGACGAGAACTCGCTGGTCTATCCCTGGACCTCGCCCGACGGAACCCCGCTCGCGCTGGGCGCGGCGCGGACGCAGATCGAGCATTTCGCTCAAGATCGGCTCAGCAAAGTCGTCACCGATGTCGATCGCCAAAAACGGGCCGCCCGCGTGGTGACGCTCACGGGCAGCCCGTTTCTCGAAATCATCAACTACGCCAAGGTCCAAGAAATCGATCTGATCGTGATGGGCACCCACGGCCGCGGCCCGATCACGCACATGTTGATGGGCAGCGTGGCGGAAAAAGTCGTCCGAAAAGCGCCTTGTCCGGTGCTGACGGTCCGGCATCCCGAGCATGAATTCATTATGCCATGATTTGCTCAATTGAATAATCGCCCCTCGAGCGTACCGCAACAAATGAATTCCATGGGTATCGCGGTCGTCGGCAGCGGCTTCATTGGGCCCGTGCATGTCGAAGCCTTGCGCCGCGCCGGCCAGCGGGTCGTCGGCGTCTTGGGTTCGACGCGCGAGAAGTCGCGGTCGGCTGCCGAGACGTTGAGCGTTCCGACAGGCTATCGCGATTTCGCCGAACTGTTGGCCGATCCCGCTGTTCAGGCCGTGCATATTGCCACGCCGAATCGATTGCACTTTGCTCAAGCCTCTCAGGCGCTCAAGGCCGGCAAGCATGTGCTGTGCGAAAAGCCGCTCGCCATGAATTCCCGGGAGACGGCTGAACTCGTGGCGCTAGCCAAACAGTCGGGCGTCGTCGCGGGGGTCGCTTACAACATTCGCTTCTACCCGCTTTGCCACGAGGCGGCCGCGCGGATTCGCGATGCTCAGATCGGCCGCGTGCTGCATGTGACCGGCAGCTACGTCCAGGATTGGCTGCTGCGAGAGACGGATTTCAATTGGCGCGTTCAGGCCAGCGAGGGGGGCGAACTTCGCGCGGTCGCCGATATCGGCACGCATTGGCTCGATCTGGCGCAGTTCATCACGGGGCAAAATGTAACGGCCGTCTGCGCTGACTTGCACACCGTGCATCCCATTCGACTGCGACCCATGGGCGGCATCGAAACATTCAGCGGCAAGGCATCAGCTCCGACATCGTCGGCGGGCAAGGCCCAGATCGCCATCGACACCGAAGACTGTGGCTGCGTCATGCTGCGATTCTCTGGCGGCGCGCGCGGCTGTCTGTGGGTCTCGCAAGTCATGGCCGGTCGGAAGAATTGCCTACAGTTCGAAATCGCCGGCGCCGAAAAATCGCTGGCTTGGAACAGCGAAGCGCCGAACGAGATGTGGATCGGCGAGCGCGATCGTCCGAACCAAGTGCTGATGCGCGATCCAGCCCTGCTCGGCGACGACGCCCGGCGAATCACCAATTATCCGGGCGGACACAACGAAGGCTTCCCCGATACGTTCAAACAACTATTCCGGGCATTCTACGGCTACATTCAAGCTGGCGATCTATCCGCTCCGTCGCCATTTCCCACCTTCGGCGATGGTCACCGCGAGGTCCTGCTCTGCGAAGCCATCCTCCGCAGCCACCGCGAGCAGCGCTGGGTCAACGTCGAAAACACCGACGGCGCCCCGGCAAAAGAATAGGGGCTAGCCCCACCCACGCACCCGTTGTTCTAATGCTCAATTGCATAAAAAACAGTTTCGATAGGATTAATAAGATTTACGCGATGAGGCATTTCGGACGGCAAAGCCGTCCAAAACCAATCCTGAAAATCCTGTCAATCCTGTCCGACTTGTGCCCCTTCCTTCGCGTTCTCGCGGTAAAGAAATCGACCCGGAGCCCAATCAAGTGAAACTCGGATTCGTCAGCGCCATCGTCCCCGATCTCCCGTTGCACGAAGTATTTGAACTGGCGGCCGCGATCGGCTACGAATGCGTCGAAGTGATGTGCTGGCCCCCCGGTAAATCGGATCGCCGGTACGCGGGCGTGACGCATATCGATGTCTCGTCGCTCGACGATGACGCCGTGGCAAGCGTTCGCGAGCTTATTGACGACACGGGCGTCGAAATCAGCGGCCTCGGCTATTATCCGAATCTATTATCCCCCGATCTCGAGCAGGCCGCGCATGTGCGCGAGCATCTCGAGCGAATCATTCGCGTCGCGCCGATGCTCGGCGTGCGGACGGTCAACACGTTTATCGGCCGCGATTGGACGCGCAGCGTCGATGACAACTGGCCGCGATTTCTCGACACGTGGCGACCCATCGTGCGGCTCGCCGAAGAGCACGGCGTGCGAATCGGAATCGAGAATTGTCCGATGCTGTTTAGCCGCGACGAATGGCCGGGGGGCAAGAACATGGCGACTTCCCCCGCGATCTGGGGCCGAATGTTCGCCGATATTCCGAGCGATCATTTTGGGCTGAACTACGATCCGTCGCACATGGTGTTTCAGCAGATGGATTACTTGAATCCGATCCGCGACTTCGCCGGCAAGCTGTTTCACGTTCACGCCAAGGATGTGTTCGTCGATCGCCGAAAGTTGAACGAAGTCGGCGTCCTCGCCTTGCCGTCGGCATATCACGATCCAAAACTGCCGGGCTTGGGAGATGTTGCTTGGGGGCCGTTTGTCTCGGCGCTGTGCGACGCCGGTTATCGCGGTCCAGTTTGCGTGGAAGTGGAAGATCGCGCGTACGAACATTCGCCCGAGGCCCGCAAGCTGGCCCTGCTGCAATCGCATCGCTTCCTGCGGAACTTTATAGCTGACGAGCGAGACCTGCCGTGACCGTCTGTTACGCCGGCATCGATTTGGGAGGCACGACGATCGGCGGCGTCCTGGCCGATGCGCAAGGGGTCGTACTGGGCCAGGCGAGCGTCGCAACCGAATCGCACGCCGGTCCGGCCGCCGTGCTGGAGCGGATCGCCTTGCTGGTCGAACAACTAGCGGCGGCAGGCGGCCAAAAACCCGAGGCGGTCGGCATCGGCTGCCCCGGCCTAGTGGACTTGCCGCGCGGCGTGACGAAGTTTTTCCCCAATCTGCCAACGCAGTGGCGGGACATCCCGGCTGGCGACATTCTTAGCCGCCGGTTGAATTGTCCCGTCTCGCTATTGAACGACGCACGGACCGCGACGCTCGGCGAGCTCATGTTCGGGCACGGCCGCGGCGTGCAAACGATGGCCTTTTTCACGCTCGGCACCGGGGTCGGCGGCGGCGTCGTGATCGATGGCCGACTCAGGCTGGGCCCGCTCGGCGCGGCGGGCGAGTTGGGGCATCAAACGATTCTGCCCGATGGTCCGCTGTGTGGATGTGGCAATCGCGGTTGCTTGGAGACCCTAGCGAGTGGGCCGGCGATGGCGGCCGAGGGAATTCGGCTGATGCTCGCCGGTCAGGCGCCCATCTTGCATAAAATCGTGGACGGCAATCCGGCGCTAGTAACTCCTCGCACGCTGGCTAAAGCGGCGGCCGAACGGGACCGCGGCGCGGGCGAGGCGATCCGCCGGGCGGCCGAGTATCTGGGAATCGGCGCCGCGAATGTCGTCACCTGTCTGCATCCCGAGTTGATCGTCTTTGGCGGAGGCGTGGCGGAGCTTGGCGACTTGCTGCTCGAGCCGGTGCGGCGAATTATTCGCGAGCGAGTCGGCATGTTTTCGCCCGAAGATGTTCGCGTCGAGCGGTCGCTGCTCGGACCCATGGCCGGCGCTTTGGGCGCCGTTGCGCTAGCGATCCGCGGTCCGCAAAATGTTTAATTGATTGAAATCTAAAACCCTGGGACACCGCTCAACATGTCAAAATTGCCCTACACCTACGAAGAGTTGGCCGGCATGATCGACCACTCGCTACTGCATCCCACGATGACCGATCGCGAACTCGACGAGGGCTGCGCGCTGGCGATGCGGTATCGCGTGGCGTCGGTTTGCATCAAACCGTATTACGCTCGCCAAGCGGTCGAGTTGCTGCGAGGTTCGAGCGTGCGAGTCGGCTGCGTGATCGGATTTCCGCATGGCAACAGCGCCACGGAATCGAAGCGCTATGAGACCGAGCTCGCCTGCCGCGACGGCGCCGTCGAGATCGACATGGTCATCAATGTTGGCAAAGCGCTCGGCGGCGACTGGGACTATGTCGAGAGCGACATCCGCGCCGTGTGCGACGAGGCCCATCGTCGCGGCGCCAAAGTCAAAGTGATTTTCGAGAACGACTATCTCACGCAGGGCGGGGCTGGCCTCGGCAGCGACCAATTCAAGCAGAAGCTATGCGAGATTTGCGAACGGGCCGGCGCGGACTGGGTCAAGACATCGACCGGTTACGGTTTCGTCAAGCAGCCGGACGGCAGCTTCAACTATCGCGGCGCCACCGAGCACGACCTGGCGCTCATGCGGGCCAGTTGCTCGCCGCGGGTGCATATCAAAGCGGCCGGAGGGGTACGCAATCTCGACGATTTGATCCGCGTTCGCCAACTCGGCGTGTCGCGCTGCGGCGCTTCGGCGACAGCGGCCATGCTCGACGAATACCGACGTCGAGAGTCCTCGCCGACAAACTGCGGCGCTACGGCCGATTCGCCCGCAGCCGCACTAGGGCATGGGGGATATTAGTCGAAACGCGGAGGAAGCATTCTACTGCGCCTCTCGCGGCCCGCTATGATGGGGGCATGAATCCGAGCCCCTACAAATCGAATGAGGCGCTGGCGATGGAAAAAAGTGTCCGATTTCAAAATAACCCACTACCGACTATCCTAAAAAGTTAAAACGCGCTCGCCGCCGCGAAATCTAGGGCTGTTTCAAATAGTCGCCATTCCGCATCGATTCATATTCTCGTCGCGACTTCTGCATGCACACGCCCCAATCGACGTCCGTGGACCACGCTCCAGCGATCTACGCGGGCCGCGCTTGGTCCGTGGTCGTCGCCGGCATGTCGATCAATCTCTGCCTAGGGATTCTGTACGCCTGGAGTGTCTGGAAGAGCAAGTTGGTGGCCACGCCGACGGTCGAGGCCGGGACGCCGATGACCGGGCTCGACGCCGGTTGGCATGTGCTGACCGACACTCAGGCCACGGTCGCGTATACCCTGTGCGGATTGGTCTTTGCGCTGTTCATGATTCCGGGCGGCAAAGTCCAAGATCGTTTCGGCCCGCGGATCGGCGCGACGGCCGCCGGCCTGTTCCTGGGCGCGGGATGTTTACTGGCTGGCTGGATGAAAAGCTACTTGGGTCTCATGCTCGGGTTCGGGCTGTTGGGCGGCATCGGAATGGGATTGGGTTATGCCGCCGCGACGCCGGCGGCGGTTAAGTGGTTTGAACCGCACAGGCGGGGCTTGATCGTCGGGCTTGTGGTCGGCGGTTTCGGCGGCGCGGCGATTTATATTTCGCCATTGGCCAATTTTCTGATCGCCGGCTACGGCATCTCCGGCAGCCTCGTTGCGCTGGGCTTGCTGTTCGCCACGGTGATCGTCGTGGCCGCGCAGTTTTTGAAGTGGCCGCCGGTGGGATACCAACCACCGGCGCCCACGGGCGACGCCGCCCAATCGCGGACTTTGGCGCCAACATTGTCCCGCCGCGATTGGCGCGCCGGCGAAATGCTGAAAACTTGGCAGTTCTACGTGCTTGTGCTGCTGTTCTTCGGCTCGGCGCAGTCCGGACTGCTCGTGATCGTCAACGCCACGCCGCTGATGCTCAAGGCGAGTAAGCACATCGACTTCTTTCTCGATCGGGCGTGGATCCTGGCTTCGTTCCTGGGGCTGGTGAACGCCGCGGGCCGCATCTGCACGGGACTCTATTCCGATCGGATCGGCCGCCGCAATGCTTACCTCGTGAATGGCGCGATTTCGGCCGTATGTCTTCTGCTAACTCCCCTAATCCTGGAATCGCAAAACGTGTGGCTGCTTTTTTTGGCTACCGGAATTGCGACATGGCAATACGGCGGCGGCCTGTCGCTGTTGCCGGCGATGACCGCCGACTTCTTCGGGGCCAAGAATCTTGGCTTCAACTACGGCCTCGTTTTCATCGGCTGGGGGCTGGCATTCCTGGTCCCTTTGGCGGCCGGTCGAATGAAAGACATCGGCATTCATCCCGACAATGCATTTTATCTCTCGTGCGGCTTGCTGGTCGCCGCCCTGGTGTGCAGCCGATTCGTGCGCAAACCCGTCGCCGCGGACGAGGCGGCGGTCGTACCGACGAGCTAGTCGTGGCTCATAGGTTCGACACGGTGGACGCCAGCGCTTCGCGCGCCGCCGCGATTGTGACGTCGATGTCCGCTTCGCTATGGGCGGCCGAAACGAAGAGCGCTTCGTATTGGCTGCACGGCATGTATATGCCCCGCTCGATTAGGCCCCAGAAGTATCGGGCATAGGCGGCCGTGTCGCTCCTGCTCGCGGTCGGCCAGTCCACCACCGGCGCTGCGTTGAAGAACAGTGTCATCATGCTGCCCACTCGGGCGACCGAGTGAGCGATTCCCGCGGCCGACGCGGCGCTGCTTAAGCCCGCGGCCAGGCGGACCGAAAGCTGCTCGAGCCGGTCGTAAATCGGTTGATCGCGAAGCACCTTGAGCGTGGCGATTCCGGCTGCGGTCGCCAAGGGGTTGCCGCTGAGCGTGCCGGCTTGAAAGACTTTGCCCGCCGGGAGCACCTGGTCCATGAGATCGGCCCGACCGCCGTACGCTCCGACCGGCAGCCCCCCGCCGACGATCTTCCCCAGCGTCGTGAGATCGGGACGAATGTTGTACAGCCATTGCGCGCCGCCGAAGGCCACGCGGAAACCGGTCATCACCTCGTCGAAGATTAGCAGAGCGCCGTGCTGCTGCGTGAGCGAACGCGCGGCCGCCAAAAACTCGGCGGTCGGCGTCACCAGACCCATGTTGCCGACCACCGGTTCGAGAATCACGGCGGCGATTCGCGATCCGTGCTCGGTGAATGCCCGCTCGAGCCCAGCCGGATCGTTGTATTGCAGCACGAGCGTATCTCGGGCAGTCCCGGCGGTGACACCCGGCGAATTGGGCACGCCCAGCGTGGCGGCCGAACTACCGGCCGCCACCAGCAGGCTATCGACATGCCCGTGATAATTGCCGGCGAACTTGACGACCGCGTCGCGGCCAGTCACGCCGCGCGCGAGCCGCAGTGCGCTCATCGTGGCCTCAGTGCCCGAGTTGACCAGCCGCACTTTTTCGATTGACGGGACGGCCGCGATGATGAGCTCGGCCAATTCGCTTTCGGCCTCCGTCGGAGCGCCAAAACTCGTGCCCCGGGTGACCGCCGCGGCCAGCGCGGCGACAACGGCCGGATGGGAGTGCCCCAGGATCATCGGCCCCCAGGAACCGATGTAGTCGATGTAGCGATTGCCGTCCAAATCGAACAGGTACGCTCCTTCGCCGCGGCTGAAAAAGATCGGCTCGCCACCGACGCCGCCAAAAGCCCGCGCCGGGCTGTTCACGCCGCCGGGTATTAATTGCTTCGCCCGGGCGAAGGCCGCGGAGCTTTTTTCGCGTGTCATGGACGATTGGTTCTAAGCAAAGGATAGGTCGATTGAAACAGTTGCGCGGAAGGGGTTAGGAGAATCGGAAGGCGATTGGGAGTGTCGATCGTAAGAAGATTGATCGGCGCCGTCCGACACTCCCGACGCCGGTGAGGGCCGCGCAATTACTCGCCTAGCCATTGTGCCGCCTCGCGAGCCCAATAGGTTAGCAGGATCGACGCTCCGGCGCGGCGGATGGCGATCAACGATTCCAGAGCTGCGGCACGTTCGTCGAGCCAACCGTTGGTGGCGGCCGCTTTGATCATGCTGTATTCGCCGGACACGTTGTACGCCGCAAGCGGAACGCCGGGAAACCGCTCGCTAACGGCGCGGATCACGTCGAGATACGCCAGCGCGGGTTTGACCATGATCATGTCGGCGCCTTCGGCCAAATCCAGTTCCACCTCGCGCAAGGCTTGGCCGGTCGCCGCGGCGGGGTCCATTTGATAGCCTCGGCGGTCGCCCAACTGCGGAGCACTCTCGGCCGCGGCGCGAAACGGACCGTAAAAGGCGCTCGAATATTTAGCGGCGTAGCTTAGAATCGGCAAGTGCTTGAAGTCGGCTCCATCGAGCGCGCTGCGGATCGCGCCGACCATGCCGTCCATCATGCCGCTGGGGGCGATCACATCGGCGCCGGCCCGAGCATGGCTCACGGCCTGTCGGCGGAGCAGTTCCAAGGTGGCGTCGTTATCGACGTCCAAACGACCGGTATTTTCGGCGATCGCGCCGCAGTGGCCATGATCGGTATATTCGCAGAGGCAGACATCGGTGATCACAAGCAGATCGGGGACCAACCGCTTGATTGCTCGGACAGCCGATTGAACGATTCCGCGGTCGTCGTAAGAATCGCTGCCAGAGGAGTCTTTTTCCGCCGGAATGCCGAACAGCAAAACTCCACCGAGCCCGAGGTCGACGGCGGCCCGCGCGTCGTCTTCAAGTTGGTCGACCGACAGTTGAAAATGACCGGGCAAGGCGTCGATCGGCCGGCGGATGTTTTCGCCCGATCGAACGAACAGCGGCAACACGAAATTCGCGGGACTTAACCGGACGTCTTGGACCAGCCGGCGAACTTGCGGATGATAGCGCAACCGGCGCAGTCGCGTGGTCGGGAATCCGGCGGTGGATGAGAGCCGGGACGGGGGCTGGGGCTGCTCGCGTTGCATCATTCCACTTATAACGCAAAACGACAGGTGGCGAAAGTTTGCCGTAGCCGTAGGTCAGGCATCCTGCCTGACAGAAGGTTGGCGATCGGCCAAGTTTGCGACTTTTTTTGAATCGACGCCAACCGCGCGTCAGGCAGGATGCCGGACCTACGACGAATGAACCGAAATACCGACGTTTTTTGTTGTGAGCCCGGATGGGAGCCGTTTCTTGCCGCGGAACTGGAGGCCGTCTTTCCCGGTTCACGGATCGCCGTCTTGGCGCCCGGCTGGATCATGTCCCGCCGCGATCAAAGGACCACTAGCGATGCGCCCGCTGCGTGCGTTGCCTTGGCCAATCAGTGTCTGCCCAATGCGGTCGCCGTCGAGGCCCCCTCGATCAATGCCTGGGCTCAACTGGTGGCGCCGAAAATCGTTGAGGCACTCGCTGACTTTACCGGCCCTTGGCGACTCGATGTTTTCGCCAACGACTATGCCAGCAGCGACGTAAGTCCAAAGCGATGTGAGCTTATCGTGGCGGCGATCCGTGAGTGGCTCAAGAAAAAGCAGCGGCGATTGCTTCGCACATGGCGCCATTCGGTCGGGCCGGAATTGACGACGGGCGAAACCATTGCTTTTCCGATTCTCATTCAAGTTGGTTTAATGACGGCCGGCGCCGGGTTTCTCTCGATCTGCCCGCCGGACGAACTCAATTCGCTCGACCGATGTGTCGCGCCATTTCCCGGTGGCGTCGTCGATATCGCGCCCGATCCGCAGGCGCCATCGCGTGCCTTCGCCAAGCTGCTCGAAGCCGAAATGCGGCTGGGGCGCAAGATCGCTGCCGGCCAGTCGTGCGTCGACCTGGGCAGCAGCCCCGGCAGTTGGGCGTACATCGCGCTGCAGCGAGGCGCGAGCGTTGCTGCCGTCGATCGCAGTCCGCTCAGGGATGATCTCATGCGCCACCCGGAGCTGACGTTCGTCCGCGGCGATGCCTTTCGCTTCGAGCCACTTCAGTCGGTGGACTGGCTGCTGTGCGATGTCATCGCGGCTCCCGAGCGCAGCATTGAACTCCTCCGGCACTGGCTCGACCAGCGGTGGTGCCGTCAATTCTGCCTCACCATAAAATTTCGCGGTCAAGAAGAATACCATCGCCTCGAGCCGCTCAAGCATTGGCTCGCTACCAACGCGGCCGACTTCCAACTTCGCCGATTGACGAACAACAAAAACGAAGTCACGGCGCTCGGCATCGCGAAGAATCTGGAGCCGCGCACGAAGTAAGCGGTCGAGCGAGAAAGCGCATTAAGATTGGCGACGTCGCCGCCACTTACGTCGTGCGCGGCTAGATTCTCATCGCTCCCTCAGAATCGACTCGGCCTCATGGTAGCAGTATGAATTCGGGCGCCGGCCTAACCCAAACTGTCACTCAGTTCGACGCCGCGGCCGTGCAAGTCATCACGCTGAAAGGTTGGGGCTGGCTCGGCGACCTGTTTGGCCGGTAATAGCGATCTCGCGTTGACCATGTCACAAACTCACGGCACTGCTGGATACCCAGGAGTGCCGCTTGTATTGGCATGGATAAGTTCGGCCGGCTTGCGTTAGGAAAAGCTGCGGTGCGCGGTTCTATTCTTACTTCTCGGCGCGCGACAGTTCTTCAACCACGTGGGTCAGGCCCATCACGACCCGCGCGAACCGCCGATAATCTAGGGTGTCCGGCGTGTCGGTTTTCCGGTGGTAGTTCGGATTCCGATACAAGGCCGTGTCGCTCACCATCACGCCGGGATAGCCTTGGCGCCAGAACGACCAATGATCGGACCAACCGACCCCCGGGAATTCGGCCGGCAGGGCGCTCCACTCCGACGGAAATTTCGCGTTCCTACGAAACGAGGCCACTACGCGACGCACGAGGGGTTCCGACTCGCGATTGCCAACGAAGCCGATGAAGTTTCCGATCTTGGGATAAAGCAGCCCAAGGGGTTGCGGATAGCGTTGGCTCCCCTCGGCGTCGGAATAATAGCCCAACGTTTCCAAACTGAGCATGGCCACGATGTTTTCTTTTCGCTCCTTGGAGCGTTTGGCGTAATGCAGCGAGCCCATTTCCTGTTCTTGAAAATAGGGAGGCTCTTCGTTGACGAAGGCGACCAGTCGCAGCGTGCGTTCGGTCGAATGGCCGGCAAATGTCCGAGCAAGAGCCAATAGCGCCGCGACGCCCGAGCCGTTGTCATCGGCGCCGGGTGTTCCCACAACCGCGTCGTAATGGGCGCCGACGATCACGATTTCGCTTGGCGTTTTTGCGCCTTTGATTTCGATTTCCAGGTTAGCGCAGTCGCGGCCTTTGACCGAATACGTCTGTTTCGCGACCTGATAACCCAGTTTGCCCAGCGATTTTTCCAAGAGCGTCGCGGCCTCCGCGAGTTTTGCGTACTTCTCGACCGATCGCTCGCCGATGTCGCCGCACAGTTTTTGGACGTCGTCTTTGAGAGCGTCCGCCAGAACGGTCTCTTCTTTAGTCAATTCCGGCAGAGGGCCGGTGAACGTGCGGCCGGGATCGACGAGCGGAGGCCTGTCGGCGGCGGAGGCCGCCAACAGGCCGCCGACGAACAGATTCAAGACGCAAATTTGAAGTTTATTTCTCATATCGCGGCGCCCAAGCGTCCGGTCGCGCCCAGTGTAACATTTCGCTTCGTCGCTCGCGACGCGCGTCCGATCGAAGATTTCGCGGTTCGTTCGCGTCGCAGCAAGAAGCGCGGCTAGTTGGGCGAATTGACTGCAGCGACATTCTCTCAACTCGACTACCGCGGCGGGCCGATCAGATATCCCAGGCGCGTTGATTTTGCCGGTTTTGACGCCTAGGATAGTGCGACATGGCTTCAGATTTCCGCTTGAAAGAACAGTTGCCCGAGCTGACCCAGCGGATCGTGCAAACCTACAACGCGGTGGGCACGATTCATCATTTGGGCCACTGCCCGTTGCCCAGCTACGACGTCGTGACCGGCGCCTGCGAGGATCTCAAGGAGATTCTCTATCCCGGTTTCCGCCGCCGCGAGGGGCTGCACCTGGGCAACGTCACCTATCATGTCGGCGAACTGGTGGACGGCTTGCACGACAAGCTGACGACCCAAATTGGCCGGGCCCTGCGGCACGACGCCGGCGCGTCGGCCATGTGCAGCGAGGAACGCGACTTCGAAGCCCTGGGCCAAGCCAAGGCCATCCAGTTTCTCGACCATTTGCCCGAACTGCGGCACACGCTGGCCAAGGACGTGCAGGCCGCGTTCGACGGCGACCCGGCGGTCAAAAATCTGGACGAAGTGATTTTTTGCTACCCGGGTCTTGAAGCGGTCACGATCTATCGGCTGGCTCACATCCTCCACGAGCTGTCGATTCCGTTCATTCCGCGAATGATGACCGAATGGGCCCATTCGCGGACAGGGATCGACATTCATCCGGGCGCCCAGATCGGCGAGTATTTCTTCATCGATCACGGCACGGGCGTCGTCATCGGCGAGACGTGCGAAATCGGTAACCGCGTGAAGCTCTATCAGGGAGTAACGCTGGGCGCCTTGAGCTTTGCCACCGATGGCGATGGTAACTTGGTCCGGGGGATGAAGCGGCATCCGACGATCGAAGATCGCGTGGTGGTCTACGCCAATGCCACGATTCTCGGCGGGGCGACCGTCATCGGCCACGACTGCGTGATCGGCTCAAACGTCTGGTTGACCCGCAGCGTCGACCCGCGAACGACCGTCGTGCTGGAGAAGCCCAAACTGCGGATTCGAGCCGATGCCGATGAGCTGCACAGCGATCTCAATTGGCAGATTTAGCTTGGTTACGCGATGCGCTGCATTCGCCGTGGCGGCTCGACGGCCGGGCGCAGCGCTCGACGGATCTCGCCAAGCAGATTGCGAATATCACTGATGCCCGCGTCGAAATCGTCGGCGCCATAGTCCTCGTCGTCGCCGGGCGCCTGCGATCGCGACAGCTTCGGCGACGGCTCGCGATACTCGATCGATACGCGAAATTGATACGGGCCCGTCTGCAACAGGTCGCCGTCTTCGAGCATCGCGCGGCCCAGGAGCAGACCGTTTCGCGTGACTTCGGGACCCAAGCCTAGCCACCGCAGGGCGACGCTCTCGGGCGAGAGCATCAAATACGAATGGGCCTCCGGAAATCGCGGATCGCCGAGCACCAGATCGCAGTCGGCCGCGGCGCCGATGAGGTAGGCGGCGCCCGTGACAAGCCGAACCCGGTTGCGGGCTCGGCCCTTGAGAATCTCAAGCTCCACGCGGGGCATCCCCCGCCGCATGTGCGGTCCGGGAAGTTGCTCGGCGTCGTGATGGAAATACTTGCGCGGCATGCAAAAATCCTGGTGCAAAATCGGGCTCGGTCGCGGATGTATTCGTTGCATTAACATTCGTTTCGGCGCCGGCGCGGCGGCGAGTCGATGGGATTACCGCCTCCGGGGGTTGAATCCGCAGGCCGATTTCTCGATTCGGCGGATTGATCGAAGTTGCGCGATTGAAGCGATGGCGCCCCAGGGCTCCGAGGATATGGGAATGTCCGGATGATCGCGGCTGGTCCGAAGGGAAGCCCCGGGGACCTAGCGTTAATGGCGTCACATGGGACGGCGAGAATTAAGGGCCGTCTCTAAAACTGTCGTCTTCTCCGCTTGTGACGCCGCTAACGCGGCTGAAGGTCAATTAAATTCGTCAACTGGAGGTTTCGCTTCGCGGTCCTGGACGGGCCCGCTTCGCTTCACCCACGGCTATTTACGCTTCGCGTTGACGCCGCTAGCGCGGCTAAGCAGGAAGACGCTCGAATCGAAAAGGAGCGGAGATTCCGTCGGCCGAAGACCGAAATTGTTACCGTTGGGACCGACAGGAATTTGGGAGGCTATTTAATTCGCGGTCCCAAGCATCGCATTTTCCGCCTAATGGGCGGGCGATGCCTCGCCTGGGCGCCTGAATTCGCTATATTAAACGGGTCCCAGGAATTGTCTGTTATCCGGAGGTGAAACCATGTTAGCTCGATCCCGCGCGTTGGTCGGCTGTTCGGCGGTGGCTTGTGGGTTTGTCTGGGCGACGCCGGCGTTTGCTCATCCGGGTCACGGAGGCCACGAATTGGTTGACGGCTGGATGCATCCTTTTACTGGCGCCGATCATTTGTTGGCGATGGTGGCGGTCGGGTTACTGGCCGTGCGAATGGGGGGCAGGGCTCTTTGGATCATGCCCGCCACGTTCTTGGGAGGCATGCTGGTTGGCGGACTATTGGCCAGCGCAGGTGTTTCGATTCCCGGCGGACAGTTCGGGATCGTCGAATACGGCATCTCGGCGTCCGCGCTGGTCCTAGGATTGCTGATCGCCGCGACTGGGGTTATTCCTCTGAAATACGGCGCGATGCTGGTCACGCTATTCGCCTTGTGCCACGGTCATGCTCATGCCGCCGAAATGACGACTGGCGGATCGCTGCCCATTTATGCGGCGGGCTTTTTGCTGGCCACGACGCTGCTGCACGCCAGTGGTATCGTGCTGGGAATGGCGATGGCCCATTGGTTGGACAATCGGGCCGTGCGACTGGCGGGAGGACTCATCTCCATTGCTGGTCTGATGCTTCTATGCGGTTGGATCGGCGGCTAGTCCGCTGGGAAAATTTTTTTGAGTCCCTCATGCCGGCGACAGCCGCTTTTCGGCCGATCGTATTTGCCCTCGCCGCGCTGTCGTTTGCTTGTCTGCTGGGCGCGTTCTTTAATTTCTGGACGATGCACTGGTTCGGCTGTTGGGTATTGCCGCCAGCGACATTGGTTCTGATCGCGATCGCGAGCGTCGATAAGAATCGAGGCCAAAGCGGACCTCGGATGTGGATTGTCCAGGGAGCGATCGGCGGGCTGATCGCGGCCATCGTTTACGATTTATATCGCGTGCCGTTCGTGCTCGCCGGGAAGCCGCTATTCAATGTATTCCCGCAGTTTGGTTTGTTGCTGGCGGGCGCGAGTAAGACCGCCCCGCCGCAGCTGGTGCATCACCTTCTTGGTTGGGCGTACCACTTTTCCAACGGCGCGGCGCTCGGGATTATGTTCTTGGCGATGGTCCCTCGACCGACGCCGCGAGTCTTGCTGCTGGGAGCGATCGCCTGGGCCCTGGTCGTCGAGGGCATTCTACTCTGCACGCCGTATCCGACATTCTTCGGCCTGAAGCTAGACAGTCAATTCGTGCTCCTGACGGCCACGGCGCACGCCATCTTCGGCTCCGCGCTTGGTCTCTGGCTCCGCTGGCGGCTGCCGAAATTAATGGCAAAACGCGATGCACGGCTGGCGGTCGGCTAAGAGAGCCGATCACAGAACCACGCTTCTCCGATCTCCCGACTTGGCCGCCGCTCACTGGCCCAATTCCATTCTTGCCAAACCTATACGCATGTACTCTAATCGCGACTAGCTGAACTGGACGAGAAAGGCCGCTGCGCAATTTTGACTGGAATCCAGTGTGGCATGGTAAGTCGAGCGTCAAAAAGTCCGCCGGGCTTGGTGTTCTTGTCGGCCCGGCGGATGGCTCGCGCCCGCTGACGCGAAAGCGTCATGGCGAAGCCGGCTCGCGCCTTTCTCGCTTGAGAGGGCGGAATTAAGAGATGGGATTCGGGGAGTGGGGAAGAAGCGCCGGCGGCCGCCGACGAATACCCCCGCCACCCATTTCCCAGATCCTATTTTTCTCCTCCGGGTACACAGTTCGGGAGTTTGTAGGCGACTTTCCCGCCCAACATGGGGTCGTCATGGCGTGGGCCGCCGCCGCGAGGCGGCGGAGAGAGGGCATGGAGTGAGGAGCAAATCGACAGGTCGGCTTTCGACGCCCGCGGCGCCGGTTGCCTTGTCCCTAGTCACCAGCTCCTCGTCCCTAACCCCACTCTCTTGTGTGGATAAAGAGTAGCTTGCATCGCAAACAACGACCCATCGATCTCTGTTTTGACAAG
>JBBQWR010000019.1:0-96476 GCA_038210495.1 Pirellulales bacterium
CCATGATAGGCTGAGCCATGGCCAGTGCTCCTGGAAAAAAGGTTTGGGAAACGTTCGTTCACACACTTGAACTTTCCCAACTCCCATGCCCAGGAGCAACTGGCCCTTTTCATTCCGCTACATAGTTAACTTCGCGGTAAACCTCTTGGATCGAGCGGGCCGATTTGCGACAATCGCGATTCGCGAGCAGAGTGCTGTTGTCTCTTTTGCGATCCCTACCCGCCCACCCCGCCGATGACCAACCATGCTTCAAGCCGGCGCCGAAGTTCACGAGTCTCCCGTTCGAGCGCTCAAAGGGACATTGGTTCCGTGTTGTGTGTTCGATTCCAATCGCCAAGTGGCCCGCTACGTGGCGAAGCTGGTCGCCGATCTCGTGCGGCAAAAGAACGCTGCCCAGGCGCCGGCCGTGCTGGGCCTGCCGACCGGTTCAACCCCGGTGGGCGTCTACCGCGAACTGATCCGAATGCACCGGAACGAAGGGCTCGATTTCTCGCATGTCGTCACATTCAACTTGGACGAATATTTTGGGCTCCAGCCGACGCAGTTGCAAAGCTACCACCGCTGGATGCACGAGCATTTTTTCGACCATGTGAATATCGCTCGTGAAAATATCCACATTCCCGACGGCGCCGTTCCGCTCGATCGCGTCGACGAGCATTGCCGTCAGTATGAGGACGCGATTCGCAAAGCCGGCGGCATCGACTTGATGCTGCTCGGTGTTGGCCGCAACGGACATATCGGGTTCAACGAACCTTTCAGCGCCCGTCATAGTCGCACGCGGCTGGCCACGCTCGATCCCGTGACGCGCAAGAGCGCTGCCAGTGATTTCTTCAGCGAAGACGCCGTGCCGCTACAAGCAATTACGATGGGCGTCGCCACGATTCTCGAAGCCAAGAAGATTCTGCTGATCGCGCTGGGGGAGCAAAAAGCAGCGATCATCCGTGAGGCAGTCGAAGGCGCCACATCGTCCGAACGGGTCCCGGCCGCGGCGCTTCGCGAGCATCCCGACGCGACGTTTCTCTTGGACGAGGCCTCGGCCGCGGTGCTGACCGATGTCGCGACCCCTTGGGTCCTGGGCAACGTCGAATGGCACGACGCGCTCATAAAACGAGCCGTGATCTGGCTCTGTCAGCAGCGCAAAAAAGCGCTGCTCAAGCTCGCCGATAGCGATTTTCGCGCTCACAACTTGCACCAACTCGTCCGGCATCACGGTCCAGCCCAGAGGCTCGCGCAGCGAGTGTTCGATTGGCTGATGCAAACGATCGCATTTCATCCAGGTGGCATGAAGCCGCGCCGCGTGCTCTGCTTCAGCCCTCATCCGGACGATGACGTGATCAGCATGGGCGGCACGCTGATCCGGCTTTGCGAAGACGGGCACGAGGTCCATGTAGCCTACATGACAAGCGGCAATATCGCCGTCTTCGATCACGACGCGCGCCGGGCCGCCGATCTCGTGGCGGAATACAACCGCCTGTTCGGTATCGATCGCGAAAAATCGCTGAGCGCCCTGGCCGATGTCGATCGCTCGCTGAAATCCAAGACGCCGGGCCAGGCGGACATCCCGTGCGTGCTGCAAATCAAAGCCTTGATCCGCTGGGGCGAGGCGAAGGCGGGCGCGATGTTCGCCGGCTGCCGCGAGGAAGATCTGCACTTCCTCGACCTGCCGTTCTACCAAACCGGCACGATCGCCAAACGGCCGATCGGCGCCGCGGATATCAAAATCGTGCGCAAACTGATCGAGCGCTTGCAGCCCGAGCAAATCTACATGGCCGGCGATCTATCCGATCCTCACGGGACGCATCGCCTGTGCGCCGAGACGATCATTCGCGCGATCCAAGAAATCGACGCGACCGGAGGAAAACCACCGGAAGTGCTTCTCTATCGCGGGGCTTGGCAAGAATGGGCGGCCCACGAAATCGACATCGCCGTGCCGCTCAGGCCCGACGACATCGAGCGCAAACGGGCAGCCATCTTCTGTCACGAATCGCAGAAAGATCGCGCCCTGTTCCCCGGTCCCGACGACCCGCGAGAATTTTGGCAGCGGGCCGAAGACCGCAACCGCCACACGGCCGATGTCTACAACCAACTCGGCCTGCCGGAGTATTTTGCGATCGAAGGATTCGTGCGCTGGAACGGAGCGCCGATTTAGTTGACTGGAATACTGCTTTCAATTTTTGGCCGAGTCCGTCGGCAAGTGCGCCGCCATCAGGGTTCATTTTCGTAGTTCATAAACCTTTCCTTATCTGGGGTCTCCATGAATCGACCATTGTCCAACCGAGTGGTTATGGTGGCCTTCACAGCCACTCTCGCTTTCTCTGCTTTTCCCGTCCGAGCCGACGAGCCGGCTGTAATCGCCCCCGCGCCGAAAGGCTTCGACGCGCGGCGCGAGAATATTGAGCGTGGAAAGATTGAAACGGTCGAATACGAATCGAAGGCGACCGGCGGTAAACGGAAAATGACCGTCTACACGCCGCCGGGTTACAAGAAGGACATCAAGTACTCGGTCCTTTACCTGCTGCATGGCTCGGGAGACGACGAAACGGGCTGGCAGATCAAAGGCGCCGCCGACATAATTCTCGACAATCTCAACGCCGACAAAAAACTCGCGCCCATGATCGTCGTGATGCCCAACGGGTTCGCCCAAAAGGTTGGCGCCGATCCGGCGCCAAAGGACCGCGCCGGCAGCCGGACCGCCGCCTTCGAAGACGACCTATTGAAAGACATCGTCCCATTGGTCGAATCGCGGTATTCGGTCGCGGCCGATCGAGAACATCGGGCTCTGGTGGGCCTATCGATGGGCGCTGGCCAATCGCTCCGGATCGGACTAAAACATTTGGACGAATTCGCCTGGATCGGAGCGTTTTCCGGCGCCGCGGGCCGCGGAGGCATGTTCGACACGCTAATTCCCGATCCGGACGCATTACGAAAGCTTCGCCTGTTATGGCTCTCCGCCGGCGACAAAGACAGCGGCGCCGGCGCGGGGGTCAAAGCCTTGCACGACTACCTCGACGAGAAAAAAGTACCGCACATCTACCACATCGATTCCGGCGGCCACGAATGGCCGGTCTGGAAGAACGACCTGTATCTCGTCTCACAGCGTCTCTTCCGAGAAAGCAAGTGATGGGAGGCGCTAGCAAGATCGCCACGATTAACTGCCGGTAGATCGAGTCGCGTCCCGTTTGTTTTTCCGATCCTATCAGGATCGAGTATCGCGATAGGACCGGCCGTTGCGGGGCCGCCCCTCGCAAAGTGTCTCCGGATTGCCAGCGTCAATCGCCGATCCTTGTGGTTATTTTGAGCCCTCGCCTATTTCCCAACCCATCGTTCCCGCTTTGGAATCGAACGTGACGACGATGGGAAAGTGCATTGATTGGCCATGAATGGTGGCGTCGACCTGACCGCTGAACTTAGAGATCGAATCACCGACCGGTCGCAACGTGACGCGATTGACGCTTGCGCCGGCCAGATCGGGAATCTTTTTCCATTCTTTTTCGATCGATGGTTTCACGTCCTCGGCAAGCGCGGTCGCCACCATCTCCGGTGATGCGCCCGGGCCCAACAGTTCCACGCCGACCACGAGGCCGATCAGCCCGGCGACCGACGCCGCGCCAATCGCCAGCGGAGGAAGCCAAGAACGCTTTCGATAGCTCCCATTGGGAAACATCTCCTTGACCAACTCGATCTGTTGCTTGCCCATTGAAAAATACCAAGCCAGCAGCAGACCCATCCCAATAAGTCGGCCAGCCTTATCGCCGATGGCCTCGGGCATGGGGAGCACGACAATGGCCACGATGATCGCGATCGATGTGTAGAACCAGACCATGCTCTGCTTGGCCCGCCTTTGGTCTCCCAATACTGACCAATTGCCGGCGTGGAGAAACGCCCCGAACGCTGGCGAGAACAGCAGGCTCCAAAGGGCTGCGGCATTTGGGTTCCAGAGCCGGATGCTTGGCCCCGAGGGGTCGGGCTCCGCGGCGGTCACCATGGGCGGGGACATATACGGGTTTTCCATAGCGACCGATCATTAAATTCGAGGAGGGATAAATGGCCGAGGAGAAAAAAGGCCAGAACTATTTCCGTCGCGGGGTAATCGAAACACACGCGACTTGGTGCTCGTGTGAAGCGGAAATCCGGCGTGATGATATGGATCGTGACTTGCGAAGTGAATTCACGAGCGGATCGCAACCGACCGGAGTTTCGTTTTCGCTTTTCGGTGCTTAACAATGCGTTCGGCCGTGGCCGCTTTCGCTTTCGCGCCGGCGCGGGCAACGGTTTTGCCTGCTTTTTTACCGGTTGACTTCGCGGTCGCGGCTTTGCGGTTGGCGGCCTTTTTCCTGCCGGTTTCGAGGACCGGCGCGGGCCTCGGCTTGGCCGATGGCGCCTCAGATAGCGTGACGCCCGATTTTTTGGGCTTTACGCCGCGACGACGTTTGGGTTTCGATTCCGAGGGGTCGATGTCGATTCCGAACATTTCACTGAGGTCGGCGCCGTTTAGAGACTCGTCTGCAGCGCCGCTTAAGGCGCGGGTCACGTTGTCGGCCGCGGTGGCTTGGCCGATCAATTCCAGATGGTCGACACCACGGAGCGTGAACAACAGTTCCGGCGAGGCGTCCAGACGAGCGCCGACTCCATAGAGCACGGCCGCCGCGTGTTTGCATAACGTGGCCCAGTCGGGACAGCTGCACTTGATTTTGATTTCGTTCGGTTTGGGAAACAGACCGGCGTCGCGATCGATCAGCCGCTCCATGATCGGCTTGTCGAAGCGGCCTTGCAGCAGGTCGATGAGCGAGGCGATCGACTGCGAACATTCGCCCTTAAGTTTCTTCCACGACGAAGAATGGAGCGTATCGATCGTGATGGAAACTCGATAAACATCGGAGCCGCTGACGATGGCTTTCACTTGGCCATTGAGGATTTGCAGGTCGATCACCGAACCGTTGCGGACGTACGTCCGTCCGCGCGGCAGACGATTTTCGAAATCGCTATGGCTCTCCAAGTGATCGCACCATGCCTCGCCCCAAAAAGACTGGGCGATCTTGCGTCCCTCGATTTGCACTGGCGCCAGAGCGCGGCCTTCTTTTTTGGCGAGCTTTGTCGCGAATCCGGCCGCGTTGGCTTTACGTCTGGCGACGGGAACGTAGGGTCTCCAGCGTGGATAGAATGACATGGCCGAGACTCCTTTCAGCCGGATGAGTTCGAATCGCGTCAACATTGAGCCGAAAACCGCTCTACGCAAAACTTAACATTTCGTCGCTCACCGTGCCAAGAGCAGCGCGAGGCGTGAATACTAACCCGAAGCGTCAGCGAGGCTGCGTAACGGGAAGTGGGAATTGGGAGTTAGGGTGTGGGGAAGAAATATATACGCCGCGAAGCGGCATCCGACCCCGCTCCCCAAATCCCATCTCCTAAATCCGCCATTGCCTCGCTGACGCTTCGGGTTGGTATGCTTTGGATGTCAACGAACGGCCCCGGACTTCACTCTCCCGCAGTTGCCCGACCGACGTCGAGCGCCACGAATCGCAGCAGTTGGTCGTCGGACATCTCCGTTAGCAACGGCTCCGCGTCCTCGCCGAGTACGTTGTCGGCAAGGGCCTGTTTGCCCCGAATCATCGCGTCGATACGTTCTTCCAGCGTTCCCCGGCAGACGAATTTATGCACCAAGACGTTCCGCTTTTGACCGATGCGGAAGGCCCGATCGGTAGCCTGATTTTCAACCGCCGGGTTCCACCAGCGATCGAAGTGGACGACGTGCGAGGCAGCCGTGAGGTTCAGGCCGCTGCCCCCCGCCTTGAGCGAGACCACGAAAAACGAAAATTGCGAGTCGTTCTGAAATCGGCCGACCAACTCCGTTCGTTTGCGCACGGGCGTGCCGCCGTGCAGCACCAGCCCGGGCCGGCCAAACATGGTCGCCAGATACTCGGCCAGCGGTTCGGTGAGCGATTGAAATTGAGTGAATAGCAGCATCTTCTCTTGCCGCGCGACGACCGGCTCGCAGAGCAGGGCCAACCGCTCGAACTTTCCGCTCTCCGCCGGCTCGAAGGCGCCGCTTTTGAGAAACTGGCTCGGATGATTGCAAATCTGCTTGAGTTGCATGAGCGACGAGAGCACCAGTCCCCGCCGCGCGATCCCGTCGGCCTCCTCGAGCCGCCGCGACAGCTCTTCCACCACTTGCTCGTACAGCACGGCCTGCCGCCGGGAAAGATTGCACTCGGTGCGCATCTCGGTCTTCTCTGGCAGGTCGGGCACGATCGCCGGATCGGTCTTCATTCGCCGCAGAATATACGGCCGCACCAATTTCCGGAGCGAACCGAAGGCGTGAGCGTCCTGATCCTTGGTCAGTCGGTTGACGTACTTTTTGAACTGGCCAGCAGTTCCCAACAGACCCGGATTGCAAAAATCGAATAGCGACCATAAATCGCCGAGATGGTTTTCGACCGGCGTGCCCGTGAGCGCAATCCGGCCGGCCCCGCGCAGCTTCTTGACACTACGGGTTTGTATCGAGCCGGCGTTCTTGATCGCCTGAGCCTCGTCGAGCACCACCAGCGACCACTCCACCTGTTCCAACCAGGGCTGCTTGCGGACCATGCTATAGGTCACGATCGCCAGATCGAAAGTCGCCAATTTTCGAGCCGGCGCCGCCGCGATCGCCGCCAGCTCGGTCGCGTCGCATTCCGACCGATGCAAACATGCGACGCTTAAATGCGGCGCGAACCGCTGGATCTCGGCCAGCCAATTTCCGATCAGCGACGCGGGAACGACCAGCAACGTCGGCTTCCGACTTTCAGGTGACGACTCTCGCTTACGTTGGACCACCAGATCGATCATTTGGATCGTTTTCCCCAGTCCCATATCGTCGGCCAAGCAGGCGCCGAGCCCCAACTGTGTCATGAACCAGAGCCAGCGCACGCCATCGGCCTGATAGGGGCGGAGCGTGGCTTGCAATTCTCGACCCGGTTGAAACGCATCGACCAATTCTGGCGAGCGGAGGCGTTTTAGCGTCTCGCCGAGCCAATCGCCGGTCGTGACGCGCGACCAATCGGCGACGTCGGCTTTCGGCGCCTCATCCGCGGCAAGCTGAACGCCCGAAAGCATCCGCATGCCTTCGATGAACGTCACACCATCGGGATGATCGGCGGCGACCTGCTTCCAGTGATCCAGCACCTGCTCCAGACGTTGCCGGTCGACCTCGACCCATTTGCCGCGAATCAGTGCCAAGCCGTCGGTATTGGCCAACAGTGCCTCACGCTCTTCGTCGGTCAAGGGATCGCCGTCGAACGTTAGACCGATTTGAAAGTCGAGCAAGCTGTCGACGCCCAATTCACTGGCCGGTCGCGATCCGATTCGCACGTCGACCTGCGGCCGTGGCGGGCGACGGGCCGACCACCAGTTCGGCACGCGGACCACGACGCCGGCGTCTTCCATGCCCGCGCACTCTTGCAGAAACCGATGGGCTTGATGGATCGACCAGGCTTGGGGAGCGAACAACTTACGGCTGTCGAGCAACTCACGCACCAATTTGCTCCGCTCAGCGGCGCGGCGGACCGGCTCCAGTAGCGATTCCAGCGTGGCCTTGTCCTTCGCGCCAGCGTACTTGCCCACCGCGTCGGCGAGCGGCAAGTGAGCCACGCGGGCGTTGCTGGAGAGCCGATGAGTGTAAGTGGCCAGGAACGCAAAGGGGCGATCTGGGTCCCGCTTGTTTTCCGCCAGGTGAAACGTCACTCGGCCCAACAACCGCCAGACGGGATTGATCGAGTGCAGATACGCCGCCGGCCCCTCGGGAAAATGAGCAGCCTCCTTCGCCACGCGATCTCGCAACTGCTCCCAGAGCGCAGTAAGGTACTGGGCCGACAGATTCTCCAGTCCGGGCATTGGCGGGGCTTCGGCGACGAGCTGCGATAGGGCGTAATCCGCCGGCGGCGGCGCCGATTGCCATTTCGCTTCGGCCCCTTCGCCCAACTGGCAAACGGCGTGCAGCAGGCCGTTTGTGAATTCACGCCAGAACACGAGGCTGGGGGGCAGCTCGCGCGGCATATCGCGGGACACGAGTAGCAGCAAACCGCTGCTGCTGCCTCCTCGAAAAGCATCCTGAATCCGCGCCGCGATCTCAGTAGCCAAGGCCGGCGCAGCGTCCGTGTCCGGAGCGGCGAGCAAGCGTCCATCGGGACCAATTGAAACGGTCAAGCTCATCGAGAGCAGGATACATCGGGAGATTCCCGCTGGACAAGGCGTGTCATCGAGGCGGTGTCATTGACCGGCCAAGAAACCACCAATCGCAATCGAAATGGTTTGCGAAAAGCGGCACTCGATTCGACTCTTCCAGAATCAGGCGAATCGATATGCTAAATGCTGTGCGGCGCACGACCCGACAAGCGGCGGAGTTTGGTCGATTTCCAACTCACACCAATCGACGCTACATGGCGACTGCCACGGAGACTCAAATGGACATCGTGAATCGCCAGCGGGGCGCGCTGATCGGATTGGCGGTCGGCGATGCGCTCGGCGCCGCCGTCGAATTCATGTCTCCCGGCAGTTTTCCGCCCGTCACCGATTATCGGGACGGCGGGCCGCATGGACTGGCGCCGGGCGAGTGGACGGACGACACGAGCATGGCGCTCGCGTTGGCCGACAGCCTCGCCACGAAGGGCTGGGATCTTACAGACCAATTGAATCGGTATGTCGCGTGGTGGCGAGACGGAAAGTATTCGGTGATCGGCGATTGTTTCGACATCGGCGGGACGACTCAACTGGCGCTAGCGACATTTCTTCGAGATCGCGATCCGCTGAATTGCGGCCTTTCGGGCGAGCGTTCCAGCGGCAACGGTTCGATCATGCGACTGGCGCCGGTGCCGATTTATTTCCACCACTTGTTCGACGCCGACCTTGCGGAGCTAAGTCGACTGGCCGACCAGTCGAGCATCACGACCCATGCCAGCCATCAAAGCCGCTCGGCCTGCCGATATTTGGCTGCCGTGCTCGCGGCCCTTGTTCGAGGCGCCCCCCGCGACTTGGTTTTCTCGGCGGACTGGGAAGTTCTTGAACGGCTGCGGTTGCAAGTCCCGCTTGACCCGGCCATCGACGCGGTGGCTCGGGGCAGCTTCAAACATAAAAGCCCGCCGGAGATTCGAGGATCGGGCTGGGTCGTTCAGAGCCTCGAAGCGGCGCTCTGGGCCTTTCATTCATCCGACAGTTTCGCGGAAGCGGTTCTGAAGGCCGTGAACTTGGGCAACGACGCGGACACCACCGGCGCCGTCTGCGGCCAACTGGCCGGAGCGTATTGGGGCGAATCGGGGATCCCCGAGCGCTGGCGCAATGGATTGGCCCGCCGCGACCTCATTGAAACGGCGCTCGATGGTCTGCTGAATTGAAGGTGGTCTTGTAGCATTCCGGCGGCATCCACTGCGCCCCGTGAACCAGAGTGGCGGTTTTCGTCCGCCCCAATCATTATCCTTTGGTGGCGGTCTTCTCCCGCTTTTTCGCCGCTTCGACGGCCATTCGTTCAATCTCCAAGTAATGTAGGATGACGGGAATCCACATCGGCCCCTCGTCCTTCGGATCGACCGTGAGGCCACCGATGATAAGCCCGGACATTTCGTCGGTGCTGCCCTCACCCCACTTAATCAGCTTCGGCGGGCTGTTCGGGTTCCGGGGGTTATCGGCAGTGTTCTCCCACGACCACTCGGCCTTCACCACGGTCCCTTTCGGGAGGACGAACGGCTTCTTGTAGTGGTAAGTGTCCTGCCAGTTGAAATCCCAATCCGAGATCAGGAGCATGTCTTTCGTCTTGCCGTCCGGCATCTCGGCCCACACCTTTACCTCCCTGCCGATCATGTGCATGTGGCCCCAGATGTTCCCGACCTCGAAGTCCACCGGCAGCTTGAAAGAGTCGGTCCGCTTGTAGTCTTTTTCCCCGGCAGGGATGTACACGTCGTTGTTCGCCATCCCAATGATGTTGATGTTCCGTTCGGGCTTCTTGTCCGTGAAGTACAGTCCGATCTGCGGTTGGTCAGTGACCTCCTTGCCGATGGGGTGGTAGTGCATCTGTAACACGATGTCCAGCCCCTTCGCCAACGTGATGGACACTTTGTCCGACTCTTCAATCCGGGTCGTCTGGCCCGGAGCGTAACCGGGCAAGAACCCACGAGGGAGGAAGCCAGGACCGCCGAAGTTGGGGTAGTGGTCGCCGCCATGCTTCTGGGCGAGTTTGCGGGCCGACCCACTTCCGTCGAGGATAATAACGCCGTGGTGGGCCACCTGCCGGTTGCTCGGCAGGACTTGCACCGCCTTGACGTACTTGTCCTTGTCGAAATCGAGCGGCAGGACGAAATGGACGTAGATGTCCGGCCCCTCGGCGGGGACTGTGAACGGCTTCGCCACCTTTAGGATCATGTCCGGTTTGCCAGCGTGCCAGCCTTCAGGGAACTTCGGCTGAGGCGGGAGGTCTTTGGTCTCGCCCTCCGGTGAACCGGCCTCGGCCCACGCCTTGAAGACGGCGATCTCTTTGTCGGTCAGTGTCCGGGCGTTCTTGAACACGTCATGGCCTGCCACCGGCTTCCACGGCGGCATGATCTTCTTCTCGGTGATGCGGGCGATTTGCTTGGACCGCTTCTTGGTATCGGCGTAGGTCAGGAGCGAGAACGGCCCGACTTCGTTGGGCCGGTGGCAGGTCGAGCAGTTCTTAAACAGGATCGCGGCCACGTCCTTGTTGAAGGTGGGATCGGCTTCGCCGCCGAGCGTTCGGCCGGCAAGAAACGGCACAAGGCCGACGATGAACAGGGAGCGAAACAGTCGCATTAGGGAGTTCCGAGTAAAGGGATACGGTAGGAAGTCGCCCGACCGTGAGTTACTTCTTCGTGTCGGGGAGGTCGACGTAGCATCCGATGGCCTTTGTGCGGGACACCGGGACCGGGTTTCCTGCGAGGACAGCATCGAGTGCGTTCTTCAGATCCCGACAAGTCGGCTCGGCCCGCTTCTTTCCGAAGTCGGCGTAGATGTCGTCAATCCGGCCCAAGTAGAGGAGTTCTCCTTTGGGAGAAAGGACGGCGGTTTCCGGCTTGATTGTCGCCCCCACCTTGAGCGCCAGCGTCATCCTCGGGTCAAGGATGGCTGGGCAGCAATAGCCGTAGTCTTTGGCGTCCTTGCGGGCGTCGTCCTTGCTGATGTCGGCCTCGGCATAGACGATACAGAATGCCACCTTCTTCGGCATGTACTCCTTGCAGAGCCGCACGATCTCTTTCGAGTAGCCGTTGGAGATCGGGCAATCGTAACCAATGAACAGAAGAACGACAGCCTTGCAGTCGTCAGGATCAGGCAAGCGATATTTGTCACCAAGCACGTCCACGAATTCTTCCTTCGGCTGCTTGACGGCGCGCGGCGGGTCGGCCTGCGTTGAACGAATCCCGCAACCCAAAATCACGGCGGCCATCAGACAACAGGTAAGGACACGCACGAATATCATTTAACCGCCCTCTTCAAATGGTTGTTCAGAAGGAATACCCGGACGACCCGCCCGGAGTTTCAACGACTGCCAAATAGGATCACTCGCTTTCGAGTTGAGCCACCGAGGGTTTTTGAACAGCGCCACCCTATTGACCCCTTAAAATCACGGGTAGTACTGCTGGCGGTCAGGCGCAGCGACTGATTTCGGGGCGGACTCTCGGGAGACGCCAGAAACGAACATGTGGCCGCCCCGCCGTTCTTACGCCTTGATATCCACCCTTAACCGCTGCAAGGGCTCAATACCGCGGCACGCTGGGGTCGATCTCTTGCGACCATTGGTCGATTCCGCCGACCATGCTTTGGGCGCTAGCGAAACCTTGGCCGCGAAGCCAGTTGGCGACTCGCAGGCTGCGGCCGCCGTGGTGGCAGTGCAATACGATGCGGCGATATGGGTCGGCGCCGAGCTCGGCGACTCGGGCGACGATCTCGCTCATCGGCAGCAGCGTCGCGGCCGCGATGTGGGTGGTGGCGTGCTCGTCCGGCTCGCGGCAATCGACGAATAAAAAATCTTCGCCGGCGGTCAGGGCGGACTTCACACTGCGGCAATCGACTTCAATCGGCAATTCGGGCATGGAGAGTCAAGTTCGATTTCAAAAGAATTAATAGGTTGCGGATTGGCGATCGTGAAGCGCAGTCGCAGAGTCTTTGAGGAGGCGTCGACGAATCACTTGTGACGTTGGGGAAAGGGGGCTTATGCCCGCCGCTCGCCTTTCAGTAATTCGGCGTCGGGGCGCGATACTGGCTCAGGTCGATATTCCGAAACCAATCGATCGTCTTGACCAGACCATCGCGCAGTTTGATCGTCGGCTGCCAATCTAACTTTTGTTTGGCCAGCTTGATATCCGGCCGCCGCTTGGTGGGATCGTCCGCCGGAATCGGTCGCTGTACGAGCTTGGCGTTCGAGCCGGTCATCTTCAGAACCAGTTCGGCAAGTTCTTCGATCGTAAACTCGTCCGGATTTCCCAAGTTGATCGGACCAATGACGTCGTCGGGCGCATTCATGAGCCGAATCAAGCCTTCGACGAGATCGTCGCGATAGCAAAACGACCGCGTTTGCGATCCATCGCCGAAGATCGTCAACTCCTTGCCTTCCAGCGCCTGACGAATGAAGTTCGAGACCACGCGGCCGTCGTACGGATGCATCCTCGGACCGTAGGTGTTGAAGATTCGGGCAATTCGAATATTAACCCGGTTCATGCGATGGTAGTCCATGAACAGCGCCTCGGCCGCCCGCTTGCCCTCGTCGTAGCAAGCCCTAGGCCCGATGGGGTTTACGGCGCCCCGATACGATTCGGGCTGCGGATGAACCTCGGGATCGCCGTAGACTTCGCTCGTCGAGGCCTGCAGCACCTTGGCCCGGCAACGCTTGGCCATCCCGAGCACATTGATCGCCCCGACCACCGAGGTCTTAAGCGTTTTGATGGGATTGAATTGATAGTGGCCGGGAGCGGCGGGGCAGGCGAGGTTGTAGATCTCGTCGACCTCGAGAAAGATCGGATGCACGATGTCGTGCCGCACGAGATCGAAATTCGCCCGGCCGAGCAGATGGACAACGTTGGTCTTTTGGCTGGTGAAGAAATTGTCCAAGCAAATCACGTCGTGCCCTTGCTCGACGAGCCGTTCGCACAAGTGCGAACCGAGAAAACCCGCGCCGCCCGTGACCAAGATTCGTTTCAAGAATGATCCTTCGATGAGTTGTGATGATGCAGCGACACGCGACGCCGCTCGACGAAACCGACACTCGCGGCTTCCGCCAACACCGACTGCGCCGACAAAGATGGGCGAGTTTTACCGATACCACCCCATTTCACTAGAATTGCGTGCGATGGTCTAAGCGGCTCGTTACATTTTGCCGATAGCATACTTTGTCGTCAGTCACCCTATCTTCTCTGGCCCGCACGGACGCTTATATTCTGCCTGACTTCCGTGCCTAGCCGCGGAGCCTCGATTCGCAATGTCGGCGCAAGCCCCAGATATAACGAATTTGGAAAACTTAAGAGAATTTGTAAATAGGACCCTCTGCCATAAGAACCAATTACTGATCGGCGCCTTCCCCGTCACTGAACACAAGCTGCTTCGAGGAGACAAGCCGTGCGGCATTTTCTTTTGCCTTCATGGACCTCGGGCGGTCAAGTTCACGGCCGTTTGGGAATCCGAACGCAACACCTTGTTGTTTTACGGTTCGACCGGCGAGAGATTTCAGCGAACGCAACTACCTAAAACGGTCAAAATCGCATTTTGCGACGAAGGCGGAGAGATCAACAAAGCGGCTATCGAGCGAACGTTCTAATCCCGTCAAAACGGACTTGACAGGCGTTCACTTGAAATATACAACCATACACTACCTCAAACGCATACGGAGATGCATATGCTCGTACTGTCTCGCAAGGAAAGTGAACGGATAAAGCTGGGCGACTCGATCGTCGTCACAGTCGTACGGGTCGCCGGCGACAAAGTGCGGCTCGGAATCGAAGCGCCCGCCGACATGCTGGTATTGCGGGAGGAGCTAGAAACTCGGCCCTCAGCGCAGCGACCGGCGGTGAACCGAGGCGAGCGGGGAGCGTAAGCTCCCTGCCCGATTGGGGTCAGGCCGAACGCGGAGGGCACACACTCGGGCCCTGCGTCTAGCCTTCCTCGTCCTCGCTCTTCACCTTGGCAATCATCGTTAAAAACTGTTCACACGTTTGCGGCCGGTTGGCGGGGTCGGGCGCCAAGCACTTGGTGATCGCGTCCGCCAGCCGGCGATTGATCTTGGGCCGCGCCGCGACCAGGTCGATCGGCCGATCGTGGGCTAGGGCAGCCTGACCCGTGCCGCGCGCCCAAGGCAGTTCCCAGGTGCAAAGCTCATAAGCGGTGGCGCCGAGCGCGAAGATGTCCAGCCGATGGTCCTTGTTGCGGCGGCGCACGACTTCGGGCGCCATGTAGTTGGCCGTGCCCGAGCGATTTCCTCCTTGCAAGAACTCGGCTTTCGCCGGGATACTCAGCCCGAAATCGATAAGCTTGAGCGAGTCCAGATTCGGGGCGCAAACGAAATTTCTCGGGCAGACGTCGTGGTGGATGTAACCGGCTTGATGCACGGCCCCCAGGGCTTCGGCGGCATGTCGCAGTAGCGGGACGAGCCGGCCCCGCAGCTTGGCGCTCTTGGCGACGATCACTGAATTCAGCCCGGGCCCTTCCAAATACTCGAGCACGATATATTGCAAGTTGTCGGTCGTAACCCCGTATTCGAGCGTGCGGTTCACGCGGGGATGTCCGATCGCTTTGCCAATTTCCCCTTCGCTGGGCTTGTTGAGCCCCTTGAAGCGGTTCTCAAACGCGGCCAGCTTTTCGGCGTCGAGCAGCTTGAGCCCGACGATCTGCCCCGACTGCTTGTCTCGGGCCATGTAAAACGTGGACATCGTGCCGGAGATGGCTTCGCGCAACAACTCGAAGCGCGTGGAGATATTGACTCTCGACGCGAAGAGAGACTTAAGGTTGCCGATGAGGCCCATCAAACGGTGATCCCAAGGCGAGGCGCGATCTAGATATAAGGTCTTTGCTCTACTTTAAGAGCGCAGGCGCGGCGGTTCAAGCGGATCGGGGGAAAGTCGGGAGTCGGGAAGACGGGAGTGAAGCTCGCCAAAACCGTCTCGACGGTCGACCGACGGAAGCGCAGTTAAGCACCGCTAACAATATGCCGGATGGCCGGGGCTGGACCAAAGGGAAGCCCCGGTGGCCTGCCCTCGAAGTCAAATCCACTCTCCGGGGCTTCGGCGAGGACGCCTCTAGCCCCCTGCCACCCGGCGTATTGTTAGCGGCTTTAAACTCGGCGGCGTGCCCCAGCCACCACCACCCGGCGTTTAGATGACGAGCACATCGCCGGGGCAAACGGTCATTTGGGCTTTAGCCGGCAATATTGTCTTTCGCATCGACGACGGTCATCGATCCGGCCTGGCAAGCAATCGTACTCGGCGAAGGCGAGATCTTGGTCACCGACAGGCAGCCGAAGCCGTCCGCGCTCATTCGCTCGTCGACTTCGACCACGGCCGCAAACAGCGGCTGCGGCTTGCGGATATTCAAATCGAACAGCCGCGACCGGTTTTGATAACCGATCCGCAAAATATCGCCGAAGCCGCGCGTGGTGATAAACGCGGCTTTCGCGCCAGTCCGAGTGAGCAGCGCGTTCGTGCCGCGTGTCGTTCCCAGTCGGACATTCACGGGTGGAATCGCAGCGCCTGCCGGGAGACCCAACGATTGTCTGATTGCGAACACTGGCGATGGCTCGGGCGAAACTAGCTCATATGCGGCGCCAGCGACCGGTCCTACGGTGAGCGGTTTTCCCAGTCGAAGGGATTCGCGCTCGACGTCGAATTCGACGACGATGGATTCAGCAGCCGTCTGACCATTCAAATCGAGCAATCGAAAAAGATCGCCAGCCCAGAACCCTCTGGGCGCAGTCGCTCGACTCGGATCGATGATTTCGTCCGCGGTCGAACCCCGTCCGACAATTCCCTTGGTCGCGTCGGACTTAGCAACTTGTGCCGCAGCAGTTGTCCGTCCGGCCGGAGGGCGACACAGTCTGTAAACGTGCCGCCGACGTCGATCCAGAATTCCCAGAGACGCTCATCCATGCGCGTTCTACTCTGGAGGCTTCCGTAAGAGCTTTCTCCCTTTGGGAGAGGGCAGGGTGAGGGGCGTGAATCGCGGGTAACGGACTGCCCTCACCCCAACCCTCTCCCAAAGGGATAGGGAGGACGCCGGCCTAAGGCTTTCCGCCCACCGAAACGAGATGAGACTCCGTGCGAACATACATTCGGCCGCCCGCGATCGCCGGGGTCGATCGGCACGTTTCGTTGAGCGAATAGTTGCCGAGCAGTTCGTACTTATCGGACGCCGCGAGCACGATGACCTCTCCTTCGACCGAAACGGCAAACAGCCGCTCACCGGCGCGGACCGGCGAGCCGGAAAAGTTTCCGCCGACCCGCTCGCGCCATTTGGTCTTGCCGTCGATGCCGTCAATGCAGGTTACAATGCCGCGATCATTCCATAAGAACACCAGATCGCCCTTGGCGACGGGCGTGGGAACATAGGGCGCGGAGACCTTGTCAATCTTGTAAGCGACTTCGGCCTGCTGCGATTTGCCACCGGGGTGAACGGCGAACAGCGTGTTGTTGCCGCTTCCAACGCCACACGCGCCCAAGATCAAATCGCCAACGACAATCGGCGAGCCAACGGCCCGCCGATCGAATAGCGGAAGTGCCCAGTTCTCTTTGCCGTCGGCAGGGTTCAGAGCCGCTATGCCGTGCGAGCGGCTATCGAAGATCAGTTCCTCTTTGCCGCCGGCCAGCTTATGGACGCAAGGCGTCGCGTAAGTGACGATCGTCGTTTTGCGCTGCGATTTCCAGCGCACTTTGCCGTCGCCACTGTCCACGGCCCAGATAGTGCTCTTGCCGTCCACGGCGCTCGGATCCGCGGGTGAACGGCCGCCCCCCTCCGGATTCGGGCCATCTTGTTCGACGTTCAAAATCACCAGGTCGCGGTACACGATCGGCGACGACGCGAACCCATGTTGGCTGACGAACGGCCCCAGATCGACGTGCCAGATTTCATCTCCCGTGTGGGTAATCGCCGTGAGTTGGCCGCCCTCAGGCGAAGCCCAAGCCACGTAGACATTGTGGGAGTCGACAGCCGGCGTGCTCGTCGCAAAACTGTTTTGATCGTGAATGTGATAATTGGCGAAATTAAAATCCTTCCGCCAAATGACTTTCCCATCCGCTGCATCGAGGCAGAACACGATCCGCTGATTGGCGGCCGCGTCGACGCTCGTGAGAAATATCTTGTTTCCCCAGAGGATCGGCGAGCAGTGCCCTTTGCCCGGTAGTGCAACTTTCCAGTTGATGTTGGCCGCCGTCCACTTGGCGGGAATGTCGGCTTTACTTTCGCCGGAACCGTTGGGCCCACGAAACCGAGTCCATTCTTGTGCCAATCCCACATTTCCGACGATGAAGAGCGCGAGCAACGCGGCGCTAAGTCCGCATAGCGTTTGCAGAGGCTTGGGGCTAAGTATCGCCATTGTCGGGTCTCGCGCGGAGTAAGAGAGAATTGGGCAGGATTGAGTGGCCGGCAGGACTTCCGAATCGTAACCGGCGGCGGCGCCACCGGCTAGAGTCGCGATCGACGGAGCTACGCCTTGCGCGATTGTTTCGCTCGTGGCTCATGCAATTCACTCTACCGGCAGTCCACGGCCACGCTGGATGCCATATTCCTCGATTTTGCGATAGAGGGTCGCTCGGCCGATGGCCAGCAATTTGGCGGCCTCGGGGACATTGCCATCGGTCCGCCGTAACGCTTCGGCGATCAGCTTTCGCTCCCAATAATCGATTCGCAGCGATTCCAGTTCGCCCCCTCCGGAATCGCGAAGGCCGAGATCGTCCACCTCGATTTGATTGCCGGCCGCCAACACCACGGCGCTATCGATGACGTTGCGCAATTGACGCACGTTGCCGGGCCACGAATAAGCGAGCAATCTCTTGCGCGCGTCGTCCGACAACGCCAAATTCGGCCGACCATGCTGCCGGCGAAAATGAACCAAGAAGAAGTCCATGAGCAGCGCGACGTCGGTCCCTCGATCGCGCAGCGGCGGCACGTGTAGTTCGAATACGCTCAGCCGGTAGTACAGGTCCTCCCTAAACTTTCGCTGGCGAACGTAGCCTTGCAAATCTTGATTGGTCGCCGCGATCACGCGAACGTCGACCTTGACTTGCTCCGTTCCGCCGACTGGCAAAAACGGATGGCCCTCGAGAATCCGCAACAATTTGGCCTGCCCTTCCCAAGTCATCTCGCCGACTTCGTCCAGAAACAGCGTGCCCGAGTCGGCCTGCTGAAAGTAACCGATATGCTCGCGGTCGGCGCCGGTAAACGATCCCGGTTTGTGGCCGAAGAGTTGGCTTTCCATCAGTTCCGCGGGAATCGCGGCGCAGTTAACGCAAAGCATCGAGCGGTCGGCCCGCGGGCTGGCCCGATGCAGCGCCTGAGCGACGAGTTCCTTGCCGGTGCCGCTCTCGCCACGGATGAGCACGCAGCCGCTCGTGCGGGCGATGCGCGTGATCCGTTGCTTGAGATCCTGCATCAACCGGCATTCACCGACCAGATCGCTGTGACCCGGCGATTTTGCGACAAGCCGGCGATAGTCGGACTCCAACCGAAATCGCAGACGAGCGCGGACCAATCCCACCACGAGGATATTGGCCAGCGAGATGGCAAATTCATAATCGTGCTCGAGGAACCGGCCCCGATCCAGGTAAGCGTGAATCGCCCCGAGGGTCACGCCTTGGCTGACGAGCGGCACGCACAGCGCATCGGAATAATGCGACAGACTCTGATCGTTACGATCGAGTTGTTGCTTGGCGATCCACACGGCGTGGCCTTGCCGGCAAACGAGATCGGTGAGCGGCTGACTTAGCGCTGCCGGTTCCGCGGCGCCTTCGGGGATCACCAGCTTCCGTTTCAGCCGACCTTCTTCATCGACCCACAGAAATCCGACCACCGACGCGGCAGTTTGCGCTTGCAACAGATCCAACGTCACGCGCGTGACTTCGTCGGGATGCTCGAGTCCCAGCAGCGTGATGCTGAGTTGATATAGCAAAATCAGTTGCTTGGCCTGCTCCGAATCGCGCAGCGCCGACAGCGCGATGATCCCGGTCTCCGTGGCGCCCATCGGAGTGTTTTTGACGATCGTCTGCGTGTAGTGCGGATCGCCGATGCCAGTTACCGTGGGCGGTTGATCGCCGACGTGGAATGTAAATTGCGTCGAACCCACTCGCAATTCGTGCCCATCGGCGATGACCGCCTCGTCGATCTTTTGACCGTTGACGAACGTGCCGTTTAGGCTGTCCGAATCGCGAACGGACCACTGTTGCCCGGCATGCCGCACGATGGCATGCACGCGCGAGCAGATCGGGTCGGTTAGAACGACCGTGCAATCGACGCCGCGGCCGATCGTATTATCGACGACCGGATCGAGGAGGAATTGGTTCCCCGACCCGCTGCCCGTGGTCAGCGTGAGATAGGCGAATTTCGGCCGGGAGGCTTGGGACACGGGCTAGGCATTAAAAATAGGACGGCGCGTCGCAAACGGCAAGATATCTGGCGCGACAGCGCCGTTTATGACGACTAATCCGTGACGGCTTCGTATGCGTCGATTCTCGACTACGGCAAAACGCCTGTCAAACGGCGGCATTCCGCCTCACAACAAGCATGCTGGCCACCATTCCGGATGTAGATTTATAAGGACAATCTCGCGTCGGTTCGCGCGAGTCTTGCTCAATCGGAAACGTGGACCAGAGACAGGCGCCTCAAAATGGCAAAACTTGCAATACATCCCGTGAGTCGGCCGGCGGCCGTGAAGTCGGGCGGATCGAAATCGGCTTCGGCGGCAGCCTCGGCGCCGTCTCCGGTGGCGACTTCGTCGACCGCGACGATCAACGACACGAACTCCATCGCCCGTTCTCAAGCCAGGAAAAGCTGCCTGCTGTCCTGGCAAAGTCTGGCGGCGGGATTAATCGTTATCGTGACGGCCAATCTGGCCGTCTATTGGCTAACGCATCGCCGGCCGGCATCGGGAACCCCTTCGCCGATCGGTCGCGATCTGGTGCTCGGCGCCTTTGAGTTTGATCGCCCCAACACGCACGACAAAGCGATGTATCACGGGCAATTCAATTTGAAGCTGTTATTCAGCGAAGGTCTGAACGTAAACCAAAAGAAGCAAATCGATCGCGACCAAACGCGCTTGCAATCGGCGGTCGAAGCGGGCTTGCGGCGGGTACGATTCGCCGACTTCATGGAATCGCGATTGATGCGATTGAAGTCTCGGCTGCTAACGCAACTGAACGAAGAGTTGGGTTTCGACGGCGTCGCCGATGTGATACTCGACGATTACAAGTTCGAAGCCGGCGAGTTGGGTAAAGAGGCCGGCGGCGACTCCACCGCAGGCGACACCCCGGCAAGCCGCTGATGAACTAGTGCGCCAACCAATTTTCGATCCTCAGTCCGGGAACTCTTCGAAAGTCCTTTAGGTTGGCGGTAATCATCGTCAAATCGTTCGCCGGCGCGACGCTCGCAATCATGAGATCGACAGGATGCACAACGATGCCGGATTCTAGGAGCGGTCCTCGAACCTGGCCGAATCGCCGCGCGCAATTCTCATCAAAAAACCAGAACGGTGACTTCAGGCAACAACACCGTGTCAATAAGCTCAAGTGACCGGGCGGGCTCGGCGCGCTTATACGCCCATGTGTAAATTTCGCCCAGGACGAGCGAGGCAATCGCCAAGCCGCCGTTGTTGCATGAAACGATGTCCCAGTCGTCCGGGACGCTTCAAAAAGGCCGAGCAGATATTGGTGTCAAGCAAATGGGTCATTCGGGAAGGTCACGAGCAGTTCCCTGGCCGCCAATCAGACGCTCAAAAACTCTTCGACCGCGTCTCGCATCAAGCGCACGTCGGGCTCCAAGCCGGTCCAGAACCGAAAGGCGATTGCCGCTTGGTTGACTAGCATTCCCAGCCCATCGAGCGTAGGGCAGCCGTGCGCCTTCGCGTCGCGTAGCAATCGCGTTTCCGCCGGATTGAACACGACGTCGGCCACGATGAGTCCGGGCCGCAATGAATCGGACGCTAGCGGCGGCCTGGCTTGCGGTTCGCCCAAACCGATCGACGTGGCATTGACGAGCACATCGGTTCCCTCGGGTAGTTGAATGCCGCGTTGCCACTGGGCCAGGCGAGCCGTTACTTTCATTTCGTCCGCGAGTAGGCTGACTAGTTTCTGGCCGCGGTCGGCCGTTCGATTGATGACGACTATCTCGGCGGCGCCGGCCAATCCGAGTTCAACCGCGATCGCCCGAGCGGCGCCTCCGGCTCCGAGCAGCACGATCCGTTTGCCGGCGGGATCGATTTGCGTGCGCAGGCTCTGGAGAAATCCCTTGCCGTCGGTATTGTCGCCCAACAGCCGATCGTCCTGGCGTTTCCAGCAATTGACCGCGCCCATGAGCCGGGCGGCTTCGGTCAAATCGTCCAGTAGCGGGACGATTGCCACCTTGTGCGGCATGGTGAGATTGCCGCCGCGGAAGCCCATCGCCCGCACGCCGCGGACGGCGTCGGCCAATGTTTCCGGCGCCACTTCGAAGGTGAGATAACGCCAATCGAGCCCCGCCTGGGCGAACGCCTTCTCCATCAAATACTGGGTGGGGTTTCCGCCAACCGGATAGCCAAACAGCGCGACGATTTCCTGAAGCGGACTAATGGCCACAGCGTCGAGAATCCTAGATACAGGCGGCCCAGCGCCAGAAGGTTATGCGATCGATCACCACCCGGCCCTACGTCCGCCGAAGCGTTTGTATCTTGCCGTTCTCCGCGACGCAATGCAACACCGATCGCGGTTCGACCGACTAAAACCATTGTCTATGCCAAAGCTGTGGATTAGATGCCGAAAAAGGCCGGTATCGGGTTTCTAATTTGCGGCGAAATTCTTTGCAGAAGCATATCCCTGCTGTTAATATGAAACTCCTCGAAAGAGTGGTTTTTCCCCCTTTTGAGCGGGACGAGAGAGGCGGTGGATTTTTTGCACGACTGCCGCAAATCGGCGCATGGTCGCCGAGGGGGATCAGACATGTTTCGAGCAGCATGGCGCATTGCGCGATTGTGTTCTTGTGCGCACTTCACTAGCAGGATTGTAGCGGCATTCGCGTTTAGAGATCGCCGAGCCATCGCAGTGGTCGTCGGGCTGTTCTTCGCCGCCTGCACCCCGGCTCGGGGCGCCAGTCTGTCTTGGGATCCCAATGGCGCGGCCGCTGGAACGGGTGGGATCGGCGCCTGGGATACAACCAATCCGGTCTTCAATGGCGGCGCCACGACCTGGAGCAATGCGACCAATGCCGCGGATACGGCCGTATTCGCCGGGACAGCGGGAACGGTCACGGTCAGCGGAGCCATCACCGCCGGGGGCCTGCAATTCGATACGACTGGCTATTTGATCACCGGAAGCACGCTCACGTTTGGAACTACGTTTACGATCACGACGAGCGCCGGCACAGCGACAGTGGGGTCGATCTTGGCCGGGTCGAATACGCTGACCACCGCCGGCAGCGGCACGCTCGTGCTGTCAAATAGCTCGAACTCATTCACGGGCGGCATCAACGTCACAGCGGGCGTGCTCAGCTTCACGGCGGATGGCAATCTTGGGAACGGAGCTAACGATCCCACGATTACCAACAACGCGGTTCTCCGTTACGCGGGCACGAGCACGACGCTTCTTGGAACCGGCCGCGTGATCACGTTCGGCAGCGGCGGCGGAACGATCGATGTCTCGGACGCGAATGGCTCCTTGAACATGCAAACCGCTCTGGTGGGCAATACGCTTTTCGACAAGACCGGCGCGGGAACCATCGTCTTGAGCACGGCCAGTTTGCGCACGGGGAACACGCAGATTGATGGTGGCGTCGTCCATATCGACAACGCCACGGCGATGGGAACGACCGCTACAACCATTACCGTCAATGCCGGGACCCTGGAGATCGGGACTGGCATCACACTGGCCACTGCGCTCACGCTCAACAATGGCGCCATGCTTCGCGGAGCCTCCGGGGCCACACCTGCCTACAGCTTTGCGAGCAATCCGATAATCGCTAGCGGCGCCACGGTGTCGCTCGGAACGGTGTCCGGCAACAACACATTAACGATCGCCAGCGGCTTCGCAAACGCAGGGGGCTCAACGGTTACTCCGACGATCACCATCGCGAACGTCACGTCGGGCGGCAAAGTGGTACTGAACTCCGGTAACGCGGCGTTGCGCGCGAACTGGAACGTCACCGGCGGGTCGCTCTTTCTCACCAATGCCAATGCGTTGGGAATAGGAAACACCTCGGGCAGTCTCGGTCCGAGCACGCTCACGATCAACGGCGGGTTCCTGACGATCAACAGCGCCTCCGCGCTGACGTTCAACGGCGGCACGGCGGGCGCCGAGGTTGGATTAACTGTCTCCTCGGCCAGCACTCAAATTACGAATATGAGACCCAGTCCCGGCGCGGCCGTGACGCATACGTTCGGCCCGTTGAGCATCGGCGGATCCGCGATCAGCTTCCTTAGCGACAGTTCGAACACCAGCGGCACGACCGGGCTGACGTTCGGCACGGTGAACCTGACCGGCAACCCAATTTTCGATATCAACACCGGCGCCCAAATGACGTTTGGCGCCCTGAACGATGCCGGTACGGCGCGCACGATTACCAAGAGCAATGTCGGACTCCTTGTGCTGAGCGCGACTCCCGTTTCACTCGTCGGCGGGACGGTGATCAAAGTCAATGGCGGAACTTTGAAACTGGGTGTTTCCAATGCCTTGGGCTTGAATACCCCGACGATCGACTTCAGCTCCAATAGCGGCAGCGTGACGTTCGATCTGAACGGCACGAACTTCACGCCCGGCAGTTTGATTCTCGGTGGAGGAACGGCCACCATCACGACAGGCATGGGAACGCTCACTCTGGCCAGCGATGTCAACTATGCCGGCGGCTCCGTGAACACGATCGCCGGAAAGCTCGCCATCGGCAGCGTTGCTCGCACGTTTAACATTGGCTCGGGCGGCGGAGTCGCGATCTCGGCCGATATCAGCCACGGCAGCGGCGGCTCGCTCCTGAAAACCGGGGCCGGGACTCTGCAATTGACCGGCGCGATCAGTTCGTTTACCGGCGGCTACGCGATCAATCAGGGAACTCTTGCCGCCTTGACTAGCTCGTCGCTCGGCAGTTCGACCAACGTTCTGACGTTTGGTAGCGGAGGCACGCTCGAGCTGCGCTACGACGCGGCCAATACATTCACGCAACCGATCGTCATGTCATCCGGCGGCACGATCAACGTCAACCGCGTCACGTCCGGCGCCGGCGTCACGCAAACGCTCGGCACGCTGGCCCTGGGCGGCGGCACGCTCAGTGTGGCTTCGCCGTCCGGCTTCGTTAGTTCCGGCACGGAGGGTTTGACGTTCGGCGCCACAACGCTCTCGGGCAGTCAGACATTCAGCGTCACGAATCCCTCCGCCGGCTCGATGTTGCTGACGCTTGGGCCAGTCGATGATGGCGGCGTGGCCCGCACGATTGCCAAGACCGGCACGGGCACGCTGACGTTTGGCACGACGCCCACGTCGCTCGTTAGCGGCACGCAATTTACGGTCAATCAAGGCGCGTTGCAGGTCGGTCTTACTGGCTCGCTAGGAACTAATCTGCCCGTGGTCTTGGTCAGTCCGAACACGGCGGCCGGGACTGCGACGCTGGCGCTGACCGGCACGGCGAATCAAACCATCGGCAATCTGACGCTGGCCGGGATTTCTGGAACCACCGTCTCCGTGACGACGGCGAGCGGCGTGCTGACTTTGGGGGGCAACGTCACGCTGGACGCCGCCAATAATCCCAACGGGGCAACGATCTCCGGCAACCTCGATTTCGGAACGAGCGCCAAGACGTTCACTGTCGGCGACTCGACCGCGGCGGCCAACGACCTCACTGTTTCGTCGATTCTCGCCGCGGGCGCGGGCGGTTCGCTGGTAAAATCTGGGCTTGGAACGCTGGTGCTCTCCGGCGGCAGCACCACCTATGCCGGCGGAATCTCGCTCAATCAGGGACCGCTGGTCGCGACGACCTCAACGGGTTCGCTAGGCAGCGCTTCCGCCGTCGTCACATTCGGGGGCGGAAGCTTGGAACTTCGCAACGACACGGCGCTCGCGTTCACCGCCGGCTTGAACTTGCAGTCGAGCAGTGGGACGATCGCGCTCAGCCGGGCCACCAGCGGCGCCGGCGTCACGCACACGGTCGGTCCGCTCACCATCGGCTCGCGGCAACTGACCCTTACGACAGCCGGCAGCGTCACTAGCGGCACGGAAGGGCTGACCCTCGGCGGTCTCACCCTCACGGGGAGCCCGACGTTCAATGTGGTCGCCGGCGCGACGGCAGCCACGACGCTCACGCTCGGCGCGATCAACGATGGCGGCACGGCCGCCACGATATCCAAGACTGGGAGCGGCACACTGGCGCTTAGCGTGGCGTCCACGCTGGCCAGCGGCACGTCGATCAATGTCAAAAGCGGAACATTGCAGCTCGCCGCCAACAATGTCTTGGGCACGAACAATCCGACGTTAAACATCAATCCCACCAGCGGCGCCTCGACAGTCTCGATGTCGGCCGGAGTTTCGCAATTCATCAATAACCTCGTGTTGGGCGGCAGCGCTGGAACTATTTCCAGCGTCGTCACCGGGACCGGCACGCTCACGATGAACGGCAATCTGCTGTACGATGTCACGAGCAATCCGGCGCCGGCGACGATTTCAGGCCTGTTCGCTCTCAACTCGTCGCAGCCGAACTTCAATATCAATGGGGGCGCAGCAGTGGGCGTCCCCGACGTCACCGTCACGGCGGCGATCAGCGGTGGCGGAGCCAGCGTCGTCAAGAACGGCGCCGGCAACCTTCAATTCGGCTCCAACAGCTACACCGGTTCGACGACCGTTAACGCCGGCACGTTGACGATCACCGCCGACAACAGTTTGGGTGCGGCCCCGGGCAGCTATTCCGCAAACTGGCTAAATCTCAACGCCGGCTCGACGCTGGCGGCGACGAACACTTTCGCCTTGAACGTCAATCGAGGTATCACAATCGGAGGTGGCGCGGCCACGATCGACGTGGCCTCCGGAAAAACGCTCAGCTATGCATACCTCGGCAACGCCAACGGCGGCATCACCGGTAGCGGCACGATCATCAAGAACGGCGCCGGCACGCTTCAGCTAAGTAGCGACAATCACACTTATACTGGCGCGGTCGTGGTCAATACCGGTCGGTTGGCGATGGTTGCCGTAACCGGTCCCGGAGGGCTCGGTTCGTTATCCGACAATTTCAATAATAGCTCCAGTTTTACGGTCAATGGCGCGGGCGAATTGTATTTTGATTTCACGCAGACAAACCTGCCGTTCGTCCTCGGTGGGACTCCCACGCTGACCCATAACGGCGGAGCATTCACAATGATCGGATACCCGACGCCGCCGCCGTCGGGAGGAAACTCGGTGCTCGACAGCGCCAAAACGACGACGTTTGCGTCGGGTTTCACCACGATCACATTGGACGCCATGGCTGGGGGCGCCACGATTTTCGACTATGGCAGTTTCGCGTCGGACATTTTCCGATCGACGAGTTCAGGGGCAACCGTGTTAGTCCGCGGCGACAGTCTGGGCGCAACGGCGAACTTCAACGTGTCGCAATATCGAGCGGCCCTGAACGGCTCTCCAGCGCTGTCGAGCTCGGGTTCCGGCGCCGGAACGGGCATCATGCCTTACATGATCACGGACGCGGTCGCGGGACTAGGCAGCGATTTCGTGACATATATTGCTCCCTCCGGCGGCCCCGCCGGTTTCACTGCGCTGGCCGCAGGACAATACAGCAGTTCGCCGGCCTCGGGCGTCAACGTGAAGATTACCAACACATCGGTGACCGTGAATAACTTATCGCCTCAGTCGCTTTTGCTCGCAAATACGACAGTCAGCGATACCGTTACGATCAATTCAGGCCAAACCCTCACGCTCACCAGCGGCGCCATTCTGAGCACGGGCACGAATTCGAATGCCATCGGCGGCGGTATTCTAACGTTTGGCAATAATTCCATTACCGGTTACGAAGGCATATTCCACGTCGTCAAGGATCTCGCCGTCTCCAGCAACATCAACAACAATGGCGCCAACGCAGTCAGTCTGACCAAATCGTCCGCCGGCACGCTGACTCTTAGCGGGACGGGCAGCACATATTCCGGCGGCACGACGATCAACGCGGGGACGGTCAGCGTTTCGCTCGACGCCAACCTCGGCAACACATCCGGAGGCGTGAAATTCGCGGGCGGCACGCTTGCCATTACCAGTTCGTTGTCGACAGGTCGCACGTTCACGTTGGTGGGCAATGGTTACTCGAACGCCATCAATGTCGCTAACGCCACGACCCTGACCGAGAATGGCAATCTCACCGGCGCAGGGGGTTTCACCAAGGGCGGGCTCGGCACGCTGATCCTTAACGGGAGTGACAATTACACGGGCGCGACTACAGTCGGCGCGGGTACGTTGCAGGCTGGCGGCACGACCGCCTTCGGGAGCGGAAGCGCGGTATCTGTTGCCAGCGGCGCTACGCTGGCGCTAAACGCCAGCAGTCTCGCGATTGGTTCGCTGGCGGGCGCGGGGAGCGTCGCCTTGGGAAGCGGCACGCTCACCACCGGCGGAGATGGCACGTCCACCACGTTCTTGGGCGCCATCGCCAGTACGGGCGGCGGGCTGACGAAACAGGGGGCGGGCGTCTTCACGCTCAGCGGCAATAACACCTACACCGGCGCCACGCTCATTAGCGACGGCGCCCTGCAGGCAGGCAGCACGACGGCATTTTCGACGACGAGCCCCCTCACGGTAAATTCCGGCGCCGCGCTCAGCCTCAACGGCGCCAACAACACCGTCGGATCGTTGGCCGGCGCCGGCGTCGTCTCGCTCGGCAGCGCCATGCTCACCGTCGCCGATATCGGCTCGACGACATTTTCGGGCGCCATTATCGGCGCGGGCACGCTGACCAAGGCCGGCGCGACTAGCGTTAATTCGTTAACGCTGAGCGGCGCCAACAGCTACCTCGGCGGGACGAACTTCAATGCTGGCACGATCAGCGTCGCCAACGATTCGTCGCTGGGCGATACGTTCGGTGGTCTCAATTTCAACGGCGGCACGCTCGCGACCACCGCTTCGTTTTCCACTAACCGTCCAGTCAGCTTCGCCGCAAGCGGCGGTTTCAACATCGCCGGTGGCTCAACGCTCACCGCCGCCGGGCTGTTCAGCGGCGCTGGCGGACCGACGCTCACGACCGGAATCGGCACGCTTCTGCTGACCTCGCTCAACTCCTACACGGGCGCCACGACGGTCAACGCCGGGACGCTCAAAGCCGGCAGCGCGATCGCCTTCGGCTCGGTCAGCGCGGTCACCGTTAATAGCCCGGGCATTGTCGATCTCAATAACTTCAGCATGACGATCGGCTCGTTGGCCGGCTCCGGCAGCGTCACGCTTAACGGCGGCACGCTGACCACCGGCAACGCCAATCCCACGACGTTTTCCGGGGCCATTAGTGGCGCCGGCGCTGTTATCAAACAAGGGTCCGGCACATTCACGTTCGGCGGCCCCAACACATACAATGGCCCGACCACGATCAACGCCGGGACGCTCGCGCTCTTCGGCAGCGCCAATCCTCTGCCGACGACGACGGTCCTCACCGTGGCCAGCGTCTCTGGCGCAGTTTTCAATTTGAACGGCGTCAATCAGACTATCGCTTCACTCTCCGGCGGCGGAAGCGGCGGCAACGTCACACTCGGCAGCGGCGTTCTCACCGTGGGCGACGCGACGAGCACGACGTTCGCCGGCGTCATCAGCGGCACAAACGGCGGACTGACGAAACAAGGCGCCGGCAATCTTACTCTGACCGGATTCAATTCGTACTCGGGACCGACGGCGATCAACGTTGGAACGCTCACGGCGGGACCCTCCGGCCAGCCGTTCGGCAGTGGCAGCGCGGCGACGATTGCCGGCGGCGCGACGCTGGCCATCCCCGACAACATCGGCGGTCTGGTCGCGCTCGGATCGCTCTCGGGAACCGGCGCCGTGACTGTCGGCGTCGGCGACACGCTGACCGTCGGAACGAGCAATAACTTGTCATCGAGCTTTTCCGGCGCCATTTCCGGCCCGGGCGGTATGACCAAGGCCGGCACAGGCGCGTTCACGTTAAACACGACCAATACCTACGCCGGCACGACGGCGGTCAATGCGGGAGTTCTGCGCATAGGAGTCGCCAGCGCCTTGGGGAGCGGGCCCGTAACGCTCTTTAGCGGCTCACTCGACTTCGCCAGCGATACGCCGCTTTCATTTACACAGCCCATCACGCTGACCGGCGGCGCGCAGCTAAGTTCCGGACGCGCCACCGCCGGCGCCGGCGTCACTCACAACGTCTCCGCGCTCACAATTCCGTCAGCGACGCTCACCGTCGGAGCCGGGGCCAATGTCGTCACCGATTCGCCATTTGGCATATCCATTGCCTCGGCTACCCTGACCGGCTTCCCGACGTTCACCGTCAACAACAACGGCGCCGGCAGCGGCACGCTCACGATTGGCCCGATCGGCGAAAGCGGCGGATCGCGCACGCTCAACAAGAGCGGCGCCGGAACACTCGTGCTTTCCAGCGCTAACAGCTACAGCGAGGCAACAACCATTTTCGCGGGGGTGCTTAAAATCCAAAATGCGACCGGATTGGGCACGGTGGCCAAAGGCACGAGCGTTTCCAACGGCGCACAACTTCAACTCGACTCCAACCTCGCCGTCGGCGCCGAAGCCCTCACGCTTAACGGCGTCGGGGATGCTGCCGGGACCGGCGCCTTTCGCAGTCTCGGGGGGACCAGCTCCTGGGCTGGCCCGATCACGCTTTCCACCGCCAGTAGCATCGGCGTCGATAGCGGCACGCTTACCGCCGGCGCCGCGATCGGCGGCGGCAACTCGCTCACCAAAGTCGGCGCCGGCACGCTGCTGATGGGCGCCGGCGCTACGCTCGACTCCACGCAGACTCTAACGATCGGCGCCGGCCTGTTGGATTTAGGAGGCAACAACCAAACACTTGCCAATTCCAACGCACTGGTTTTTGGCGGAACGTCTGGCGCGTCCCCCGCGTTGGCCACCGGCGCGACGGGAACGCTGACGATCAATGGCAATGTGACTTACAACGCCACGGGCAATCCCTTGGCGGGGCAACTCAGCGGCAACCTCGTAAACCTGGGGGGCGCCACCCGGACTTTCACCATCGGCGACTCGACCGCCGCCGCGATCGACATGACGGTGTCCGCCGCCTTGACCGGTGGCGCCATCTTGAAAACCGGCGCCGGCGTGCTCGCGCTGACCAATAGCGCCAACTCGTTCAGCGGCGCAACGATCCATGCGGGCACATTGAACGTCGGCGCCGATGCGAATTTGGGAAGCAGCGCCGGTGGCGTCACGTTCGATAGCGGCAGCACGGGCGTCTTGCAGTTAGATGGCGCCTTCAGCGTCGCCTCGACGCGACTTTTGACGCTCATGGCGGGCGGCAGCGTGGATGTCACTGCCGGCCATGCGGCCACGATCGACGGTAAGATCACCGGGGCTGGCGCCTTCACGACGACGGACTCCGGAACGCTCACGCTCAACAACACCACTAACGATTTTTCGGGAGGGACATTCGTTACCGGCGGGACATTGAAGCTCGGCGCGACAAACGTCCTGCCGGCCGCCGGGAGCGTGACCGTCAACGGCGTTAGCGCCACGCTCGACCTACAAACATTTTCCGCCGCGGTCGGCGTGCTAACTCTAAACAACGGGTCCATTACTGGCGGCGTCGGAGGCACCCTGACCGGCAGCCACTACACCGTCGAAAACGGCGGCATTAGCGCCGTGCTCGGGGGCGGCGGCGCCGTTTTGACGAAGAACACCCTCGCCACGGTGACGTTGAGCGGCGTGAACACCTATGGCGGCGGAACGATCGTCAACGCCGGCACGCTGTCGATCAATCAGGATCGCGCGCTCGGAGCGGTTCCCGGTTTGGCGACGGTCGCCAACCTTGTGCTCAACGGGGGCGCGCTAAGCTCCAGCGCGACGTTCACGCTCGCGACCAACCGCGGCATTGCCCTAGGACCGACGTCCGGCAGCGGCAGCGGAATTTTGGACGTGGCGAGCGGCCAAACGCTCACGTACGGCGGAGTCATCGCCGACAACGGCGGCGGAACCGGCGATCTCTTGAAGACGGGAGCCGGCACGCTGCTGCTCACCGGCGCGAACACATACACCGGCCTGACCACGATCAACGGAGGCACGCTGCAAATTGGCGCCTTGGGACAGATTGTCGGCGCCACTCAGATAAATGTTGCAGGCACGCTCGATAACAGCGGCACCGTGGGCGCCATCGACCTCGAAGGGGGCACGCTCACCGGCAGTGGAACCGTCGGCGCCGTTATGCTCGGGCCCGGCGGCGGCGCGATCTTGGGCAACATCAATTCCTCCGCCGACTACGTCTTTCAAAGCGGTATCGTCAGCGGCGCGCTCGGTGGTACCGCGGGATTGATCAAGACCGGGTCCGGCACGGTGACGTTGCTCGGCTCCAATTCGTATCAAGGACCGACCAGCGTCAACTTCGGCAAATTGGTGGTCAACGGCGCGCTGACTGCCTCCGCGGTGACCGTCGGCAGCGGCGCAACGCTGGGCGGGTCCGGCAGCAATGCCGGTACCGTCACGGTCAATTCGGGCGGCCATCTCGCGCCGGGCAACAGCATCGGCACGCTCACCACGGGCGACCTCAGCCTGAGCGGCGTCTACGATGTCGAACTCGGGACGACTGGCGCGAGCCACGCTTCGCCTGGCCAGAGCGACCGTGTCAATGTCACGGGCAACCTGACTCTCGGCGGCACGCTTAATCTCATCGACAACGCGGGGGCCAACGGCAACGGCGCCTTTTCGCCTGGCTCCTATAGGATATTTACCTACTCTGCCGCTCAAAGCGGCGCGTTTGCCACAATCAACAATCTCGGCTCAAACCACGCCAAAGTGGATTCGGCGGTCGTCGGCTCTATCGCCCTTGATGTTTACCGGCAGGCTAATGCGAGCCGATCGCCGGCGAGCCTCAATTTCGGCGCGGCCCATGTCGGCGACACCGTCGCCGCGCAGGCGATAAGCCTGACCAACAACGCCGCGAACGACGGCTTTTCGGAGAAAGTGGACGCGACGCTAGGCGCGCCGGTCGGTTTCACGACAAGCGGCGCGGTCGCTTTGCTCGCGCCGGGCGCCACCGATTCCAGCAGCCTTACGGCGACGCTCGATACTTCCAGCGTGGGCGCCAAGGCGGGCTTGGTCACTCTCACTTTGATTTCCAATGGCGCGGGCACGAGCGGGTTCGGCGCGACTCCGTTGGCTTCGCAAAACGTCGCGGTTAACGGCACGGTCTGGCGATTGGCAAGCGCCGGCGCGATCGCGCCGCCCGGATACTTAGGAAACTTCCATGTCGGCGCGACGGCTCAAACCATGCTCGTCGCCACCAACACTGCGGCAGCCGATGGCTTTTCCGAAAAACTAGACGCTAGTCTCGGTAGCGCCGGCGGTGACGCCACGATCGCCGGTGGACCGATTGGCCTGCTCGGACCGTCACTGACCGACAACAGCACGCTGCTGTTGGGCATCAGCACACTGAGCGCGGGCGCCAAATCCGGATCCGCGCAGATCACCCTCGCCTCAAATGGCGCTGGAACCAGTGGCCTTGCCAGTTCACCGTTGATGACCCAGACCGTCAACATCAGCGGCACGGTCTATCGACTGGCCGCCGCGAAAGCGGTGGCGTCGCCCGTGAATTTGGGCGTCGTCCACGTCGGTGGCGCATTTGTCTCCCAACCGATCACGATCGTCAATACGGCGGCCAACGACACTTTTTCGGAAAAACTAGACGTCGGGTTCGGCGCTCTTACGGGCAACGCTACTACAGCGGGCGCGATCGGCTTGCTCGCGCCGGGCTCAACCGACTCATCCAGCCTCTTGGTCGGTCTCGGAGGCGCCGCCCATACCAGCGCCGTCGGCCCCCTGACGGGTTCGGCCCCGTTGACGTTCAACTCCAATGGCGGCGGCTCCAGCGGCTTAGGCGTTACGGCCCTCGCCTCGCAGAGCGTTAACATCACGGGCCAGGTGAATTATCTCGCACAACCTCAATTCACTCATCCCAGCGGCGCCGGCGCCCTGGGAGGCAACGGCGCCAGCTACACGCTCAACTTCGGCCACATCGCCCAAAACAGTGGTGCTTATACAGCGAACTTGGAAGTGCTCAATGCCCAACTCGATCCCACGTTTCAAGACAACTTGAGCACGGCATTCGGTAATGCGGAGGTTACGCACTTCACACTGACTGGATTCAACTCCTACAGCGGCATCGCGCCAGGCGCCACGCAAACCGGTTTGCAAATCACTTTCGACAGCAACGCCAATCACGGTCCGTTCGCCGACTCGCTATCGCTTCATCCCAATAGCGTCAACGCCAGCGGTTCTACCGCGCTGGGCGACGTCACGCTCAACATCATCGTCTCGCAATTGGCGCTCGCCTGGACCGGCCAGGACGGCGGCGGTGGACCGGCCAATTCCTCGTGGGACACCTCGAATGGCTCCACGAACTGGGCCGACGGAACGATCGCGACTTTTCATCAAAACGGCAGCCGAGTCACCTTTGGCGACTCGAATCCCGCCAACGGAAATTCTTCGATCGCGACCAGCGCGATCGCGGTTCAGACCGCCGGGGTAACGCCCGTGTCCGTAACGTTCGATAACACGACGACAAACTACTCACTCTCCAATGCGGGTGCGGCCGTCGGCATCTCCGGTTCCACGGGCATTATCAAAAACGGCGGCGGCAGCGTTACGCTTGCCGGCCCCAACACCTTCACCGGCGCGGTCGTCATCAACGCTGGCCGAATCAGAGTGCTGGACGGCGCGGCGCTCGGCGCATCCGCAGGCGTCTCCGTAGCGTCAGGTAGCGCCCTCGAATTGCAAAGCGGCGTCGCGATCGGCTCCATCCCGTTGGTCCTCGCCGGCAGCGGCGTTTCCGCTGGCGGGGCGCTGAATAGCGTCAGCGGCGCCAACAGCTACTCCGGTCCGATCGCGATTGGCGCCGGAGGCGCGACGATCGTCTCTTCCAATCCAGGCGAGATACTCACGATCGGCGGCGCCATCGACAACGGAGGAAACTTATTGACCGTCTCGGGAGGCGGTGACACGACGCTTGGGGCTTCCCTGAGCGGCAACGGTGGTTTGACGAAGACGGGCGGCGGCACATTGACTTTGAGCCATGCGAACACCCACAGTGGCGGTGCGATCGTCAATGCCGGCACGCTGCGCACCACGGCCGACGGCGCCCTAGGAAACGGAAGTTTGGTCGCCAATGCAATGGTTAGCATCGGCGGCAACGAACCAAGCGTCACGAGTTTGTCCGGTTCCGCCACCGGGAGTCTAACACTCGCCACCAGCAAGACGCTGACCGTGACCCAAGCCGGCGACACCGAATTCGCCGGTAACCTAATCAACAGTGGGACTGTCGCCAAGGCCGGCGCGGGCACGTTGGAAATATCCGCCGCTCCCACGCTGGACTCCGGTAGCTCGTTCGCGGTCAGCCAAGGCACGCTGAAATTCAATATCACCTCGGGCGCGCCCAGCGTGCAACCGACGTCGACCGCCACCGTGAGCGCCGGCGCTAGTCTAGATCTGGCCGGTAGCGTCTCCGCCCTGAGCGATGTTTCGGCCAGCGCTGTTCCGAGTCAGCGCGTGAATATCGCCAGCGCCGGCGTTCTCGTCATCGAACCACCAACAAGCGGCGCGGTCATCCAACAGGTCGGCGCCATCGGCCCGCTGACGGGTGTCGGCGGCAGCGTGGTCCTCAACGACGGCGCCGCATTGACGGCCAATCGCATCATCCAAAATTCGCTGACAATCGGCGTCGGATCGACATTTACGCTAGCGCCGTCGGATGACATGGGAAATTCATTGACTGCGGTGGCCAGTACGCCGCTTCACACCGTGTCACGCGGCGCGCAGGTCTTGGCCTCCGCGTCAATCTCCGGGCGCCCAATGCTTGCCGACTCGCTAATACCTTCCAATTCGCAGATGATCTCGAGCGAAAGCCTGCGGAGCGTCATTCCGGTTAGTTCACTGCCCATGACCTCGCTCGCCAACAACGACGGCGGCGAGCGCATCGGCGTCGTTCCAGAGCCGTCAGGCGTGGTTTTACTGGTCGTCGGATTATTGTTGCTTGGCGGAGCGGCGTCACGTTTTCGCTCCCGGCTTGGCCGAAGTAGCCAATCACACGCGAAGGAAATCGCGACGGAAACGCGGCGATCGAAACGACGCGGTACGGTCGCGACTTGATCCTACACGCCACGATAAAAACGCGACGAGCGGAAAGTCTCGCTGAGCTTTCCTGGTCTTCGTTGTGCGGACAGTCGCTGCTTTGCTAGAATTGGCCCGTCTCACGCCACTTTTCGGTTGAGAATCGAACGTGATTTGCGCATGCTCGCTCTGCGTATATTTCACGGGCCATCAAACTTTAGTGTACTCACCGCATCAAAAGCGGCGATCAAGCAACAGCGATTGGTTTTCGGAAATCAGAAATGAGCATCGAGCGCCCGTAGCTCAATTGGATAGAGCAGCGGACTTCTAATCCGCAGGTTACAGGTTCGATTCCTGTCGGGCGTACTTTTGATTAGTTGAGCCGAACACGAGACTTTTGTGCATGCCTGTGAACTGCAGCGCGGCCGGTTTTTCCCGGCCCAAGCCGGTAGAACCCGTTTCGGGTCAATTTGGGTAAACCTTTGAATCGCTTCCATGCCCTGGCTGATTTCCACGACCCCGACCTATCGACTCCATAAGCCGTCCAAACAGGCCGTGGTTACGCTCAATGGCAAAGACGTCTATTTAGGGGGGCTGCTCCCACCCGCGCGAAGCAATTCTTCTTGATCGCAAACTGACGTCATTCTTCAATCGATGAAAGGTCGAGTTGCAAACAGGCCATCGCCGGCCGAAAGGCGTCGAAGGCTCGACCCGGCGTCGCGCGAGCCTAGAATAAGTCATGCGCAAAATTTCAGCCCAATCGCGGTCAAGCCCTCAGCCAACTCGTCAGCCGCCGGCCGATCAGGTTGCCGGCTCGCCTTCAGCCACCGCCAACGATCTCCCGCAATTCTCGCTGCCGAATTCACAGCCGACCCCACAGCCGACCCCACAGCCGAATTCCAGCCGCGGTCGGTTCGACCGCTATCGCCAGAAGGTACGGCAGCGGGAATTGCCCAATGGCCCCATCCATTCCTCGGGCGACACCCGCAGCGCCAAGGACCGCGCGAGGTCGGCGATGCAATTGGTCTCGCATTTCTTTCAGCTATTGCGGCCCTATCGATATCAGACGTTTTGGATTCTCGCGTCGGCCGCCCTGGCGACGCTGATCGGCCTCGTGCCGCCGGCGGGCACCAAATTCGTCATCGACTACGGCCTGGGGCATAAGTCACTGCCCGACTCCTGGCTGCGCTCGTATCCGTCGCTCGCAAACCCACGACAACTTCTGCTGCTCACCGTGCTGGCCGTCGCGGGCGTCTCGCTGCTGAAGATCGTGATCCAGGTCTGGGGACGCTGGCGCGCGACGAAGATCTCCAAGCAGATCCAACTCAACGTGCGCCGCCGCGTGTTCGAGCATGCCGTGCGGTTGCCGCTCCATCGGGTGCAAGAAATTCGTTCGGGCGGAGTGGCTTCGATTCTCCGCGAAGACGGCGGCAGCGTCGGCGAGCTGATGTTCGGCATGCTGTTTAACCCCTGGCGAGCTATCATCCAATTGATCGGCAGCCTGGCGATCTTGGCCTGGGTCGATTGGACCCTGCTGCTCGGAGCGCTGGTGCTGCTGCCGACCGTGTATGTGACCCATCGCGCGTGGATCAACAACATTCGGCCGCAGTTCCGCGTGATTCGCAAACAGCGGGAGCAGATCGACGCGGGCGCCACCGAATCGTTCGCCGGGATGCGAATTGTGCGGGCCTTCAGCCGTCAAAAACGGGAGGTCGCTCGGTTCACGACGGAGAATAATCTGATGGCCCGGCAGGAGCTCTATGCCTGGTGGTGGATGCGAGCGGTCGAAACGATCTGGGAAGCGCTCATTCCGATCGCCAGCGCCGCGCTGCTGTTCTACGGCGGCTGGCGCGTGCTCGATGGGCACATGACCGTGGGCGACCTGATGATGTTTCTCGTCTATCTGTTGATGCTGCTTGAGCCGCTGGCCACGCTCGCGACGAGCGCGACTCAATTTCAAAACAGCCTGAGCGGATTGGATCGCGTGCTCGATCTGCTCGGCGAATCGCGCGAGATGCCCTCCACGCCCAATTCCCTGAAGGCCGACCGTCATTCGATCGCCGGTCATATTGCGATTGAGCACGTTTCGTTCACGTATCCCGGCGGCGATCAGCCGGCCCTCAGCGATGTCAGCCTGTCGGTGGCTGCGGGCCAGACGGTCGCCCTGGTCGGCCCCAGCGGCGCCGGCAAAACAACGCTCAGCAATCTGGTGGCCCGGTTTTACGATCCCACCGCGGGCCGCGTGACGCTGGACGCGCGCGATCTGCGCGATTACGACGTCGAATCGTTTCGCTCGCTGCTGGGCATCGTCGAGCAGGATGTGTTTCTGTTCGACGGCACGATCGCCCAGAACATCGCCTATGCCCGCCGCGAGGCCACGCCAGACGAAATCCGTGCCGCCGCCGACGCGGCCAGCGCAACGGAGTTCATCGAGCGGATGACCCACGGCATGCAAACGGTGATCGGCGAGCGAGGCGTGCGGCTCAGCGGCGGTCAGCGCCAGCGGCTCGCCATCGCCCGCGCGATCTTGGCCGATCCCAAGCTATTGATCCTCGACGAAGCCACCAGCAATCTCGACACGGAGAGCGAGCGCCTGATCCAGCAAAGCCTGGCGACTCTGATGCGCGGCCGAACCAGCTTCGTGATCGCCCATCGTCTGAGCACCATCTCCCGCGCCGACCTGATCGTCGTCGTCGAACATGGCCGCATCAGCCAAACGGGAACCCATGCGGAGTTGATGGCCAAAGGGGGCAAGTACCGCACAATGGTCGACCAGCAAATCCACATGACGCTGGGCAGCATGTGCGCCCTCGCCGCGTCCGAAGCCGATCTCGCGAGCGATCCGTTAGTCCACTTCTGAACTTCGGACAAGAAGATCCCTTCTGCGAAATGCCCGTCTGCGAAATGATTGACGCCGGGCGGATGGGGCAATACACTCTGGTTGTTTTGCCATCCAGCTTGAGGCTGATCTCTAGCACGCCAGGGGACAACGCAGCGCAACCGTCGAATAACGGCTGACTCGCGACGTTATTATCTTTCTTCCTGACCTGTCTGAGGGCACAGGCGCCTTTTTCAACCTTAAGTTGACGATTGTCATGCCCGTCGGACGGCGACCCAGGCGCCAGGCCGCCTTTCTGTTCATCACCTTCGCGTAAATCCGTTGCGCATCGTGTGGACCGGCAGGAATTTAGCAACCATTTCGACAATCAGGACGACACGATCGTGGCAAAAGCAGCCGAGTTGGACAAAAACCTGGTCGACGGACTAAAAGCGGCAAAATCGAAGCGAGCCTATTTCGCGCTCGTGCTCAAGGGCAGCAACGATGGCGCCTTGATCATCTCCAAGACCAAGGTTCCTCCGGCCGACATCGCCGCGGCCAAAAAGCAAAGCGGCGGCGCGGCCGTACTTAAGGGATTTTGCCAGAACGAAGAGGGGCGGTATTTCTTCGAGACGGCCAAGGAAGCGCCCGCCACGGCCGCCCAAGCGGTCAAGATAATCGCGAAGCGCGACGCCGGCATGGCGATTATTGCCGAGTTCCGCGTCAGCACGGATCCCGAGTTGCTGGCCGACGACGGGGATGCGACCGTCACAACTGCCTCGACAGTTCAGCCAAAGCAAGATGACGGCGCGGCCGTGATTAAACGGTTCCACGACCTGTCCGCGGACATCACGGCGGCCCTTGGCGGCCCGAACAAGGATCGCGTGAAAACGCTGTTCGCCGCCATCCGAGAACAGCTCCAGAAGAAAGATTTCGCCGCGGCGACCAAAAATATCGACGAACTGGATTCCTTGGTGAAGCCAGCGCCAGCGGCCGCAGCGACTCCCGCGCCACAAGATGGCGCCGCGGTTGGCGACCGGCTCAAGGCCATGACGCCGGAAATCAAGACTGCGCTGGCCGGACCCAATCAAGCCCGGGTGAAAGCACTGTTCGTCGCGGTCAGTGGGCAGATCAAGAACAAGGATTTCGTCCCGGCGAGCAAGGCTCTCGATGAACTCGAGTCTCTATTGAAGCCAGCAGCGGGCCCGAGCGCCAGCGATTTGGCGGCCGAGTGGAAAACGAAGCTGACCGAGTGGACTCCCGCGATTAAGGCGGCCTTGACGGCCAAGGGGCCCAGCGCCGCGGCTATCGGCAAACTGCTCGCTCAGGCCTCCGCGCTGTCGAAGCCTGGCGGAGACATGGCCCAGGCCATCGCCCAACTGACCGAGTGCCACGCCCTGGCCACGGCCGGCGCGGCGTCGCAGACCGACGGCAAGACTGCGGGCAAGAAGATTTCACCGGCCTTCGCGCAGCTCTGGAGTCAGGCGAAGGAAGTCTGGCGAGACGCGGTAGACACGATCAACAGCCAGCTGGAGAAACTTCGTTCCGCGCTCCTTAACTTCGACGAGAAGAAATATCCAGAGATCGCCAGCCTATCCCCAGAAACGAAGGAAAAATTCAAGCAGCAACTCAAAGCCGTCGCCGAAGGAGGACTGAGTCAACTCGTCGATAGCCAGCGGGTCGCGCTGCAAGTGGCGCTTGTCAATGTCGACCAGGCCGCGGACGACGCCAAGAAAGCGAAATCCATTGCCGATGCGCACGCGCTGGTGAAGAACATTCAGAACTACGTGGGGAGCGCCGAAAAAATCGAGGTGTGCGACGACAATGGTCTCGATGTCGTGGTGACGATCCGGTCGGAATTGGGCGGGGCCTTGGGCAAGTTGGACGAGGCATTGGCGAAAGCTTTCGTCAGCTAGCCGCGTCGTTGGCGTGGGTCGACGCCCGAGCAGCATGTTGGAAACAACTGAAGTGAGTGAGAGGTCGCAGAATGAGCAAGACCAGTTTCATGAAAGTCGATCGACTCGTGCGCGTGATGACCGGCGGCGCGGTGGTCACTGACCGGCTCGTCGAAAAACGCACGGATAAGATCACCGACGCCGTGGCCGAGTTAGCCCAGGAGATCAAGCGGCTCGATCAGGCCAAGATCAAGAGTCCGCTACTCGAGAAGACCTATCAGGATCTCCTCGCTCGGCAAAATATGGTCGCGAACATCCCGAATAACGCTGACCGGTCGAGAGAACTCGACCTGGTCAAGGCCGATGCCCGCGCTGCGGCAGCCTTGGGGCCAATCTTGGTGGATGGGCGACTCGCTCAAAACGAGATTTTTCGCTGTAGTTTGTTGTTGCAGGGCCAACTGGACCTATTAAAGCACAAGGGCGCCAAGAACGAGGAGGCGACCGGCCTGCAACAGACTTTCGACGGCCTCTCGGCTCAATATGAGCAGGCCAAAAATATTACGGACATCAAGCAACAGACGGACGGATTTCAACGAGTCCGGTCGGCGTTTCGCTCCCAGCTGGAACCTTTCCAAAGTGTTGTGAGTGACATTTTAGAGGTGTCTGAACTTTGGCAGGACATGAAGAACAATGCGCTTGAAGCTTACGCCAGCGCGCTCCAAGCGGTCCAAAAAGTCAAGCCCGGTGAAGGGCGTGCTCACCTGGAGCAGCGTCTGACCAAGTGCAAGAACGAAATTTATGCTGGCGCGATGATGGACGGAAACGCTTGGTTCCATGTTTTCAAAAAACAGATTGACGAAGCGAAACGAATTAGCGCTCTCTCTCAACAGAATATTCGCACGGGAGGGTCACAGGCTGACGTGGTTCTCGGCAAAGTGAACGAGGCGAAACGACTCGCGGAACGAAACCCTTCCGGCGCCGAAGCGATTATGATGTCGGCGCTGGGCGGCGAGAGCACTGGATTGACTGCAGAGCAGAGAGCCGATTTGGGAAAGCAAGAATTCGAAAGAATGTTGAAAAAGGCATACGAACAAGTCGCCGTCTCGGGGTCGCGCGTCGACCAGCTTTCGCCGGGCGAGGTCGTCGCCCTGCATAATTACACGACTCAAGATTATGAACTGATGAATAAACAATTGATTCTCGGCTACGAAGGCGGTCTGACAGGCGAAAACTACAAGAAAAAGATCGAGGCCGTCACGGAAGCGCTGAAGAAGCTGCCAAGCTATGAGGGCGGCATGACCCTGCGCGGTGAATGGCTCTGGAAGAAAGACGGGCACAAAGCTATTTATTTCCTTGGAAATACTTTCGCGATCAAGCCTTTATGGAGCACTGGCGTCAAAATGTGCTTCGCCACTCCCATTCAGATCTCGGTCTTTGGCAAAGGCGGCAAAGATGTCGCGGCGATGTCCGACAAGCCCAACGAGACCGAGGTCTTGTTCCCGCCCGGCACGAAGTTCAAAGTGACAGCCTATCGTGAGGAAGGGAAGGGAAGAGACTTTAAAATTTTCATGACGGTGGAGGAAGTCTGATGAGCAGTGTTGCAGATGAATTGGATCCCGTGGTAGTAGCGCAAAAGGTGCAAAAATACATGCATCTGCTGCCGGCGGCATCGGCGGAAACGCTCGCCAAGATGCGCAGCACGGCGCCCGCGGCCGAGAGCGGGGAAAATGTGGTGCCGCCTGTTGCGGAAGAAGCCGAATACGCCCGGCCCGTAGCGAACTCTTGGCCCGCGCTCAGCGTCGAGCGGGCGCGCGACCGCGCGGTCGGCTGTTTATTGGGCTTGGCCATCGGCGATGCCGTCGGAGCGGCCGCCGAATCCAAGCCGCGGGGCAGTTTCCCCCCGCTGACCGACATGGTCGGCGGAGGCCCCTTCAATTTATCCCCCGGCGAGTGGACTGCCGACACGACCATGGCGCTGTGCCTGGCCGAATCGCTGATCGCCGCTGGCACTATCGATCAAGACGACCTGATGATCCGCTTGCAGGGCTGGCTGGAGCGTGGCGAATATACGGTGCACGGCGAGTGTATTGACATCGACGCCACCACTCGCACAGCCATCGAGCGGTTTGCCGCGGATGGAATCGCCGCAGCCGGTGTTCAGACGACAAGTTCGGCCGGAAACGGTTCGCTGGTGCGCCTGGCGCCGTTGGCAATCTTCAAGGCAAAAAACGCCGAAGAGGCCGCGCAATGGGCGGTCAAGCAATCCCGGACGACACACGCCGCGCAGATCTGCCTGGATGCCTGTAAGCTGTTCATCAGCCAGCTTGTCGACGCGCTAAGCGGCGCCGATAAGGCCGATGCAATGCGGCAGCGCGTGATGGCGCTGTCGCCCGCGGTGCTGTTCATTTCGGCGGGTGAGTGGAAGACCAAAACCCGCGACGAGATCAAATCCAACGGCTACGTCGTCCACACGCTGGAGGCCGCTTTGTGGTCGGTCTGGCAGACCGATAATTTCCGCGACGCGGTCCTGACCGCCGCCAACCTGGGGGGCGCTGCCAACAGCGTGGCAGCCGTGGCCGGACAACTGGCCGGAGCTCTGTACGGCGCTGCCGCAATCCCGCGAGACTGGCTCGCTAAGCTCGCCTGGCGCGACAAGATCGAGCAGCTCGCGAAATCGCTGTTCGAATGTACCTGATCGCTCCTTGGCTCGTTAGAAACGGACCTCTAAGTCGAGCGAGCGATTTGCCCATGTCACATGACTCCGCCAACTCTACTTCTCGCCTCAAAGACTTCCTCAACGGGAAATTGGCGGTTATTCTTAGCGCGGTGAATCCGGCGCGTGCGATCGAGATGGCAGCCTCGATCGTCGAAAACGATCGGTGGAATTCCTTCGATCGCTGGCACGAAACAAGTCGCCGGCTGAAGGCGGCCTACGATGCTTGTGGCACGAGCGGCGAAATCTCAAGCATTCCCACCGGAGGTCTCCGCGGCGCCGGAAAATGGATCATTCCCGAAGCCGCCGATATCGTTGAGGGAACGCTCGACCTGATCGAACCTGTTGCCCGGCGTCTGCTCGATTATCGGCAATGCCCCTGGCACGTCGCGCAGTGGTCGGCCGCCACCCCGCGAGAAGGAATGCTTTGCGAATTGGTTGTCTTGGATTCCCAAAAGCAGCTTGACTCAGTCGCTCCGGGGTCGTTAGCCAGCAAGCTCGTCCTGACACGGCTCGATCCCCGGGTCAATCGAGCAAGATTCTGCCGCGCCGGAGCGGCCGGACTCGTCTGCGATATCCCGGTCGCCGAATTTCCCGACGCCGTCGCATGGACGAAGTTCGGTTGGGGCGGACTCGACTTATGGGAGGAAGCGACTCCTCTGATCGGTTTTGCAATCTCCGCGGTCGATGGAGACTCGCTGCGAGCGATGTTGCGCAATGGGGGTCGGCCGATCATCCACGCGAAGCTGGATATTCGGCGATACGCCGGAAGCCACGATCTAGTGAGTGGCGTAATCCTGGGGCGTGAGGATCCCGATGCGGAAATCTGGGCCGTCGCGCACAGCTGCGAGCCCGGTGCTTTGGACAACGCCTCCGGCGGGGCGGCCTGCGTGGAAATTGCCCGCACGCTGACTGAGGTCATCCGCTGCGGTCGCCTATCCCCGCCGCGGCGAACCATCAGGCTTCTGCACGGGTATGAGTGTTATGGTTTTTTCCATTATATGGAGCATGCGTTTCGCCTTCAGCCGCCGTTGGCCGGAGTCTGCATCGACACGATCGGGGCGCGGCCGGACGCCTGCGGCGGCGAGCTCAGTTGGCATGCCACCGCGCCGGCGTCCGCATCGTTCGTTGACCGAATCGGCTACGACATGCTTCGCGCGACGCTCGCCGCGAGACCCGTTTATCGTCTGCAGCGCAAGCCATTTCTCTCGACCGAAGACACGCTGCTGGGTGATCCGAAATATGGCTTTCCTTGCCCGTGGATTACCAATCATCCGTGTGTCGGCTACCATAGCTCGGCCGATGCGTTGGAAATGATCGACGCGGAAGGAATGTCGGTTTGCACGGCTGCGATGGCCGGCTATCTCTACTATCTTGCCGACGCCTCGACGGCCGAGGCGCGCGAAATCGCCGAATCGCACACACATCAGACGGTCGCGCAACTTGCCAATCGCACGCCGCAAGGATCGTCCCCCGATCGTGAATCCGTGCGCACACAGCACACGGCGACAATCGATCGCCTGCGGCGGTTCACGCTGACCGGCGATCACGCGATGCTAACGCGCCAGTTCGATCGAATGGTCGATTCCGTTACGGCGGCGACGTGCGCTGCGCCGCTTTCCAGTCTGGCGCCGGCGCCGGCGAACGACGAGAATCGCGGCGATCTCATTCCCATGCGGCGGCTTCCGTTGGCGCCCACGGCGGAGAACGTATGGCCGCATACGAAGGGAAAGCTTGACCCGGCGTTTCCCAAATGGGTCGTCTACTGGGCCGACGGCGCTCGCACGCTTGCGGAAATCGCCCGGTTGGCGTCGCTCGATTCAGACGGCCCGTTGACGCTGGATTGCGTCGCCGATTATTTCGAGGCGCTTGCGGAGCTTAATTACGTCGACCTCCACGAGCGCGCGGCGTTTCAAACGGCCGAACAATTGGCCGCCGATTTATCGGCCTTGGGGGTAAGGCCGGGGATGGACTTGATGGTTCACAGTTCGATGAAATCGATTGGGCCAGTATGGGGCGGCCCCCCGACGGTCGTCGACGCGCTGCTCTCCGTGCTGGGACCCAATGGCGCCTTACTGGCCCCGTCCTTCAATCATTTTCACGCCCGCGTTTTCAATCCGCTGACCACCCCTACATCCAACGGCGCGATCGCGGAAGCGATTTGGCGTCGCGCTGATGCACGCCGCAGCATACATCCTAGCCATTCGGTGGCAGCCATCGGGCCCCGGGCCGATGACTATCTGCGCGACCATCTCGTTCATGGCATCTGGGCTGACGAGAGCCCCATCGGCCGATTGGTTCGCCGTGGCGGCTACATTCTCTCAATCGGCGTCGGCCAGGATCGTAGCACCGCGTATCATCTGGCCGAGATCGCGATGAAGGTTCCCTGCCTCGATTCGTTCGGAAGCGTCGATCGAATCGCGGGGCCCAAGGGCGACATTCAGATCGTTCGTGGCTTGGCGTGGCGCGACGGTGAATGTCCCGTCGATCCGGCCGGCATGGACGCCATGCTCGCGGAAAAGCAAACGGTGGGTCGGGTTGGGGCGGCCCGCGCCACTCTGGTTCGCGCCGCCGACGTGTTTGCGGCTCGCCAAGAGCAACTCGGAGGTCGGTGCAGCCGGTGTCTGATCCGCCCGCAGCGGAGGAATACGGACGAGGCGCCTCGGCACGCTTGAACTCGCAGGCCGACTTCAATCGGGTTTCATCCGAAAGTCGAATTCGCGCGGTAGAGGATGTTGTTGGCGCACCTGCCGGCGAAGCACGTCGTCGATCGGAACGCCATTTTGATGCGACAGCCGTGCTTCGTGCCACTCGAACCAAAGATCGGATAGGCTCGTTTCTCCCTCGCGAATGTTCGGAATATCGCAGGGCGCGGAGAAGAAATCCTCGGGCGCGGACAGATTGCCGGACCGCAACGCCGCGATGGCGCCGATCAGCCGCACTCGGTCGAGCCGGGCCACGTCTGGCGGAAGTGAAACGATCAACTCTTGCAACGGACCGTACTGCGAGGCCGCCAGCATTGCCACGCAGGCTTCCACGACGAGCGGCTTTAGGTCCAGCCTCATTTTCGCGGCGATCGCCCAAAGCTTCGCCGACCGGTCGGGATCTCCTTCGTCGAGTGTGAGAACGGCCAGGTTTCGTTGCGCCCAGGCCGTTGGCTCGATTTCCAGCGATTGCTGCCAGGCTTGACGGGCGCCCATTAAATCGCCGCCGCGGTAGCGCATGATGCCCATGTGCAGTAGCGATAGCCAGTGGACGCCATCGCCCGTCGCGAGCGTGCTTTCGAGCAGCCGTCGCCAAGCGGGGTCGGTCATATAGGCGCCGGGCGATTCCGTTGGGTCACGATAGGGAAGAATCCTTCGATCGAGTAGTTGCAGCCACGGCGCCTGTTCGTCGGAGAGCGATGAATCGGGAAAGGGCGTCGCCGGTGAGTCGAGGGCCGCGAGACCTGCTTTTTCCCGCCTCCGATTCTCCAGCGCGCCCCAACCGGAACCGAATTGTAGAATCTCCACGAGGGCGCGATTTGCGTCGTCTCCCCAACGCGCGAGCCGCTCGTCGAGCCGAGCGCGCGGAAGCTCGCTTTCCAGCTTTTTCTCCACATATGCGGTCGCCGTCGGCCAATCCGCATGAATAATTTGAGGATCGCCATCGAATGGCCCATAGGCTTCGAGCCACTCCCAGCGGGCTCCGGCCGGCATGCTGAGATACTCGGTCTGCGTGGTTGCCAGTCCTCCCTGAATTTCTAGGTAACGGTCACTGGGCGTCGCGAGATACTCCTGCCAGCGTTGCCCGCCGACATCGACTCCCCACAGGAACATTTTTCGTCCCATCAATCGCGCGGTCGAGGCGTGAATGAGGCCGCGACCGCGGCCGTCGAGCGCGGCAATCCACGGCCGGTTGTCCGGGGGAATGCGGAAGTACAAATCGGCCGCCGCCGACCTGCGGCCCGGATAGGTCACGTCTTCCCCGTTTCGCATCGGCACATCGTGCGATTTGAGCCGGCGGTCGTAGTCGTGAAAATAGGCGCTCTCCGCTGGCGCCAAAACGCGGACGTCTGGCGACTCGTCGACCGCGATATTCGACCACCAGTACATTGCGGTCGCATGCGGGTTCGGGTTGTCGATTCGCGGCCGCACGAACAGATAGGACGAGCCGTCGGGGAGGTAAAAATCGATCTGGAACACAACGCGCCGAATGCGCTCGTATTCATACAGCCGGAGGATCGGCATGCCATCTCCCGCAATCACCTTCGCGGCGAACAACGGAGCGCATGTGAAAGGACAGTGACCGATGATCGAAAGATTCCACTCCACGCCGCCCGTGAACCACGCATCGCGAACGGCCAAATTCGCAGGCTGAAACACGGGGTTCACATGGACCAGCTCGCGCCCGGTCGGCTTGTGAAACAACGACCACAGCCGGCCACCGACCTCGAGCAAAAACGTCGCCCGCAAAATTTCATTTTCCAGCACCGCTGTCTTGAATCGCCGCGGGTGTTTGCGGCGGTCGTATCCGTCCTGCAATCGGTATGGCAGGATGCTGTCCTCGACCCCTCGGTCGGGATCGGTCGCCATTTCGAGCTGGGTTTCGGGCGTTTCCGCGATGCTGACCGTGCGATAAGCGTGCAGCGGCGGCAAGGGATTTTCGGGGCCCAATTCGGCCGCCGGCATCTCCAAAAATTCGAGTCGAAGCTCGGTCATCGTGACAATTCCTGTAGAGTGGCGCCGCCGCCGGCTGCGCCCAACATACTCGACGATGGTATTTCTAGGCGGTTTGCCGACCCAAGAGTCGGCGATTCTTAACCCTTCATTCCCGTCGTTGCGATTCCTTGGATGAACGTTCTTTGCGTCAGAAAAAAGAGCACGAGAACCGGAGCGATCACCAACATGGAGGCGGCCATGAGGTAGTGAAAATCGGTCCCGCCGTGGACAGATTGAAAGCTCTGTAGCCCCAGCGCGAGCGTGTATTGGTCTTCGTCTTGGACGTAAACCAGCGGCCCGAGAAAATCGTTCCACACGTACATAAAGGTGAAGAGTGATACAACAGCTAAGGCCGGTTTGGCAAGCGGAAGAATAATTCGGAAGAAAATGCCAAGCTCGTTGCAGCCGTCAATTCGGGCCGCTTCGGAGAGCTCGTCCGGTATCCGGAGAAAAAATTGCCGCAGCAAAAAAATGCTAAACGCCGTGCCGAACCAATAGGGAACCCATAGCGGTTTATAAGTCCCAAGCCACTGCCCCAAGTGGTGGCTTCCCAGCCAGTGAAAAATGGAAAATAGCGGGACCATGACTACGGGGAACGGGATCATCATCGTCGAAAGCATGAGGGCAAAGAGGACCCCGCGGCCTTTGAAATGAATCTTCGCGAATGCGTAGGCGGCCAGCGCGCTCGAAATCACATTTCCCGTAACCGAGAGGGCCGCGATGATCAGCGTATTGCGCGCGTAAAGCAGAAAGTGCATGCTGGGATGCGTCAGCACGGCCGAGTAATTTTCCCACGCAAGCGGTTCGGGAATCAGCGTCGGATGATCGGACATCACTTTGTCGATCGTCTTGAGACTCGTCGAAAGCATCCAGAGAAACGGAAGGAGAAAACCGACGCAGATGAAGATCAGCAAGATGAGACCCATGTGGCGCGCGGGCTGGCGGGGCTGGCCCGGCGAGCGCTGGCGCCCGCGTTGCTGCGAGGAGCGTAGAACGGAAGAGTCCGGGGTAGTCGTGGCCATGTAATCCGCGCGTTAACGAGTCACTTTCCCGGATAATACACCCATTTGCGGCTCGACCAAAACGCGAGCGCCGTCAGTCCGAGAATAAGAATCAATTGGATCCACGCCATCGCGCTGGCATATCCCATTTTCAGGAACACGAAGGCGTTGTCGCGAAGATACATCGTAAAAAAGCGGGTGGCCTCGGCGGGGTTTCCTTGCGTCATGAGTTGCGGTATCGAGAAAAATTGCAGCGTGGCAATCATTCCCATGATCAGGTTGAAAAATATGACCGGCGAAAGCATTGGCAATGTGACATGGCGCACCCGCCCCCAGATTCCCGCGCCGTCGATTGCCGCCGCCTCGTAAAGTTCCCGGGGCACGTCCTGCAACCCGGCCAAAAAAATCACGACCGTGTTGCCGACGCCCCAGAAGCTCATCAGGATCATGGCCGGCATGGCCCAATTCGGATCGGTCAGCCAGCCGGGACCGTTCTGGATTAGCTGGCCGATAAGCGGCCAACGGTGCGTCAGAGTAACGTTGATCAATCCCAGTTTGGCATTGAACATCCACATCCAAATAAACGCGGCTGCGACTTCGGGAACGAGCGAGGGGAGAAAAATGATCGTGCGGTAAAGCGCCTGCCCCGGGACCTTAAGATTGAGCAACATGGCCAAACCGAGCGAAATCAGAATGCCACCGGGCAGCGCGAGGCTAGCATAATACAGCGTATTCCGGGCGACGGTCCAGAAATGCGGATCGCCGCGTCCCGGCGCGCCTGGGCGGCGCGTAGTCAGCAGCTCTTGATAATTTTCCAAGCCGACAAAGGCCGGTTTTTGCAGAAGCGAATAATCGGTGAGGCTGAAATACGCCGACAGGGCCACCGGAATGAGCGTCAACACGATAAACCCGAATAGCCAAGGCGCAAGAAAGGCCAGGCCCTTGGCCGCTTGCCTGACCTCGTGGCGGCTTTCACTCATGGGGAGCTTTCGTCAGCAGGGTCGCTTCGGCGTTTTGCTTGGCGGGCGTTGAACTGGTCGAGTCGGGCCTGAAGACGTTGTTGCGCTTCGGCCAATGCCCGAGCCGGTTCTTCTTCCAGCAGGACGATCTTCTGCGTCGTGCCGTTCATCTCGGCAACCACTTCAGGCCAGATCGGGCAGCGCGGCACGCCATGCGAATTGGGGCTGGCGGCGAGCTGTTCGAACACGCCGATATACGGATTGGGATGGCGGTTCATAAAATTGTCGCTCACGACGCGCAGCGGCGAAATCTTGCAATGCATCATGTTCAGCTTTTCGGTGACATCCTGTCGATTCACGTAGGCGATGAATTCGAAAGCCTCGATCTTGTGTCGTGCGCCCCGCGGAATGGTCAAGGCGTCGAAGCCGGTATAGGTGGCGTCGGTCAGTCCAGCCGTCGCCGACGGAAACGCGGCGGCGCCCCACTCGTAATTGGCCCGCCGCCGTTGGCTTCCCTGCTCGGATTCGGCAGCGATTTTTTGCGACAACTCCGCGCGCTTTTGCTCGGCGCTAAGCGGGCGAAGCTCGGCGCCGATTTCATCTTCGAAACGCCGCCAGCGTCGGTCGCGATCGGCAATTCCCGCGGCGATCAGCCCCGGCTCTTCGTCGAGAAATCGCTGCCAGCGGTTCATCGCCGGCGCGAGATCTTCGACAAAGTTCGCGGTCCAGCACCCTTGCTGTTCCATGGCAACGGCGCCGGTCAGAAACGGATTCTGCGTTGAATTGACTCCGCTTGCTCCACTCTGGAAACGAGCGATGGCGTCAGGCGTGAAGCGAACGGAATAGTCGCGAATCCACTGGAACGTACTGACGACGCCGGAATCCGTCAGCGTGAATTTCCCATTAGCGTCGTTGAAACAGCTGGCGCCGAACCAGTACGGCATGAAATTGATGAACCAACCAGGCTCCATCGCGAGGTAGCCGGCCCGAAGAATCGTGCCGTCGGCATCCCGCTTATCCAGAACCTGGGCGAATCGATCAAAGTCGACCAGCAAGGTCGGAATACGATCGGGATCGAAACCGGCCGCCCGCAGCGCCGGCGCATTTTCCTGAAGGATTCGCCTGTTGTAATGCAGCGCAACCGAGGCGGGCGTGCTGGGTAGCGCCCAGAGGCGCCCATCGAAGACACACCCATCCCAGCAGACGGGTTTATAAGATTCTCTCGTAATGCCGTGAGCGGCCAAATCCAAATCGTCCAACGGCTCCAATGCATCGAGGGCGGCGAATTGCGCGATCTGCTCATCGGTCAGACCGGCCACGTCCGGCGGAACTCCGGCCGCCGTCGCGGCCAAGGTTCGTTCCTCGATATTGCTAATCGTCAGGCATTTGACGTAAATTTTCTTCTCGCAACCGACGGAACGATTGAAATCGTCGACGATGATCTGCATTTGAGCGGCTTCGTTGCCGGTCCATTTCTCCCAATAAGTGATCTCGGTAAAGCCCGCGGGGGCCGGTGGGCGTCCAAAGTCTCGCGGCCCAAAGGCCAATAGCGCGCCGGCTGCGGCTAAGAACAGTCCGACCGAAAGCGTCTTGAGATATCGCAGCAGCGGCAGCCGTTTCAGGCCAGTCGCGGAGCATTCTGGTCGTAGTTTAAGCATTGAATTCTTCCGCCATGGCAGCTCTTTGCAGGAACGATGTTCGATTGTGTCGCGTCACAAATCCAAGAGCGGCGGTCCGGCGCCGCTGAGGAAAAAACTGGAACGATTGTAGTCCGTCGGAAATTCCCCGCGATAGGCCGCTTTCCAGGCCGCGAGAAATTCCGCCGCGCGGCCAACCGCGACGAGCGCCCACACGCTCCCGCCAAAGCCGGCGCCGAAAGCCGACGCGGCCGCCGCTCCGTTTTCGCGGGCCCATCGCGCCAATCGAATCGTTTGCGGAATTTGGTTTCCTAGCAACCGCTCGGCGTTCTGCTGCGAGTCGTCGACGAGCCGCCCAAATATCTCGATCGATTCCGCCTCCAACGCTTGCGCGGCGGCGGGGATGATTCGCTCGTTCTCGGCCAGGAAATGTTCCAAACGGTCGAGCAGCATCGGCGACGAAAACTCAGGATTGGAGTGATCGACAACGATCTGACGCAACATGTCGGCCGCATCCGCCGCACTGTGAATTGCATCGGCCAGACTGCGATCTTGCCTTCGCGTGACGCGGCGCCACTGATGCACCAGAGCCGAGACGAGTCGCGAGGCACGGTTGTATTTCGCCATTGCGTTTCCAGTTTTTTCCGCGAACACGCCGCTCGAACCGATCGCCAGCACGTGTTCCGCCGGCAGCGGGATAGTTCGCTCGAATCGCGCCGGGCAGAACGAATACAACTGCAGATGCTTTGGTCGGCAACAACAAATGGCGGTGTGGTCTTCGCTGCCGCCCAAGGTTCCCACTCCGCGGTCGCCGACAAAGGGGCCGAAGGTTTGGCCGTTCTCGATCGTGGCGAGATAGCCGGCGAGACTTTCCGGATTGGAGAGATGGGCCTGATATTCTTGGCGCTGCGCCAGCGAGTTCACAGCCGCAAGCGACTTGAAGACGCCGATCATCAAGGCGCTCGAACTGCTCATGCCTGCCGCCGAGGGTAAGTCGCTAAGGAATACGATATCGGCCCCGCGTAGTGGACCGGAAAAATTCCGAGCGAGGCGGCGAGCTACCGTCATCGGATAATTCGACCAGTGACCCTCAGTTGGCGCGAGATTGGGACTCAACTCAAAGCTGACCATGACTCCCGATGTATTGTCGACCACCCGGATCGTGTTGTCCTGGCGCGGTTGGGCTACGATGCAAAACCCGCGCTCAACCGTCGCCAGCAGGCTTCGACCGCCGGCGTAATCGGTATGTTTGCCTAGGATCTCAATCCGCCCGGGGACGAAAAACAAATGCCGGTCGAGCGTTTCGGCGGCTGTGAGTGTTTGCAGCTTTTCCAAACAACGAGCAAACAACCGTCCCTTGGACAGCGCCTCGACCTGGCTCATCCCCGCCGCCAGCAGACGATCGCCAAGTGCCTCTTCGCGATCCGCGACGCGCCTCTCAAGGCTCCCGCTCACAGATCGATCTCCGTTCCGGCCAGTTTGGCGGCGACAGGATCAATATCACCGCGACTCGACAAATCCAACACGGGCGATTGACACCGATAGACCGAAAAACGCTCTCTCATTTGGTCGATCGCGTATTGTACTGCGTCGGTAATTTCGAACTCGCCGCGCTCCGAGGGACCTATCGAACGGCACGCCTCGAAAATCGCCGGCCCGAATCGCCAGCAGTTCATGCTTATTCCCAGCGGTCGCGGCATCGCGCGAAGCGCCGCTTCGCTCGGCTTCTCGATAATCCGCTTGAGGCATCCCTCGCCGTCGACTTCAATCACTGCGAATTTATTTAATCGCTCGGCGGGAATATTGCTCCCGATCAACATCGCATCGGGATCGAACACTGCCATTGCCGGTCCGGAGGCAGCGGCCAAAGCGGCCAGCGCCTCCGACGGATAGTAGTTGTCTGAATTCAATACAAGAAAAGGTTGTGTCCCGGCGAATTGCTCAGCCGCCGCGACTGCATCCGCCGTTCCGCGAGGTTCTCCTTGGATGGCGAATTCAATCTGCAAACGCCGCATTGGCAAAGCGCCATAATAGTCGCGGATCACATTGTGTTCGGGCCCAATCACCAAGCAGACTCGCTCAAAGCCAGCGTTCGCGATCGCCCCGAGCACATAATCGAGAAAAGGGCGGCCGAACGGGATCATGGCCTTCAGTCCGCGATTGGCCACGGCAGCCTGCGAATCAGCCAGTTTCACGGTTGGATCCGCTTCGCGCATTCGCGTGCCCAAGCCGCGCGCCAAGACCACGGCCAGATTCATCCGGATCCCCGCCGAAATGCCCCCGAGTTAGATTGACCCATCTTAAAAGCGTTAATAAACCGGTGCAATATCCGGACCCACGCGATTAAGGCGCTTCGCCACGCTTAAGAATATTGGCGAGTCAAGGTTCCCCCCAGACTGCTGCTGGCGGTAGACGAACGACCGTTTCCTATTGTCGCGCAAACTCACACGACTTACTCGACCACAAACTCGCCGTTCATCACCATCCAGTGGCCGGGAAACGTGCAAAGGTACGGATAACGACCCTTTGCTTGCGGCGCCCGGAAGTAGATCGTCGACGTCTGCCCGGCCGCCGTGATGTCGGTATAGTAAAGCACGTCTTCGCTTTTGGGCACGTATTGGTGGAGAACTGCTTCGGGATCGGCGACCAATTTATTCGTCAGATCGCCGACACGTGCTAGCGCACCCTTTTCGACCAACACCCAGTTATGCGGGACGACATCCGGATTGTGAAACGTGAGCTTCACGTTCTCGTTCGCTTTCACGCGAAGGGTACGGGTCGAATAGGTCAGATTGTTGCCGGCTGAAAGGCCGATAGCCACGGCGCCGGGCAGCGGCTTCTGCCAGGGGTTCGGATTCGATTTGCCCAGCCGCGCCAAGTCGACCGCCAGCGGATGGGCAGCGATAATCTTGCGCGTCGGTCGATAACCCGAAAATTGGGTGAAAGGCTTATCGAGTCGATGGACTGTGACAAAGAGTTCCTGCGGCCGGCCGTCGTCAACCTGCAAGAGCAAATGCAATTGATTTACGGGCTGCAACGCGGGCATCTCCACAAAAACGGTCGCGGCGTCAATTCGATGAACGCCGTCAATCGCCAGCGACTCGTGACCGACCGCGCCTGCGTGGCAGGGCGCGAGTTCAGGAGAGCCATATCCGGGGCTGTAGCGATAGTTCCACGCCTGGGCAAAATGATTGGCCAAGTTGGCGATCGCTTTCTCGTCGATCGGCTGGGTGAATGAGATCAGCAGCCCATTCTCATGCACATGAAACGACCGGGGCAGTTGCACGCGATCGCCCGTGTATCGCACGCGCTGAAAACACCCGTCGTCTGGAGTGTAGGTTCCCCAACCGCCCATTCCCGACGCATACAGTTGGCCGTCGTTGGGGTTGAACCGTCCGCGATGGACGCCCGACCGGAAATCGCCGATCAGTGGTATGACCGCCCCTTGCGACTGACCGTCGACTTCGTCTCGCAGCACGAGAAAATGGCTTCCCTGGCCGTATGAAAAATGAATCAACTGGCCTTTGAGGGGTCCCCAGCGATCGTCGGGAACTGACACTTGTCCGCCGCTGCTGTTATCCAGGCCGCGCGGTAAATAGGCCAGCGGAAGCGAGGGTAGCTTGCGGCCAAGCGGGCCGCCGTAGCCGAAATGCGGCGGCGCGGGTGGATTTGATCCGATCGTGATAGTATCCGCCGGGCCCGACGCTGTTGCGAGCGAATCGGGTTTCACTAGACAGATCATCGATGCTGGCGTCCAGTCTCCTTCGCTGCAAGGAAGCGTCACGGCGCCGTCCGGGCAGAGCGCGACGCCATCGGGATTGCGAAACCCGGTGGCCAGCACGTCGAGCTTCTGGCCATCGGCGGAAATGCGAAGCAAACCCTGCTTTCCCGAGGCCGAATAAAATCGCCCCTGCCCGTCGCGGGCCAAGCCACAGATAAAGTCGTGTCCCGCCGCGGAGGTGACAAATTGGTTCGAAAAGCATTCATAGAAATCCGCCTCGCCGTCGCCATTTATGTCGTGCAGGCAAGTAATCTGATCGCGGCCGAGTACATAGATCTTGCCGTCCGCGACGACCAATCCCAGCGGCTGATGCAATCCCGATGCAAACCGGCGCCATTGCACGTCCTTGAGACCGCCGTCCAGTCCCGTCACATGCCAAACGTCCCCTTCCATCGTGCAGAGCAGGGCGGACCCGTCGGGGAGAAAATCGTGGTCGCCGAAAAACATCGGCGCTTTCCAAGGATTGTCAAAAGGCGGTCGTATCGTATCAACGGCGTAGGGGCGACCCGCGCCAAGCTCCGCGGCCGTTCTGAGCTGCTGCGGCCATTGCGAAGGACCACCGCGCACGATGTCGCGCAGCGGATGTTCGGCGAGCGGAGCGACGATCCGTTCGAAATGTCCATCCTTAACCCAAGGCGCGTCGAGAAATTCGGCGTCGCCGATCCGATAAGCGAAGGCGACCCGCAAACCCGATCGATAAAATCCGTGATACACAAACGGCTTTTCCGGGGGCCTGCCCGCCGGTCGCGGCAAGGGTTCGCCGACGGGACGCAAACCATCCAGAAACCCGTGCCGCACGGGCGATAGCGAAAGGAAACCACCGCGCCACAGCGCGTCGTAGGAAAGTGTCTCGGGATTGAAACAGGCCGCGAGTTCGCCATGTTCGCCCAACCGAACGCAGACCGCTTTGGGCACGACGCCATCGGGGCCGTGGAACACGCCGGAGAGCACGGTTCCTAAATCTGTCTCGCCCCACCGATTGTCTTTCCAGGTTGCTTCGGTTTGATTACCCCAATGTCCGAATTTTCCGCCGTCCAATTCGGGACAGGCGGGCAGCAAATGCGGTCGGAATTTCTGGCCGCGGAAAAACAAGGCCTCCTTGCGATAAAAATCGTAAACGCGATCGCGATTGACGCGCTCGTCCGAAAGCGGCCAATCGGTGGGAACAAGCGGCGAGCGGTCGTAAACGAATTCGGCGGGCATGGTCTCCGGCCGAACCTGGGCCGCCAAACCGTCCATACGGCCAAGCTCCATGAGTAATCGCGCGAGATCGCTTCGCTGAGCCGGCGTCATGAGGGCGGCGACGCCGTCCGGCATCAAGGTTCCTAACTCGCGAGCTTCCGCGATATCGGATTTCGCGATGTGCTGGGACTTTTCGGTCGTCGGGTCGAAAAGCTCGATGCCCTCGGCCGTTTCGCCCCGCTTGTAGCCTTGCAACGCGCGTCCATCGTCCAGTGAAATTCGCCACGACGAATACTCGGGTTTCACTTGCCGCCGTGGCCAGAGCACTGACTCGACGATTTCCTCGGGCTTCGCGCGCCGGCCAATATCGCCGAGCGGCGGTCCGATGGCTCCCCCAATTTTGTCGACCCGATGACACGACAGGCACCCGAACTTCATCGAGCAAAACACGTCTAATCCCCGCCGAGCATCGCCGCGAGTCTTGGCCTCGTCGACAATCTGGGCGACCAGTTTGGCGTCGTAGTCGACCGGAAGAGTTGACACGACTGTGGCGCCATCGCCGCAATATCCCGACAGTCCGGTCACAATCGGCTCCGGCGTCGAGTCCGTCCGACCCGTGCCCGGCGCGGCTGGGGCGGCTGGCGCGGTCGGCACGGGCGTGCGCGGCTTTGGACGATCGCCGACCGGTTTGCCGTCGAGTTGTCGCACGAGCCAATCGAGACCGTCGAGATTGTCTTTAAGACGCTGCTCGGCATCGTCCTGCGTATGACCGAGAATGCCGATCGGTCCGCGATATCCGCTATCCCGAATCGTCTTGAGTAGGCCCAGATCGAGGTCTCCCTGGCCGAGCGGCAAAATTTGTTGGCCGCGCTTGGCGCCGTCGCGGACCATGCCGTTGAGATTGATCGCGTAGAGATGCGGCAGCATCTCCTTCAGCACTTTTGCGAATCGATCGAGATGATCGTGACCATGATGAAAATTGTAGACCATGCCGACATTGGGCATCTTTAGCTCTTCGAGGATCGCGAGTTGATTCTCGGGCTCGCCGAACCAGCCTTCGTGATTGTATAGGCCAACGCGGCAACCGATCGCCGCGGCCGCTTCGGCGATCGGACGAATCCGCGCGGCCTCAGTCTTAATCCGCGCTCGGCGCTGATCCTCGTTCTTTGTCGCTTCGCCGCCGCCGGTGATCCATAGCTGCGTTTGGATCTTCCGCTTTTTAAGAATCGCGAGAATTCCCCGGGCTTCATCATTCAATTCGCCGGGAAACCACCAGGCGGTCAATGCGATCCCATGTTGCTGGAGTGCATTCAACTCGGCGTCGAACGTCGGGATATGCTCGGCGCGATAGTCGTAAGCAAACTTGGTGAACCCCAGCCGATTCAACATCTGGGCTCGTTCCTCGGGTCCTCTCTTCTTCGCGTCGAACGGCACAATGCACCATGCCACTAAATTTTCACGCGCAAAGAGCTTGTCTGCCGTCAGAGGGGCGGCCGTCTGAGAAGGCGGCTGGTCTCCCTGCGGCGCGACTGCGGCGAAGCACAAAACGGCGACCGAGATAGCGACGGCCCAGACAACGACGCGCCGCAAGATCGGCGCTCGGACGGTTGCCGCAACCACGGCTGCCACAATCGCGACCGCCGCCATCTTGATTTTGGACAGCATAATTAGTTGGCAAGCTTCGACTGTGCCAAGTGGACGCGATTTGTCTGCTAAATTACTTCGACGGGCCCGCGGCAACAGCCGGCAGCACCACTAGCTCGATCTCCTTGAAGCGAACCTCCATCGGACCTCCAGCGTGAATTTGAAGCGCGAAAATTCCACGGGCCGGTCCTTTTGGGTCATCGATGTCGACACACGATTTGCCGTTTAGGAACGTGCGAACATGACTTCCCTGAGCGACAATTTCATAGCGATTCCAGTCATCGACTTTGACCACGGCCTCACTCGCTTTGTTCTCCGAGAGGACGCCGCGACCGTTCTCTTCGTACAACTTGCCCCACCAACCCTTACCGACATCCGCCTGCGGGCCTCTGACTTCGCCATCTGGCAACGACTCAGTGCGGAACTGAATGCCGCTATTCTCCGCATTCGGCGTTAATTTTACCTGCAAAGTTAGCCGGAAATCGCTCGCGACGATTTGGCTTCGAAGGAATTCGTTCTTCTTAATGCCCGAACTCCTTCCCACAATCTGGCCGTTTTCCACCTTCCACAGAGCTAGGTCGCCGTTCCACCCGCTTAAATCCTTGCCATTGAAGAAGTCGCGAGCATTATCCGCGGTGGCAAGCAGGGGTGTCTGAGTCCGGCTTTGGAGGTACGCCAAGAGCCCACGGATCTCATTTTTCTTAAGCGGCTGCAATATACCCTCGGGCATCATCGATACTTTGCTAACTTTCCGAAAGTCGACGTCCTCCTTGCTGATGGTCAACGTTTCGTTGGGCAGCACGACGGCAAAGGCCGCGGGCGTCTCGCTACGGACGATCCCCGTCAAAACTCGGCCGTCCTTCAAACCGATAATCGACGCCGCATATTCCTTGGGGATCACCGCGCTGGGGTCGACGATGTTTTCCAGCAGGTAATCCAGGTTGGCGCGATTGGAGCCGGTAATGTCTGGCCCCACCTTTCCTCCGATTCCGAATAGCGTGTGACACTGCTGACAGGTCTTGCTGAATACGGCCCGGCCCAGCTCCACATCCGGCTTGATGCCCGACGGAGAGTTGAACTCGGCCTTGAGATCGGCGATTTGTTTTAGTCGATCGGTCGGCGTCGAGCGGACCATCCCCCAGACTTCGCCGAGGCGTTCGTCGAGAGCCGTGTCCTTTAAATTGCGCATCTGCCGCACGATGTCAACCGGCACGTCGCTGGCCGCCAATTGTTTCCTCTCTACCGCGTCGAGCACCGCCCGAGCATATGCGGGTCGCGCGGCGAGGGTCGAGAGCGCGTCCCGTTTTTCGGCTGCGGAAAAGGTCGAGAACGCATCGAGAATAACGGCCGGCGTCTTTGATTCGTCGTAGGCCGCCAAACCGCGCAGCGCCGTGCCACGCATAGCTTGGTCGATCACTAAACGCTGGAGCACGGGGGCCAGCTCTTTATCCCCAGCGGCGAGCAGGGCCGCCAGCGCATTTTGGCGACCCGTACTGTCCGAGTGCGCATCGGCAACATGGCGACGGAGCTCCGCGAATGCCGCTGGATCGCCGAAAGTCACCGCCAAGTTCATGACTTCTCCTCGCAACTTGGCGTCCCCGCCAGAAATCAGTTTGTCGAATACTTTAGACCAACCCGTCGGCATGGCCACTTGCTTTTTCCCCTTCAATCCGTCGACCAAGCCGCGAATGTAGGTGTGCTGCATGGCCGGATCGTCAGCGCCACCGAGTCGTTCCACAAGTAACTCGATCGTCTCGGGGGCGCCGATCGAACCGATGCGGCGCGGCATGAACTCGCGTAGCGGCGCCGACTTGGCTCGAACCGCCAGATCGAGCGCTTTTGTCGGGTCTATCTGGGCCAGCGGTTCGGCCGCGTACCAATAGAGTAACGGCAAATTAGGGTCCGCCCCGTCTTCGGCATGGGCAACCAGGCCCTCGAGCACTTGCCACCGCGACTCGACGGGGAGCCGCTGTAGAGCGGACGCCAAGTAACGCCGTACGACGGGAGATTCGTCGGCCGAGGCCATTTCGGTCATTTTTCGCAGAACGGCCGGCGTTGGTTTGCCGTTTTCCAACGCGAGCTGGATCGTCCAAGCGCGAATATAGGGCGCCCTATCCTGCAGCCCCTTTTGCACCAGTTCAGGCGAAAGACCGCCGACGACGTGCAACGCCCACAGGCCGCGGAGCCGCCGCGCTTCGTCTTGAGCGCCCAGCGCGATGGTTTCCAACGCCTTGCGAGTATCGCTATCGGCGCCGCGCTCTTGCAGCAATCGCCGCGCATGACGGACGTACCATTCGTTAGGGTTAAGCGTTAGCTCGACCAATTCCTTATTCGACAAATTCTTCAGATCGAGCTGTGTTGCACCTGCCGGCGCCGGTTTGGACCCGCGATAACTGATCTTGTAGATCCGGCCATTGCTCCGGTCCCAAACCTGTGGATCGCCCGTATGGCACGCCTGCTTGTCGTACCAATCGATCAGGAACACGTTGCCGTCAGGACCGTATTGAAGATTAATGAACCGGGCCCAGGCGTCGTTGGCCAGTAAGAAATCGGCGCCGTGGCTGGCCACATAACCGGATCCCTTCGGTTTCAAAATGTCCATATTGATGCGGTGACCGTGGATATTCCCCATGAAAATTTGGTCCCGGTATTCGGCCGGCCAAGCGCCACCGAGATAGATCATCGTGCCGCAATGGGCATGGCCGCCGCCGGCCCCGTCCGATCGATCGTTGCCGCCGTGAGGATTCGCGCCGACATAATGCAAATGGTCGGCGATCGTTTTGATGTCGTCGTAGGTGTAGATGTTGAAGTGATCGCCCGCCTGACGCTGATACCGGCCACCTTGAATAATGTGGTAGCAGTGCGGAATGACGCACGCTTCACAGAACAATTGGCCGCGATCGTCGAAATCGAGACCCCACGGGTTGCTCGTGCCGTGGGCGAAAACTTCAAACGCATGTCGGGTCGGGTGATAACGCCAGATTCCGGCATTGATCGGCACGCGCTGCTCATCCGGCGTGCCCGGCTTACCGACGCGCGAATGCGTGAAGACGCCGTGACAACCGTATAGCCACCCATCGGGTCCCCAGGTGAATGTATTGAGCACCTCATGAGTATCGTCGAGGCCCCAGCCGTCCAGCAAAATCTGCGCTGGTCCGGATGGCTTATTTTCTCGCTCGTTGAATGGCACGAAGAGCAATTGCGGCGCTGCTCCGATCCAAACGCCGCCGAACCCAACCTCAAGACCGCTGACTAGATTCAGACCTTCCATGAACACGGTGCGCTTGTCGAATTTGCCGTCGCCATCGGTATCCTCGAAGATGACGATGCGGTCCTTGCCCTGGCCTTCGGGCTGTTTGACTGGGTAAGAATAGGCCTCCGCTACCCACAGCCGGCCCCGGTCGTCGATGCAGAAGGCGACCGGTTGGGCCACGTCGGGCTCGCCAGCGAACAGCGTGACTCTGAAATTCTCAGGCACGGTCATCTCAGCCGCCGATTTTTCCGGAGGTAGGCCCGCGAACTTATAGATATCGGGTTTGGAAGCGCCCGGGGAAACAACGCCGCGCGGTGGAAAATTCGGCTTGGTCGAGTGAAAACGAAAATCGTCGAAATTGATATGCCCCCAATCGCCCGTATGCTTGTCGACCAGGCGAATGAAGATCTGCTTCCCCATGACGGCCGTTAGGTCGACGATCTCGCGGCGCATGGTCTCTTCTTGAAGGCCGGAAGCCCGGTGCAGCACTTGGCCGTTGTCTTGTCTGACGATCTCGACGCAAGTTTCCTTGTGCGGCCCGCCTCCGATCAGGAATGAGCTCCACGCATGGGTTACGGGAAACGGGACCGATGTAAGAGTGCCTTGAGGCGCATCGCCAGCCAATTCGAAACCGCCGATCCAATAGGCGCCGTGGTGCTGGCTCTGCATATCCCCGCGCCTGGCGGCAACCGTATCGCCCTTGATGGGCTGCCCCTTGAAGGCGTCCCCCTCGGCGGTCCAGTCTTTGAGCGTGCCGGTTTCGAAGTCGAGGTTCAGTTCATCGCCGTTAACGCCGACGGGGCTCACCCCTTCCGGCGATTCCGCCGGTTTCGCGCCCATCGCGAGCACGATAATTCCGACGCAATTGACAAAGCATGCGAATCCGTTGAGTCGACTCATGAAAGCTCCAGAATACAATGAACACTAACAACGAGAAGCATTGATTCTTTCTCGACAAAATCGCTTGTCAACCGATCCGACGAAAAATTAGTAGGGTCGGGCGCCCTCGCAGCCCGCATTGTGGCCGCCCTTCGAATATGCGGTTGCGCCGCGATTTTGCTCTTTTGAAATAGCAGCGCCACGGGGCCCGGGCCGATAACGTTCAACTGCGAGTATAATCAGTGTGAATTAGCCACGGATTGATGCGTCGCAACCCGCCGGGGACCTGCCCATTTTTTGCGGGGGTCCGCAAAGTGACCATGCCGATCACCTTTGAGAGAGCTTGGCGATGAACGATGAATTGGGAATGGGAGCGTCCACGCGCGACTCGACCAATGCGCCCCTCAACGTCAGGAAGGTCTTCCGCACGCTACTCTCGATATTGCTGTTCGCTTTCGCTTCGAAAATCGCAGCGGCCGAGTTGGCGGTGTCATCGAAGTACGTCGAGCCGTTTCCGGTCGCCGCTTCCAAAAAAGGCCTGCAAGTGCAGATGGTCGACGATGCGATTGCGCTGGGTGTGAAACATGCCGCGATCAATGTGCGGCTGTCGATGCTCTACGATGTGCATGGCAACGAGCAGAATCCAGCTTGGCGGTTCGAGGGCCGTACGTTCCGCTTTCAGCAGCGGTATCTGGAAAGCTTGGACCAAACAATCAAAGCTTTGTCGGCGCCGCCCATGTCCGCGGGGGCCTCGTCCGGTTCAGCAGCGCCCGATGCCGGTCATGGGGCTCTCGTGTATCTGATTTTGACGACCGGAGAATCGGCCGACCCGGAGTTGAATCGCGTGGCCCTGCACCCAAGCTATGACAAAGCCTGTCCGAACCATCTCAGCGAGTTCAATACGGTCACCGACGACGGCCGCCGCTGGTTTGCCGCCTGTTTGGAGTTTATGGCCGAGCGGTGGTCGCGGCCCGATCGTCAGCATGGCCGCGTGGTCGGCTACATTTTGGGAAACGAGGTGAACTCGCACTGGTTCTGGGCCAACATGGGCCGGGCCACGATGGAGGAATTCGCCGACGATTATTTGCGATGCGCTCGGCTCGCCTGCGAGTGCATCAGGCGGCAATCGTCGTCGGCCCGGGTCTATCTCTCGCTCGAACATCATTGGAACATTCGCTACCCGGGTGGTGACGTTCATCAAGCCTTCGCCGGCCGGCCGATGCTCGAATACTTCGCCAAGCGGGCCAAGGAGCAAGGCGATTTCGACTGGCATTTGGCATTCCATCCGTATCCAGAGAATCTCGGCGATCCGAGATTCTGGAACGACAAAACAGCGACTGCGCAAACCGACACGCCGCGAATCACCTTCAAGAACGTCGAACTACTGCCCACATTCATGCGGCAGACGGCGATGCTTTACGCCGGCCAGCCGCGGCGGATCATCTTGAGCGAGCAAGGATTTAATACGCCGGCCGGTCCCGACGGCGAAGCGATCCAAGCCGCCGCTTATTGCAACGCTTTTAAGAAGATTGAAAAGCTCGACGGCATCGACGCCTTCATCCTCCACCGCCACGTCGACAGTTCCGGCGAAGGAGGCCTCGCGCTCGGTCTCTGGACCCGCAGCCCCGCCGGCTCCAACACGCCGCTGGCAAAAAAGCAAATCTACAACTGCTTCCGCGCCGCCGACACGCCGGAGTGGCGGCAAGCGTTCGAGTTTGCGCTGCCGATTGTGGGGCTGAAAAACTGGGATGTGGCGCGTTAACGCCGATCGCACTCGGTTAACGTCGCGAATTAAATTACCTCCCAAATTCCCGTCGGTTCGAATGTTGGCAGTTTTGGTTGTCGGCGGAGTTATTTGACGATTTGGCCGCCAGCGCGGGACGGAATCTCCCCACCTTTCGATTCGACCGCCCCCTTGCTTAGCCGCGCTAGCGGCGTCAACGCGAAGCGTAAGTAGCCGGGGGTGAAGCGAAGCGGTCCCGTCCAAGGACCGCGAAGCGAAACCCCCGGTCGACGAATTCAATTATCCCCCAGCCGCGTTAGCGGCGTGACAAGGGGGCGACGATGGTTTTAGGGGCGGCCCCCAATTCGCGCCGTCCATTGTGACGCCACAAACGTGGCTTGAAATGTCACAGCATTGCGGTCCGGGGGTTCCGCTTCGCTGCGTTACGCTTCACCCCTGATTTCGTGAAAGAGAGTGGCCCTCCTAGGTAAAACGGTAATACGGCGTGTTACTGGAACCGCCAACACGAATTTACCCCAGGAGGACCGTAGCTATGTCGTACCTTTCCATCGATCTGCATCGCAAGCAAATGACCATCAGTCTCCGCGGCGAGGATGGTCAGACCATCCTGCATCGACAAGTCGGCACTTGGAAGAACGAACCCGCCAAGTTTTTGGCCGAGGTGTCCCAGCGCTCCGGCGGCGACGGTTATCTGGCCATTCTGGAAGTTTGTGGATTCCACGACTGGCTCGCGGAACTACTTCCCCAGCACGGTTGCTATTAGGACGCGGGCGGTGAGCGGGGCTCTTTGGCAGCAACAAACTTTGGACGTTGTTTGATTTCCAGTCTCAGCAAGGCCGATACGGATTTTAAAATTGGGCCGTCCGACGATCGTCGCTCCAATGAAGTTTTGGTTGACTGGCGCAATGATATCCTTCAAGATCGTAGTCGTGGCGAGCGTGGCACCTGGGATTTTGGTCAAGCGACGGAGGTCGTCATGTCACGAAGTTTTGCACGTGAACCCATTTTCATCCGTGCCTTGCCGCGGATGGCGATCGTTATTTTGTCCAGCGCGCTGGGTTTGATGAATTCTTTCGACGCTCGGGCCGAAAACTGGCCCGGCTGGCGCGGTCCGACCGGTTCGGGCTATTCGTCCGAAAGTAATCTGCCCCTTACTTGGTCGGTGAAAAAAGAGGGGGGAAAGACCGATACGCTGCAGAACGTGCTGTGGAAGGCGCCACTGAAAAATGCCACCGGCCACTCCAGTCCGATCGTCTGGGAGGATCGCGTCTTCATCACGACATCGTCCAAGCAAACCGGCGACGAGGAGAAAGCGAAGAAAATTCCCGAACATCAGATCATTTGCTTTCGGGCGACCGATGGCAAGCAGCTTTGGACCACGACAATTGCGCCAGGAAAACAGGACGCGGGCTATTCGATTTATGCGACGCCCACGCCCGTGACCGATGGCAAGGCGGTCTATGCTTGGTTCGGCTCGGCGGTGATCGCGGCGGTAGATTACGAGGGAAAGCTGCTGTGGCGACACGAGCGGCCGGCGCCGATGGAACTCAACCCGGGCATTTGCTCCAGCCCGATTTTATATGAGGACACGGTGGTTCTGCTATGCGATCAATCGCATGGAAAGGGCTTCTTGCAGGGGCTTTCCAAGCAAACTGGCGAGATACAGTGGGAGCAGAAGCGAAAAGAACAGGGACCGACAAATACGACGCCGCTCGTGGTGAAGATTGGAGACAAGCCGCAATTGGTCGTCGCGGGATCCGAATTGCTCCAAGGGCTGAATCCCAAGACAGGCGAACCGATCTGGTGGCTTAAGACGCCCGGCTTTGGCGAATCGCCCGTGCGTGCGGGCCCCCTTATCTACACCAGCAAGGGAGGCAACGAGTCGGCCGCTCTCGTCGATCCTTCCGGCGCCGGCGACATCGCCAAGTCGCACGTCAAATGGCGGCTCCCCAAGCTCCCCGGCGATTATGCTTCGGCCGTTGTGAGCGGTGAATATATATGCTTCATCCCGGGCGACGGCGTCGTGTCGTGCATCAAGCTCGCGACCGGCGAGCAGGTCTTTACGGAACGGCTCGAGGGGGTGTCAAAACTTTCAAGCCCGGTGGCGACCGCCGACGGACGTGTATACCTGATCGGCACGGGCAAGAGTTATGCGATCAAGCCGGGCGCGAAGTGCGAGATTCTGGGCAAAGGTGATCTCGGCGGCGGAGGGGGCTTATGCTCGTCTCCGGCGATCTCCGGCGGCAGAATCTACATTCGCGATTTCGAGAACCTGTGGTGCATCGGCAAGTCGAACTGATTCGCGCCGAGCAGTCGGTTTGCATTGCCCGGCGCGATCAGGTCGAAATCCGCGTCGCGTCGCATTGGATAGCGCCGCGCACGATTATTACTTCCGCCGCGCGTATTCGATGGTGAAGGCCAATTGATCCGAGCCGTCGACTTGAACCATGTACATCTTGAACGTCATGTGGTCGGGGTCCTTCATCTCGGTCGTGTTTTTGAATTTTCGCGACTTACCATCGGGACCGACCGATTCGCCGCTCATAGTGAGCAGTTTGGTCTTGGGATCGACGTCCCCTTCGTACGTCATGGGAGCGCTGGCCATCGAATCGACCCAAATTCCGACGTGCTTTTTCTTGTTGAGGTCATAGCCGTCCAGCCCGTGACCCGAGAATTTTTGACCCGCGACGTTTCCTTCAAAATCGCTGGCCAGCCACATTCCGCCGCAGATCGATTTGTAGACGGCGGTGGCGTCGGACTTTTGGCCCCCCATTTCCATCACGGCGTCCCAATTGCCGACAAGCTGTTTGAGCTTCTCGTGTTCCGGACCCGGCTTGGGCATCTCTTGGGCAAGCGAAACGTGGCCGACGGCGAAGAGTAGTGCGAGTCCGAGCAAAGAGTGGCGTAGCATAGTATACGTCTCCTAAAATTCGAGGGCGTTTTGGTGTGGCGTGGTTATGGCTGCGGCCGACGGGAGCCGGTCCGCTGAGATCAATCAAACCGAACCGCGGGCGTCGGTCAAGCGGCTCAATATTTTTTCGCGATTCGCCACGCTGGCTGACCATCGCTGTTGTGATGTCGCTACCCGGTTACCAAAACCGCCGGGGACTGTCGCCTTCTCCCAGGCGGTTTTTGCGAGAGCTACTTATCGCAGAGCGTTATTGCGAGTCGTTCCGTGGCGCCCTGGCATTGCTGGCGACTGGTAGCTTGGTGATGGCTCGGCGTCATCGCGGTTTCGGCCAAAAAGGGCTGCCAACTCACGCTGGCCGATCATCGCAAACGTCGCAAAATAGGTCGCCATCGCCGCCGCCAGGGGTAGCACGACGCGGAGCCATGCGTTTGTCGCCGCCGGCGTTTTAGGGATCGCGAGCAGCACGGCGACCGCGACGACGCTCATCGCCAATGAAGACACGCCGGATCTTAAAGCTGTCGCACCGAGCAGCGGCCATTCCAAACCGCAATGCGACCGCGAGAAAAGAACTGCCAACAGACTGACTTGCAAGATCGCCGAGATCGATGTCGCGAGCGCCAACGCCGTTTCGGCAAGTGGCCATATGAGTGTCACGTTCAACGTCAAATTAACGGCGACACAGACGAGGCCCACGCGGAGCGGCGTGGTGCGATCGCCGACTGCGTAGAATGCCCGCACTAGCACCGGGACCGCGCAAAACGCCCAAACGCCGACTGCGTACCAAGCGACCATCGCGGCGGCCCGCGGCGTATCGGCCGACGTGAAATTGTGTCGCTCGAATAGCAGCCGGGTAATCGGTTCGGCGAGCACGTACAAACCGGCCGCGGCGGGAATACCGCCCAGCAGCACCAGTCGCAAACCGAACGTCAGATCGCTCGACACCCGGTCGTGCCGGCCTTGGGCCGCATGGCGACTGAGTAGCGGAAAAATCACCGTCGCCACCGCGATACCCAACAGTCCCACGGGAAATTGATACACTCGCTCGGCATACCACACGGCCGCCGCCGCCCCTTGACGCAGCGGATAGGCGATCCCGCCGAGCCAACCGATCGTCGCTGGCCCTCCCGGCGTCGACGACAACCCTCGGGCAAGCAGGCTATCCACGAGCGTATTGATCTGTGTGATCGCCAGACCGAGCGTCGTCGGCGCCATTCCGCGGGCGATGCGAATGAGAGCCTGGCGGCTGCCTCGATAATCGAGCGCGAACCGAAAGCCGCACGTCCGCAATTTCGGCAACTGCACGAGTAACTGGAGTAGGCCTCCGACTAGTACGCAGCCGGCCATGACGAAAGCCTGGCCATGCGGGTCGCTCGTGACCCGCGGAGCTATCAACCAGGCACAAGCCAGCCAGCAAACGTTCATCACGGACGGGACCATCGCCGGCAAGCGAAACTCGCCAAGCGCCTGCAGCGTGGCCGTCACCAGGGCCGCCACGCAGATGAGCACCGTGTAAGGCAGCATTGTCGCGGTCAGGCCAAGCACCAGCCGCATGCCGGGCTGATCGCCCCACGCCGCCCACATGAGCCAGCAGATTCCTTCGGCGACGATCGTCACGCCCAGAAGAACGACGGACAATGCGACGGCCGCGGCGCTGACCAATTTCCACGCGGCCTTGCGATCGGTCTCCAGGTCGGCGGTCAGCACTGGAAGATAGCTGGCCGTCATCGCCCCTTCGCCAAACAAACGGCGAAACAGATTCGGGATCCTAAACGCCACGACGTAGGCGTCCATGATTCCATCTTTTGACATGCCCAACAGCGCAGCGGTCGCCGTCTCGCGCAGCACGCCCGTCACTCGGCTGGCCAGCGTGCCGAGACTCGTGGCGGTGACGCCCGAGAGCAGCGGATGGCGGTTGGATCGTTCGAGTCGCGGCATACGGGCGGAATAGTATGCCGCCGGCATGGGAACACCAACAGGGATTTGGAAGCGGATTCACCGTGAAGACGCGACTGACGCAAAGGCGGACGAGGCGGCAATCCCGTTTAAAATGAATGAACTTGCCTATTTCCAGCCGAATGTTTAGCTTTGGTGCCGTGTCAGGATTCGATGCCTGCACACTTGCTGGCAGGAATCGCTTGCGTCCACCGACGGATTTTCGGCAACCGTTCTCTATCCATATTCACCACCATCGCACCTATCATGCCCGAGTATTCGAAGTACCAGCAGAATGTCATCAAGAACTATTACGACAATCAGGAAACCATCCTGCTTCAAAAATTGGGCGAGTACATAACCGAACTGTATCTGGCCGAGGGCAAGGCTCGCGAGAAGCGGTGGAAGTCGGTCGTCACGACGCTCGAAAAACTCAAGGTCCCGGCAAGTCGGATCAAGACATTGCAAGATTCGGACAATCCGGCGCTGGTGGCGAAGCTCTTGGAAGAGTTGCTTGCGAAGGCGAAGTGAGCTTGAGAAAGCAGAGCGAAATCAGGACGGCGCGGCAGGATGCCGCGGGATGCAAGTCGCGGTTTGCTTTTTTTACATGGCTTGATGATAGCTCGACGATTCAATGATTCGATCGATCGTCGTTGCCAGAACTTGGTGGTGTCGTTGGTCTGGCTCAATCGGTCGGCCACCAAGTGCAGCATGGGGTCGCCGCCTTCGTCCCAGAATGTTTCCGTGCCCCTGATGCGGCGGTTGATTTGCTTGACGGTGGATTCCATCGGGCTGCTCGTGATGGGCAGCCCTTGCTTGCGGTATTGATCGTACTTCATCCGCTCCCGTGGGTTGGTTAAATAGTCCAGCGAACCGGCGACTTGGGCTCGCGGCGTGGATCGTTTCCTTGGGTTCTGGAAGGCCTAATTCCGCTTGCCGCTTTCGGAGCGCCTCGCGATACTTCGCTTCGGTCAGGGGAACTGGCCCCCGCCGCGTTATCAAGTCGCGGGACTGTTCTCCCACCCGCTCTCCTACCCGACCGCACTGGGGACACGCAGGATGCTCGTCGACTTGGCTCGTGTGGCGGGCCAACATTTGCACCCCGACCTCACGGGCATCAGGTCTCCAAGCCGGACCATCGAGTTTTCGACGTCGTCGATGTTCTCGCGCTCCAGATCGACGCCATCCTCGGCCGCTTCCTCCGCTAGCAACTCCGCGACCAAAGCCTTGATTCGCTCTTGCTTACCAGAATCCTTAGCCATCCTTGGCTCCTTTGCGCAAATTGAACTGGGCCGCCTCCCCAGCGAGCCGGATTCACCCCCCTTTTGTTAACACAGACGATCGCGTCATGCAAAGTGCGACTTGCACCCCACTTGCACCCCTTGGCCAGGGTCCTGTTGACGCCACCTACCTCTCTTGTCGATACTTAGCGAGTTGTGCGGCGAGGCGTTTGGCGGTCATTGGTTTGATCGACGAGTCGGCCGACGCTTGCGCCGTGGTGTTATCCATCAGTTTCATTCAGGAGGGTTGCAGCAATCGAACGGTCACAAAGGATCAACGAACAGATCCGCATTACGCCGGTGCGCGTCATCTCTGCGGACGGCGGTCAATTGGGAATCATGCCGACGGAACAAGCCTTGCAAATGGCACGGGATTCCGATCAGGATCTGGTCGAGGTGGCACCGACCGAACGGCCCCCGGTTTGCCGAATCATGGACTTCGGCAAATTCAAGTACCAGCAAAAGAAGAAGCAGCACAAGACTCACGTCCACCACAGCAAGATCAAGGAAATCCGCGTGCGACCCAAAACGGGCGAGCACGACATCGAGTTCAAGGTTAATCAGGCCCGCGGATTCCTGGCCCACAAAGACAAAGTGGTCATCTCGGTCGTCTTCCGCGGCCGCGAAATCGCCCACGTCGAAGAAGGGCACCGTGTGATCAAGCAAATCATCGGTCTGCTCGAAGACGTCGGCAAAGTGGACGCCAATCCCCAGCAGCAGGGGAAGCGGATTGTATGTACGGTGTCGCCGAAGTAACGCCCCGGGCGCCTCCGGGTTGGCGCCCCATCACCGAATCGCCGTGCATCCTGAACCGCCTCGAAATCGGGATTGGCATTGCTGTTCCTTGCGCGGTAGGCTTCACCTCGGAGTGCGTCTCGTTCGCCATTCCGATCACAAAGCGACGGCTATCTGTCAGCTCCCGCCGTTTTTCGGCTGATGCATCGCATAGCAAGATCAGTCAACTCGTCACGCGGCCCGGCGATCGCGCGTGATCCAATTTCGAGCCCCACATCGCCCGCGCACGCCCCTTGTCAATCGAAAGAATGCCTCTTATGCCCAACCACGATGAGCCTCCGTCAAATGCCGGCGACAAAGATCGCACCCATCTATCGGGAGGCGACAACAGCCAGTTGCCGGGGACGGATGACGAAGAATCGTGGGAAACACCCACCACGGCGAACATCAAGGGGGATTTCACTGCTGACAATCGCTTGCTTTGGCTGGCCGGCGCGGCGATCCCCATCGGACTGATGTGCGCGGTGGTGGCGCTGGTGCTTCAGCGATTGATTGGTTTGTTCACCAACATTTTCTACTATCAGCAGTTCTCGATTCCCGATCATTTGATTTCGCCGTCGCTTAACACGCTCGGCCTGCTGGCGATCGGCGTGCCGATGGTCGGTGGGCTGATTGTTGGACTGATGGCCCGATACGGCTCGGACAGGATTCGTGGCCACGGCATTCCCGAAGCGATCGAGGCGATCCTGATCGGCGGCAGTCGGATGCAACCTCGGGTGGCCGTGCTCAAGCCACTGTCGTCGGCGATTTCAATCGGCTCCGGTGGGCCTTTTGGCGCCGAAGGGCCGATCATCATGACCGGCGGGGCGCTGGGGTCGATTTTCGCGCAGGTTTTTCAACTCACGCCCGCCGAGCGCAAAACACTGCTCGTGGCCGGCGCCGCGGGCGGCATGGCGGCGACGTTCGGCACTCCCGTCGCCGCAGTGCTCTTGGCCGTCGAACTGCTGCTCTTCGAATGGAAGCCGCGCAGTCTGATTCCGGTGGCGCTGTCGGCGGTGGTTGCCACGTTGATGCGGCCGCTGTTGGGGCTCGGCTCGATGCCCTTGATCGTCGTCGACCCCTTGCATACCCAATCTCCGACGATCACGACGATCCTGTCGGCGGTGCTCGTGGGGCTGAGTGCAGGGGTGCTTTCGCTATTGCTCACGACCGCCGTTTACGCAGCCGAGAATGCCTTTCATCGTCTGCCCATTCACTGGATGTGGTGGCCCGTTCTGGGGGGAGTCGCAATAGGAATCGGTGGTTATTTCGAGCCGCGCGCGCTGGGCGTTGGCTATCAAGTGATCGAAGAAGTCTTGCAAGGGAAGTACATCGCGCAAGCGATTATTGGGCTGATGATCGTCAAGGGCCTGATTTGGGCCATCGCGCTCGGCTCCGGCACCTCCGGTGGCGTGCTTGCGCCGCTGCTCATGATCGGCAGCATGCTCGGCTTGATCGAAGCGTCGTTTCTGCCGGACCACGATGCTCGCCTCTGGGCGCTAGTCGGGATGGGCGCCGTAATGGGCGGGACGATGCGGGCGCCGCTGACCGGGGTGCTCTTCGCGCTCGAAACGACCTACGACGTGCGCGCCATCATGCCGCTGCTCATCGGTTCGATGGTGTCGTATGGATTCACCGTGCTGGTGATGAAGCGCTCGATCTTGACCGAAAAAGTCGCCCGCCGCGGTTTTCATGTCAGCCAAGAATATTCGGTCGATCCGCTCGAACGATTGCTGGTGATGGAGATCATGTCGACCGAGGTGGTCACGGCGCCGGCCTCGCTCTCGATCAAGGAACTGGCGATCGATTACTTCTCGGGGCGTGGTCCGCGGCGCCACCAGGGCTATCCGCTGGTCGACCCGGCCGGGCGTTTGCTGGGGGTCGTGACCAAGCGAGATTTGCTCGACGAATGGATGCACCACTTGGCGGAAGACGATGACACTGCGGCCGATCGCTTCAGCCACATCATCGCGTTCGACCTGATGACCGGCCCGCCGATCACGATTGCTCCCGACGCGACCTGTCGCGCGGCGGCGGAGCGAATGGCGCAGACCGGCGTCGGCCGGCTGTTGGTCGTCAAACCCGATCAGCCCAGCCGGATCGTGGGCATTGTCACCCGCAGCGACATTTTAAAATCGCGGGCGCGCGACACCCAGGAAGAGCAGCATCGGCAGCGATTCTTTGCGACCCGGCTTCCGCGGCTTGCCAAACGCAAGCGGGATACCGCGATCGCCCCCATTCGCCCGGGCAACTCGTCTTGACCCGCGCAAAATCGGCACTTATACTCCCCGCCCTGTGTTGACCGGCGAAAGGATTTCGCCCGTCCGATGCGGCCACGACGACACACTGTTGACCCACTCAACAGCTGCGTCGCGGGCCGCCATGCCTGATCGACACTCACCAGGCTAAATAGGTAGGGAGACCATTCTGATGTCGCGCAAAGATGTCGCAAAAACCGGATCGAGCACCATCCGCTGGACCAATCGCCTGGGCATGGCTGCCGGAGCCATTGCCGTCGTCGCCGCGTGCATCGTCCTCCGCAATCTCCGCGGTCCGCAAATCGCCGACGCCAAGGACCCGCCGCCGGCGAAGAACACGGCGAATAACTCCGGCGTTCGCCAGGCCAGCGCCACCGTTGGCATGCCTCAAAAGCCACAGGTCGTGGCGGTCGTCAACAACGAGGAGATCGGCCGGCAAGACTTGGCCCGCGAATGCTTAACGCATTACGGTAAAGAAGTCCTCGAGGCGATGGTCAACAAGTACCTCATCTCGCAGTATTGCCAGCAGGCGAACATCACGGTCACCAAGCAAGAGGTGAACGAAGAAGTCGAGCGGATGGCCCGCAAGTTTAACCTCTCCGTCGATCAGTGGCTGAAGATGCTCCAGCAGGAGCGAAACATCACGCCGGAGCAATACGCCAGCGACGTAATTTGGCCGACGCTCGCGCTGAAAAAGTTGGCGGCCGAGCAACTCAAGCCGACTAAAAAGGAACTGACCGAAGTTTTCGAATCGCAGTTCGGCGAAGCGGTGAAGGCGCGAATCATCGTGCTGCACGACCCACAATTGGCCAAACGCGTGTTGGCCGAAGCTCAGGCGCATCCCGATCAATTCGAAGCCCTCGCCCGCAAATACTCCGTCGATTCCAGCGCCAGCGGCGCGGGCCTGATTCCGCCAATTCGCCGCCACATGGGCGATCCGAAGCTCGAGGCGGCCGTCTTTCAACTCCAACGGGGCGACGTGTCGGAAATCGTCACCGTCGGCGACCAATACGTGATCGTCAAATGCGACGAGTTGCTGCCAGCGAGCAAAGTCACGTTCGACCAGGTCCGCGATCGCTTGGTCGATGTGGTCCGCGAGCGAAAGCTCCGCTCGGCCGCGGCCGACACGTTCAAAGCGCTCCACGAAAGCGCAAAGCTCGTGAATGTGTTCAACGACCCGATCAAGGGGCAGCAAATGCCCGGCGTGGCCGCGATCGTCAACGACCGCAGCATCACGATCCGCGAGTTATCCGAAGAGTGCATCGATCGCCACGGTTCCGAAGTGCTCGATGGGGCCATCAATCGCAAACTGCTCGAACAGGCCGTGAAATCTAAACATCTGACCATCTCGCAAGACGAACTGGACGCCGAAGTCGCCCGGGCGGCGATCGCGATGGGCAAAGTCGACAAAAACAAGCAGCCGGATATCCCCGCCTGGATCAAGCTGGTGACCGAGGAACAGGGGATCAGTCTGGAAACCTATTATCACGACGCCGTGTGGCCGTCCGTCGCGTTGAAAAAATATGTCGGCAAGGTCGAAGTCGCGAAAGAAGATCTGGATCGCGGCTTCGAGGCCAATTACGGTCCCCGCGTCCAGTGCCGGGCGATCGTGTTGAAGAACCAGCGCAAGGCTCAAGAGGTTTGGGAGCTCGCCCGGCAGTCGATCGAGGCGATCGAGCAAAACCGCAAGAACGCCGATCCGAAATTTTTCGCCAAGCTGGCCGACCAATACTCGATGGACCCTAGCAAGTCGGTCGGAGGTTGGGTTCCGCCGATTCAAAAATGGGGTGGAGCGCCGATCATGGAAAAGGAAGCCTTTTCGCTCAAGCCGGGCGAGCTGTCCAGTATCTTGCAGGTCAACGACACGTTCGTGATCTTGTTCTGCGAGGGTTACACCACGCCGCAGAAAGTCGAAATGGCCGACGTGAAGGACTTGCTCGTCGAAGACATTCACGAAAAGAAGATGCGGCTCACGATGTCCGAGGCGTTCAATAAACTAAAGGAAACCGCCGCGATCGACAACTACATCGCGGGCACCGTGCAAACGCCGAAGGGAACCGTCGGCGGGCAGTTCGGCCACGGTACCGTGAAGGGCGAGGGCTACACGGCGGATCGCAAGTCGACCGATGTGAGCGCGGCCCCGCCGCGGGCCGCCTCGCCGCCGGCTTCGCTGCGCCAATAGCGGGCCGCCGAACCCATGGTCTGGCGATCCCTCATCGCGGGCTCAGTCGCCATGTGCGAAATCGCCTGCCCCTAGCGATCCGTCTGCTGAAGTCGAGTCTTGCGATTCAGCCACAGGCCGGGAAGGGTATTTCCCTGCCTCCTGCCTCGTGAACGGACCGTCTCTTTTTTTAGGCAACGCAGGTTGATCGAATAAAAAAAGTGGCCTCCATGCGTTAGCGAGTTTTGGGCAGAGTCAGGGTAACACAACCAACTCTGCGACTTGCCAGGCAAGAAGGCCGGGCCAATGGTAAACGGATGTACCGTCACCGACAAGGGCGACCGCTTCGCCACGTTATCTTGGACTGTCGAATCCGGAGAATGGCAAGCGCTCGATGATCGCGTGCGGGCCGATCATTTGGCGCGGCGGATTTCCGAAGCTGGCGACTTGCTCGACCTGGGACCGTTGTGGAGTTCGTATTTGGGGGTCGGCAAAAAGGGCTTGCCCGCAGATCTGCTACTTAAGGCGGTGCTCTACGAGATGCACGGCAAACGTCCCTCGCCGGCGCAATGGACCAAAGACGCACGCGAAAACGAGCCGGTGCGGTGGCTGTTGTTCGGCTTGGAACCATCGCGCACTCACTGGTACGACTTCCGCGATCGCCTGGCGCCGTTCTGGGACGGATGGAATGCCAGCGTCCTGCAAGAAGGCATGCGCTGCGTATGACGCGGCAGGCCCACTAAATGCGGCATTAGCGCCGCCACGAGGCGACGTCGCCCTGCTCTAGTGGGTCGTGCGCGACATCGACTCGCAAAAAGCGATTTCCGGCGCGAAGCTGCGCAATCTTTCCCGATTATTCCGATTTTAACGGAAGTTCGGATTGGCAAAGCTCCGATATTTTCTCCCGACAGACAGTTTGCGATCAGGGTGGGCCGGATCGTAGGCAACTCGCAGGGAATCGAACTTATGATGTCACTTCGGCTAAATTTGCGTGGTCTAGTGTCGCACTCATGCGGCGTTTTTGCAATTTCCCTGATGGCCGCCAGCGCCTCGGCTCAGTCGGATGCCTTCGATCCGTTTGCAAGGCCAAGCGCCGGTGCTGATGGCGCCGCTGACGCTAAGAGCACGGGTCGGGCGTCTCGCACGCTAGCCAATCCGCGAGCGGGCAGCCGCGATGATAGCGGCGCCGACTCCGGTCAATCGAACAACGGAGCTAACGACAAAGCTATCGCCCAACCGGCCACGTCGCCCCAACAGAACTGGCGAGCCAGTCGAGCCAACGAAAACGGCCCCGCCGCGAACAAGCCGGCGCCTCGGTCGAATCAGGCCGGGGTCGCGACTCGCACTTCTTACAATAATTTCACGGACGGCAGCGACGGCGCCGCGCCACCGCGCTCCAGCGGTCGCACTGGCCACGGGTTCGTCGACTCCATCGGCCAGCAGTTTTCGGCCGAGCCCATGACGCAGGAGCAATCGCGGCCGGTCGCAACCGCGAGCGGTCTGTATTCCGGCTCTCACCGGTCGTCGCGCGTTCGGATGGCCTCCGCGATGCAAGATGGCACGCCGCAATCGGTGACACATCCCCGTTCGGCCTCGCCGACTTCCACGCCCGGCATGATGTCCGGTCCCAACGAAGAACTGCCCCAAGGCCAGCCACTGCATGGCGACGTGCCGATGATGGACGGCCCGTGGAGCGGCGAAATGGAAGGCGGCCCGCCGAGTCCGGGCTGCTCCAACGGCCAGTGCTCCAATAACGGGGGCTGCAACAACGGGGGCTGCAACAACGGGGGCTGCAATACCGGCTGCTGCATGCCGTTTTGCGGACTGCTCTGCGGCGATTGGTACGAAGAATGGTTCAGCGACCTGAATGTATTCACGGGCGTTCAAGGTTTCAAAGGCCCTGTCGACCAAGGGGTCAACGGCGATTTCGGTTTTCACGAAGGTCTGAATTGGGGCTCCGCCCTATGGGACGCGATGGGCATCGGCACGCAGATTGGATTCGAGGAGTCGCATAGCGATCTGTCGCGCACCAACGCCACGAACCAGCACCGCAATCAATCGTTCCTCACGGCCGGATTTTTCCACCGCCCGGCGTGCAATGTCGGCTGGCAAGGGGGCGTCGTCTACGACTACCTCAACGACAGCTTCGTCGACGACTTCACCGTGAGCCAGGTCCGCGGCGATCTGAGCTATGTGTTCAATTGCCACGAAATCGGGTTCTGGTTTTCCGCCGGCGTGTTCGACAAGACGCTGACGACAACTCGTGCACTGGCCGCCGTGACGACGAGCAGCATCACCTACTCGCCGATCGACATGTATGCGTTTTACTACGGCCACCATTTTTGCAATGGCGCCGAGGGGCGAATCTGGGGCGGCTTCACCGGAGGAACCGGCGCGTTGGTCGGGGCCGACGTCTCGGTGCCGATGAGCGATTGCTTCGCCCTGGAAAGCAGCTTCAACTACATCATCCCGCGAGGAGTCGGCGGTGGCGACGTGCCGCCAGAAAGCTGGAATCTGTCGATGAACCTGGTTTGGCATCCGGGCGGCCGGACGCATCAATCGTACGCTAGCGCCTATCGCCCACTGTTCAACGTGGCGGACAACGGATCGTTCATGGTTAATCGCCGGGTGCAGTAGTTCGGGCGCGGCGATGTCGCTCGACGAACTCGATAAACTGCTTTGCGGCCGGCGATGGCGATTGATTCTTTCGCAGCAAGATTCCCGAATCGATGGGTCGAATCTGATCGCCGAAACTTCGGGAGGCCACGCGGCGGCCGCGAGTGACCACGCCGCTGGCCAACAGGGGCACGACCGACAGGCCCAGCCCGGCCTCGACCATGCGAACGATGATCTCGGTATGGGTCGTCTCCATCTCGACTCGCGGCGCGATATTGGCTCGCCTGAGAGCTTCGACCACGTGGCCCCGGCCGGTAGAGCCGCGTTCGAACAGAATCAGCGGCTGGTCGGCCAGGTCGGCTATCTTGAGTTGTCGCCGCCGCAGTAATGGATGCTTGGGCTGAGCGATTAAGCTCCAGGGCATCGAAAACAGGTGGCGATATTCGAGTTCGTTCGAATCTTCGTGGGGCGCCGCGACTCCTAGGTCGACGTCGGTATTGGCCAACAGTTGCTCTTCGACCTCCTGCTCCGTTCGCGTGCTGAGTCGGATGCGGATCTGCGGAAACGCCGCGTGAAATTGCCGCACGGCGTCGATCAAGACGTAAGCGATCAAATATTGGCTGGCCGCGACTCGAACTTCTCGCATCTGCGGCGACGTTTGAAACAGCTCGCTCATTTCTCGCGAACGCTCGAGAAATGCGGTGGCGTGGGGCAAGAAACGCTGCCCCTCGGCGGTGAGCGGCGTCGAGCGGCGAATGCCCCGCCGCTTTTGATAGAGCGCGGCGCCGAGCCGTTGTTCGAGGGCCAGCAGCCGATTGCGCAGCCCCTGCTCGCTCAGATGCAAGGCGACCGCCGCGCGCCGCAAACTTCCGTGCCGCGCCAGTTCGACGAACCCGGCGACTTGATCGGTTGACAGCGATGGGATGGCGCCGAGCATAAATGACAAATTAGTCAGCGGAAAAGAAAGCCAACAAAATAGGTTATGGATCCAATTATAAACACGATTCTGTAGGCATTGCCACCTGCTAAACTGGCCTCTGAATAGATCGTGTCGGATCGTTACAAAGCCAGATTTATAGGGAGGAACTGCCATGCCCCGCCTACCTAGCCTTTTGTTGCTTCCGCTGCTCCTGGCGCCGTTGAGCGTCAACCGGGCCTGGGCGAGAGATCGCCTAGTGGTTCACGAATGGGGCACGTTCACGGCGCTCCAGAACGACGCGGGACTCGCGCTGCCGGGCATCAATGTCGATGACGAATCGCTTCCGTCCTTCGTGCACGACGTGAACTCGCAAATCCTCCATCAAACGTTTTCGCTCGGAATTCCCTCCAAAGGCGCCCCACAGCGGCATCCGTATGTGACGCTGCGGCTGGAAACGCCCGTGATGTATTTCCATCTTCCGAGCGACAAAAAAACGATGAAGGTCGATGTCGACGTCGCCCTCCGCGGCGGATGGCTAACCCAGTTCTATCCGACAGCGGAGGTCAGTTTTCCAGGCGTCAACGAAGTGAAGGAAAACAACTACCGACTCGAGCCGTTGGTATTCGGACCGATCTCGCCGCGGACGGTCGGGAGGCTGGCGTGGCATGGCGTGACCATCGGCGCCAATGGCCAGGGGCCCAACACGGCGTCGGGTGTTTGGAACGCCCCGCGTAAAGTTCAGGCCGCCATGGTCGCGTCGACCGACGGCGAGGCCGAGAAATATCTGTTCTATCGCGGCGTCGGCAATTTTCCCGCGCCGCTGCAAGTCGTCTCGACAATTAAAGACGGCCATCGCGATTTGGAATTCCACGCTCGGTTTGAGGACGTATTGAAGAACGGCGAAAAGACTCGCATCGACCGGTCCTGGTTGGTCGAAATTCGCCGCAACGGCGACGCGGCATTCCGGGCCGTTGATGGTTTCGATGTCACCGCCGATAGCAAATCGGTCGTCGCTCGTACATCGGCCGAATTTCGCTCAAACGATTTTTCCGCTGACGGAATCAAACGACTTCACGAAGAGTTGCACGCCGCGCTTGTCAAAGAGGGCCTCTATGCCGACGAAGGAACCGCATTGATCGAGACTTGGAAGCAGGCATACTTCAAGACCCCCGGGCTGCGCGTGTTCTTCCTTGTGCCTCGCGTTTGGACCGATCATCAACTGCCGCTGACGGTCTCCGCCGTAAGCGATATTCGCCGAGCGATGGTCGGTCGGATCGAGCTCGTGAGCAGCGAACAGAAAAGCCTGCTGAAAACGCTATCCACGGCGACCATCACGCCCCAGGGCTGGATCAACGAAATCAAAAACTCGCCGGCCGCCCAGCGATTTTATTCCGGCCACAGCGATTTCGGCGACCTGGGCGTGAAAATCCCGGCGGATTTTCAAATGTATCTCGACCTCGGGCGTTTCCGTGACGCACTGGTGCTCGCCGAGCAGAAAGCCCATCCGTCGAAGAGTCTCGAACAACTAATCCATGGATATAATCTCAACTTCTTCGACCTGCCGCCGGCCGAAACCGTGAACCGATGAGTAGGTCAGGCACTCCGTGCCTGACACGCGGAGCCGCAAGGCCTGCCAAACCCAACCCGAACGATTCCGTCAACATCCACTGGCGCCGCACCTAAGCACGAGCAACTGCTTAAACAAATAGGCATCCTCCGGCCTCGGCCACGGCAGCATGAGCAATTCGCCGGTTAGCGTCTCGTCGACGAAGCCGTCGATCGCGGCCTGCACCTGCGGTTCCCCTTCGGCGGTTGTGGCCATGAAAAAGATCGACCGAATCGCTTGCTTCTCGGGCTTGGGCCAGCGAGCGACCGTTTTGTAAAGCGACTCCAACAGCAGCCGGTAAAAAATTCCGCTCGGGTCGAGTCCGGCCGGTAGCGTGCCGCGAATCCCCGCTCGGCCCGGAAACATGTCCCAACCCGCGAGCATTCGCGGCGTCTTTTGCCGCCGCCGCCCGCCGGCTTCCGCTCCGAGCGCGGCCAGCAGGGGCGACGCGGCGAGCAGATGCCATTCCTCGACCGCCGCTCGCATGGCCGACAGTCGATCGTCGCCCACGCCGATCGTCCCCATGCGGAACCGATCCCCTACATCACCGTCGAGATGAATCTGGACGTCCAGGGGCGCGAGCGTTTGCGTCCCCTGCGGCGAAAATCCATCGAACGCGATCGCGACCCCCAGCCGGTGGCCCGAGAAGAGCAAATCTCCGTCGTCCGCCTGAAACGGAAGATCGGCCGCCGTCAAGTGGGCCGTAAGCGTGTCCATCACCAAGCGAAAGAGATCTTCGTTCATCGGTCCGTCACACGAAAGAAACTGGTCGCCGGCGATTGGCTTTTTTAGCGCTATTTAACGTCGGTCGTCTTGTCGTCGATCAGCGTCTGCTTCGCCGGTTTCAGATGGGCGTCGTCGAGCCTGTCGACCGACCACAACAGCCCGCGCGTGACGAGGTCCAAGTACCGCTCATCGGCAACGGTCTCGTTGTTGTGACCGAGGGTGGTGCAGAACACGCGCGTCTTGCCGCGATAGTTGTTTGTCCAGGTGACGACGGTCTCGTCGACCACGTCTTTGTCCTTTTGCTTGTGGGTTTGCGTGCCACGAGCTAGCACATGGGCCGTATCGAGCACGTTGCCCTTGATATTGTTGTAAAGCTCTTCGTGGATAGTGGTCCAATCCTTGAGCGGCTTCGTGATCGCGTGCTCGGTGTCGACGTAATGCACGGCGATCGGCAACTGAGCGCCGTGGCTGGTCGTTTGCAGTCCGGTGAATTCGAACCAAGGGGTCAGCTTCTCTGGCCAGCCTTCACTCCGGTAGCAGTGCATGCCGCAATGAATCACCACGCCGGGGATTCCCTCACGATGCGGCTTGAGAATGTTGTCGATCGTGGCCAAATCCTTGACATCGGCCGAGCATTCGTCGTGCAGGATCACGTCGAAACCCTTGTACCAGTCGGCCGAATTATAGACCGGGTTCAAATGCTTCGTGCCATTGTCGGAGTCGTAGGCGATCGACCAAACGACATTCGCCCGGGCCGAAACGCCCTTGGTGATGATATCTTTTTGCTTGGCGTAATCGTGGCAGCAGCCACCGAGCACAAGCAGGGCACGGATTGGCTTTTCGTCATCGGCGGCCCCAGCGGTGGGCGCCGAAACGCTGACGAGGCCGGGAATCAGGGCCAGCAGCAAGAGCGCCCAACGAAGTGAATGGCTAGTCATCGATGTCTCCGGTTTTGCGGCAAGAAGCCGACGATTTCGAACATTGGGGGTTGAATTAATCGCGTTGCTCTTGGACGGCCCTTCTTAAGGAACCGCTGACACACTCCGGGTGGCCAAGTCAAGAAATGCTATCGATATGCCGGGTGCCCGGGGTTGGAGGCGTCGTCGCGGAAGCCCCGGAGCGTGGTCGTTAAGTTCGCGTATCTAACGGCGCCGATTTCAACGCATGAGGTAAACAGCACTGTGCGCTAAACGTCTGGGAACGTCAAGGATTTCAGCCACAACGGGCGGGAATTTCGCCTTTGCGTTAAAATAGATCTCAGGTCTCGCTTTGGCCACCGATATCCAATTGCCAATCCGGCGAGTCGGTCGATTTTCGCGTCAACCGAGCGAGGCCTTTGATACACCCACCGAAGAACTCGCAAACGATCTTCAGCGGCGTTTCGCTCACCAGCCGATACTCCCCAGCATCGCCCCGAGTGACCGCGCCCCGGTCGCCGGTAATTGGCCCCTCGTAGTCGAGATAGGCAAGCCGATGGTCAGGTAATTGAATTGCCGAAATCACTCGACGCATTCCCTCCGCCAGACTTCCCGGATCGTCGGCCAACTCCCAGGTGCGCAACCGGCCATCGGCCTCCAACATTAAATCCCAATGCGTGCCCGGCTTGTATGCGGCGGACCCCACATGACGGAGGATCACGAAGCGATTCATAGCGTGACTCTCGCCGGGTCACTATTTCTTGATGGCGTCGTAGATTAATTTCTTCACGCCGAATTCCGTGTCCCACTCGTAGGGCATAATTTGTTCGAGCGTGACGACGATCAGGTCGTCCGCGGGGCTAACCCAGTAGTGAGTCGAGGCGGCGCCTCCCCACCCATATTCGCCGACGCGACCTGCGGGATCCCACGACGTGTTTTCCGTCCGCACCGAGAAGCCCAGCCCAAAACCGGTCCCGTGGCGAATCTCTTTGCCGAAATGAATCGGAAACGCCTTTTCCGGAAGCTGATTGGTCGTCATCAGCTTCACGCTCTCGGGCTTGAGAACGCGATGGCCGCCGAGCTCGCCGCCGTTTTGGATCATCTGGAGAAATCGCATGTAGTCGCCGCCCGTGCCGACTAGCCCGCCACCGCCGGAAAAGACCGTGGCCTTCTTGGCGAATTTGGATTCGGCCGACGCGTCGATGAGTTTGAAGCCGCCCGCAGCGCGGCTGTAGTTGGCGGCGAACCGATCGAGTTTGTCGGCTGGGACGCTGAACGCCGTGTCCGTCATGTCGAGCGGGTCGAAGATCGTCTTTTTGAGAAACACGTCGAGGCTCTCGCCGCTCGCGATCTCGACGATCCGGCCGAGGACGTCGATCGAGACGCCGTAGTTCCAGTCCGTGCCCGGATCGAACGCGAGCGGTATGTGCGAAAGTTTTTCGGCCATTTCCTTGAGGTCGGTCGATTCCATCGGCCTCTGACGCTTAAACTCATCCTTGAGCGCGTCGGGACCGTCGCCGTAGGTTAGCCCCGACGTGTGGCGCATCAGATCGCGAACCGTCATCGCTCGGATCGGCGCGCGGGGGCCATCGGACGCCGCGACTTTGACGTCGGCGAAACTGGGAATGTATTTGGAGACGGGATCGTCCAAGCTGATTTTACCGGCGTCGTACAGATTCAAGGCGGCGGCGGTCGTGATCGCCTTGCTCATCGAGTAGAGCCGGAAAATCGTGTCGGCTTTCATCGGTTTCTTGGCCTCGATGTCCATTTGGCCATAGACCCGCAGCGCGCTTTCGCCGCGATGCGAAACGATGACGATGCCGCCGGCGATCTTCTTTTCCGCGACCTGACTCGCCATGAACTTGTCGACTTCGGCCAGCTTGGCTTCCGACAGACTGGCTTTGGCGACGGGCTTCGCCGATACGTCAGCGGCCGTGGCCGGCCGAGTTGTTGCAAAGCATGGCTGTAGCAAGAGCAGCAGGATTTTCGTCAAGCGAGCGATGTTCTCAGCGGCGTGGTTTCTCGTCATGAATTCTCCGATGTCGGTCTTTGTTGGATTTGCGTAGTGTACCAAGGACGGGACGAGATTACCCGGGCTGCATTGGCGGCGGGACGGCGCCCGGCAAGGCGGCGCAGCAGGATGCCGCGGCTATGTAACTCCCGTCTCCCGACTCCCGTCTCCCGACATTCTTCCGCTTGCCCCGCCGAAGCGGCGTAATCTATGATCGGGTCATGGATGCCAGCACAAGTCAATTCGGAAAATCCGCTGCCGATTGCCGCCCGCGCTTGCTGCTGCTCGGCTACGGGCAGCCGGACATTTGTCGCGCCGAAATCGAGCGGATGCGGCCGCATATCGAACAGTGCGCCGACGTCGTGTTGGTCGATGCGGCGGAGTACGTGGACCTGTCGCGAGTCGAGGCCGATCTGGCAGTCGTGTTCGGCGGCGACGGCGCCATTTTGCGGGCGGCGAGTCAGATGGGCTACCGGCAGTTGCCCGTGGTGGGCGTCAACCTGGGCAAACTAGGTTTCTTGGCCGATCTCACGCCGGAAGATTTTCTGCGCGAGCTGCCGGCAATTTGCGCGAGCCGGTTTCGCGCCGTGCCGCACTTGATGTTCGAATGCTCGATTTTGCGAGATGGCCAGCAGATTCACCGGCAACTTGGCCTTAACGAAACGGCCGTGCTCGGTGGGGCGCCGTTCGAGATTCTCGAAGTCCATCTTTACGTTGACGCAGAATTAGTAACTACCTATAGTTGCGACGGTTTGATCGTCGCCACGCCGGTCGGATCGACGGCCCACAGCCTGTCGGCGGGTGGCCCGATTTTGCGGAAGGATTTGCAGGCGTTTGTGATCTCGCCGATCAGCCCCCACACGCTGACTAATCGGCCCGTGGTCGATTCGGCCGAGCGGGAGTACGAGTTGTTCGTGCCATCGCCGCTTCCGGGCACGGCCGTGGTTGTCGATGGTCGAGTCGTGTGCAATGTGCAGGCGAACGACCGGGTGCGGATCCAACGAGCCGAGCCGCAATTCAAGTTAGTCGAGGTCGCCGGCCGGGGATACTATCGCACGCTTCGCGAAAAGCTGGGCTGGAGCGGCAGCAATCGACGTCGCGGCGAGGCATAGGCCGACCGGTTTTTTGATAATTCTAGCTCGAAAGGATGCGAGCCCATGGTTCATCGTTTTCCGAGTGCCGCGATTCCGAGTCGGGCGGCGGCTGCCATCGCGGCGCTGATCGTTATCGCGCAGGCGCACATTTCGCTTGCGGCCGATGAAAAGCCGACGACCTCGATCAAGCGACAGCCGAGTAGCCCAAGTGCCCAGGCCGACGAGAAGCCCGGCCCCAAATATCTGCTTCAATACAAGTTCCGCGACGGTGAAGATCTCCGCTGGGCGACCAAGCACGTCGCCACGATCGAGACGACGATCTCTGGCACGACACAAACGACCGAGATGAGCAGCCAGTCGACGAAGGTCTGGCGCGTGACGACGGTCGATCCGGCCGGCGACATGACGTTCGAGCATCTGATCGAAAATGTCGACATGCGAAACCAAATGTCCGGCCGCCAAGAGGTCCGCTACAATAGCCAGACCGACGGAACGCCGCCGCTCGGATATGCCGACGTGGCCAAATCGATCGGTAAAGTGCTCAGCACGGTCACGATCGATCCGACGGGCGCCGTGTTAAAACGGGAAGAAAAGCAACTCAAGGCCGTCGCCGATTCGAGCGGCAGCGTGCTGGTGATGCCGCTGCCGAAGCAGGCCGTGAAGGTCGGCCATGTATGGAGTTTGCCGATCGAGGTAACGGTGAATCTGGCGGACGATGGTTCGGCGAAGGCGATTCAAACCCGGCAGCGCTTCGAGCTGGAAAAAGTCGAGGGGGACGTGGCGACGATCGGCGTGGAGACGCAGGTCCTTACGCCGATCGACAACCCGAAAATTCAAGTGCAACTCATTCAGCGGCTGTCGAAAGGGCAGATTCGATTCGATCTGGCAACGGGCCGGATCATTAGCCATTCGACCGACCTCGATCAGCGCGTGCTCGGTTTTTCCGGCGCCGAGAGCGCCATGCATTATGTGGCCAAATTTAGCGAAGAATTGTTGCCGCCAGCCGCCAGCAATGCGACGACGCCGGCCGTTTCCAAATCGGCTGTTCCCAATTCGACGATGCCCAATTCGACGACGGCCAATTCAAGCTTGTCAAAGTCGGCGGCGCCAAAATCCGCGCTGCCAAGCTCAACCGCCCCCAAGTCAACCGTGTCGAAGTCGACGACAAAATGGTAAGGCGGCCTTGAGCGTGCCCGGCGACACATTGCTCGACGATCTTCGCTGGTTAGTCGGCGAAGCGGCCAAGCCCTGGTTGGCCATCGCTGCCGAAGCCGGCGACGCCACGCCCAGACTGGTCAAGCGGCTGCGAGGGGATTTATCCGCCCAGCGAGCCCGACTCGCGATCGAGCAAGCGCGCCTGCGGCAGAGGGCAAAGGACAAGTTCGTTCATGCCGAGCGGATGTTCTTTACGCAACTCGGGCTCGAGCAGGCGACCGATCAATGGCTCGCAAGCTACAAGGCCAATCGTTTTCCGCAAGCCGCCGCGATCGCCGATCTCTGCTGCGGCGTCGGCGGCGACTCGATCGCATTAGCCTCCAGGGGACCATCCGTCGGCGTCGACCGCGATCCGGCGATCGCCATTTTAGCCGAGGCGAATCTACGAGTGAATCTGGATGAAGATGATTCGGCGGGGCGATTCAAAGTTCGCTGTGAAGACGTCAATGAGTTTGATTTCGCGGAATGCGCGGGCTGGCACATCGATCCCGACCGGCGACCGAAGGGACGCCGAACGACGCAGCCCGCTTTGCATGAGCCCTCGGTCGACGCGATCGAGCGATTGCTCGTTCGGTGTCACCATGCCGCGATCAAACTAGCGCCGGCCGCCGAATTGCCGGACGACTGGCATCAGCGCGCCGAACTCGAGTGGATCAGCCGGCGACGCGAATGTCGGCAACTCGTGGCTTGGTTCGGCGATTTGGCGACGCAGCGCGGGCAGCGCCGCGCGACCGTCCTCGGTCCAACCGGCGAGTGCCTGCGAACCATTGTCGGACAGTCGGGGGCGCCACTCGAAGTCGCGCTCAGCATCGACGCTTATGTGTTCGAGCCCGACGCCGCCGTTTTGGCCGCCGGACTAACCGGCACCCTGGCAACGGAGCGACATTTGGCCGCCATCACACCCGGCGTCGCCTATCTGACCAGCAGCGATCCGCTCGCCGACGCGGCGCTGGCCTGTTTTCGCGTGCTGGACATTTTACCGCTACGAATCAAGACACTCAAAGTGTGGCTGAATCAGCGCGAGATCGGAGACCTGGAAATAAAAAAACGAGGCGTCGACCTCGATCCGGCCCAGCTTCGCAAGCAATTAAGCGCGAAGGGTCCCAACTGCGGCGTCTTACTGATCGCAAAAGTAAACGGGCGTCCCACGGTGATCGCCGCCGAGCGCGTGATAGGTCTCGGCAAGGGGTGAAAGCGAGTCCCGGGGCGGCGATCCGCAGCTACCCCGCTTCGCTCTGCCCGCCGCCTCGTCACTCCCGTCTCTCGACTCCCGACTCCCGACTTTCCTCGCCCTACTCCCCAAGCCCCACCGGCTTCCGCCCCGTCGCGTAATAGCAAAGCGCGATCCCACCGAAATACAGGATCGTCAGCGGCCCGGCCATAAGCATCATGCTATACGGGTCGGGCGAAGGGCAGAGGATCATGGAGATCACGAAAATGCCCAGCACGGCAATTCGCCACTGCTTCCAATAATCGGCCAGCGAAACCAGTCCGATCCGATTGACGAACAGCATCACCAGCGGTAACTGGAAACCGATCCCGAAGGCGAACGGCAGGAACAACGCAAAACTGAGCCATTCGCTGATCCGCGTGTCGGGCTCGATGTTGAGCATCGCATTGAAGGAGAACAGGAAGTGCAGGACCGGCGGGAAAGCGACGAAAAACGCGAGCACGGCGCCGGCGATGAACAGCCCCACGCTGAACGGCAGGAAAATGTGCACGTACCGCCGCTCGTGCGGGTACAACCCGGCGGCGACGAACAGCCATAGCTCGCGGAAGATGAAATAGCTGCTGAGGATGAAGCCCGTCAGGACGGCCGCCTTGACGTAGATCATAAACCCCTCGGTGGGATTCAGGGCTTTGGTGCGCTTGCGCGGGTCTTCGGCCGACGGCCGCCACACGGTGATCGGCGTCAGCGCCGGGTGCGGGAGTTCGATCGACGAGCGAAACGCATCGTGCAGCGCTAGCCAATTGATCCGCCGCATTTCGTCGCCGCTGGGTTTATTCACGCCTGATTTGTCGGCGGCTTCCCAAAACTCTTTAAGTTCGCTGTCTCGCTTGATTTGATCTTGAAACGCGGCAGCGTCAAAAAATCCGCCGTCGGCCACGGCCCGGTTGATGGCTTTGGCCAATTTCCTCGCTTGGTTCGGATCGACGTCGCGCGTCTCATTGTTGGCGATCGCGGCGACCGCGTCTCGACCGTCGGAGTCGAGTCGCGTCCACAGCTGGCGGGCAGGACTATTCTCCGATGAAGCGCTCTTGGCGGCGAGCAATTCGTCGGCCAGAGTTCGAGCGTCGGTCAAATCGGCGGCGGCCACCTTGTACCGAGAGATGGGCGGCACGTTCTGAAACATGTCCGCGTCGCTCTCCCGCAGTGGATTTAGAATCTGGCTCGGCTCGACATAGAACTGATCGCTGATATATCCCGCCCCGATGAGCGCCAATTGCTCGGGCGAAAGGGTCTTGTACTTCTCGATTAAGTCGGCCTTCGATTTATTCTCGAAGTATTCCCCCAGGGCTTGCTCCATGGGCATTTGGATCAGGCGAACGACATAGTGACCGACGAAGAAGCCGGCCACGACGCCGATCACCAGCCAGAGCACGGCGCGAAACAACCGGACGCGAAGCTCCTCGAGGTGCTCCCCAAAGGTCATCGCGCTTTCGCGAAACAGGTCGTCTTCGTTCGTCTTAAGCATGACAAAAGCCTAGCTTCGGGCACGGGAAAGGCGAACCACGCAAGACGCAGATCGCAAGAAATCGTCACAATTGGGCCGCCAAACCGGTCGGACCGGCGCCACAAGAAGCGCGGATCCGCTTTCCCTCGCTACCGCGGAAAGTCGGCCTAGTCGCCGCATCGAGAAGGCACAAAAAAGAGGCCATCAGGATGTTACCATAATAGCACCCGATTTGCAGCCGAACAACAAGCGCCGCGCACGCCACGAGCGGCGGCAAAGAGCCGCGCACGGCAGTAAGCGGGGGGCGGCGCCACCGGTAAATTAATCGTGGCGGAATGCGCTTACTGCGTGCGCGGCTCCAACGACGAGTGGCGGAATGCGTTTCCTGCGCGCGCGGCTCCAACCACGGTCGCTCGCGCGACTAGCGTATCACCGGGCCCTTGATGTCGAGCACCTGCGCGGACGCCGTGCCGTTGCCGAACGTCTTGAAATCCTTGAACGTCCAGACGACTTTTTTGTCGCGGGTGACTTCGATCAATTGCGGGTTGTCCGGCCCAGCGTGGCAGTTGCCGAAAACTAGATTGCCGTTGGGCAGCACCTCGAGCGTCGTGACCCAGGCTAGCGTGATGCCCGGCAACTCGTCGTGCTCGATGCTCCAGACGACCTTGCCTTCGGGATTGACTTCGATCACGCGGTTGCCGTTCCCGGCCGCAATGAGCGTATTGCCATTCTTCAATCGGACGGCGCCGAAGACCTCCGTCCCGTGCCCCTCGACGCCATGCCCACCGGCGCGCGGGCGGCCGGCCAAATCGAGCTTATAGCTCCACACGACTTTTCCATCGGTATCGTACTCGCGGACCATGCCATCCCCCTCGTGGCACACCAGATAATGCCCGTTCTCGAGCTTCCGAACCATACGCGTGTCTCGATGCGGCTCGGGATGATCGACGGTGAGCGGCGTCTCGCGAACGATCTTGCCCTGGGCGTCGACCTCGACGATTCGCCGATTGCCGCTTTCGGCGACCATCGTCAGGCCGTCGGCGAGCCGTTCGAAGGCGTGAACCTGAACGTCGCCGCTATAGCCCGGCTTTTGCTTGGCGTGATATTCCCAAACGACTTTTTTCTCCGGCGTCATCTCGACGATCGTCGTCGGCCCGGTATGCAGCAGCACGTTTCCGCTGGGAAGCATCGCAATGTCGTGAGCGTCGTGCCGGCAGGGGACCTCCCACTCGACCTCTCCCTTGGCATTGACGATCGCTGCGTGGCCGTTGTCGACGGCCAACACGCGATGGGTGATCGGAGTCTCGGCGGCCTTGTCGTCTTTTTCCGCGGCGGCGGCCGCGAGCCGAGGCAGAGCCATGGAGAGGAGGCCGACGAGCAACGTGCGACGAATCATGGAAGCAATTCCTGGGTGAAGTAGGTCAGGCACTCTGTGCCTGACAGGGGGACCGATCGTACGCCAATTCGCCTTTCGTTTGTGTCGTCGCTCTGTTAGGCACGGAGTGACCTACGGGCTACGAGCCGACGAGCGCTTTGGCCCGTCAGATAATCGCCTTAATCGGCTGAGCGCCTTCGACACCAACCAACTTTTGATTCAGGCCACTATAAAAATATGTGAGCCCGTTGGGATCGAGCCCCATTTGCTGTAGCACGGTAGCGTGCAAGCGCTTGACGTGCATCTTTTCGGTGACGGCCACCGAGCCCAGTTCATCGGTTTCGCCGACCGACACGCCGCCGCGGATACCGCCGCCCGCCATCCACATTGTGAAGCCATAGGCGTTGTGATCGCGTCCCGTGCCGGCCGCATACTCGGCCGTCGGTTGCCGACCAAACTCGCCTCCCCAGATGATCAGCGTCTCGTCGAGCATCCCGCGGGCTTTGAGATCCCTGATTAGCCCCGCGATCGGCTTGTCGGTGCGCCCCGCATGGAAAGTGTGGTTTTTCACCAAGTCGCCGTGGGCGTCCCAATTCTGGTCGTTGTGGGCCCCGCCGGCGTAGAGTTGCACGAACCGCACGCCGCGCTCGACCATCCGCCGCGCAAGCAGACAACGCCGCCCGAATTCGCGAGTCTTCGGATCGTCCAACCCGTAGAGCGACTGCGTGTCGGCCGTTTCTTGCGAGAGATCGACGGCCTCGGGCGCGTGCCGCTGCATGGCGAAAGCGAGCTCGTAGCTGGCAATCCTCGCGGCCAAGTTCGAATTGTCGGCCCGCGGCGCTTGATGACCGGCGTTCATCTCCTGAAGCGAATCGAGCATGTCGCGCTGCATGGGCCCGCTCATGCTTTCGGGCCGTCGAAGATCGAGAATCGGCTCGCCGGCGGACCGTAGGATCGTTCCCTGATAAGTAGCCGGCATGTAGCCACTGGACCAGTTTTTCGCGCCGCTGATCGGGCCACCGGTCGGATCGAGCATCACGACGAAGCCCGGCAGATTTTCGTTGACGCTTCCCAATCCGTAGTTGACCCAGGATCCCAAACAGGGGTTGCCGGAGAGGATTTTGCCCGTGTTCATCTGCAGCATCGCCGATCCGTGAATCGGCGAATCGGCTTGCAGCGAATGGAGGAACGCGATCTCGTCAACGCAGGTCGCCAAGTTCGGAAACAGATCGCTGACCCACTTGCCCGACTGACCGTATTGCTTGAACTTCCATTTGGGGCCGACGACGCGGCCCTCGTTCTTCTTGCCGCCGCGGCCGAACGTTTTTATCGGGATCGTCTTGCCGTCGAGCTCATAGAGCTTGGGCTTGTAGTCAAACGTATCGACATGGCTTGGCCCGCCGTACATGAACAGGAAAATCACGCTCTTGGCCTTGGCCGGCAACATCGGCGGCTTGGCGGCTAGCGGATTGGCGGGCTTGGCTAACGTCTGACCGGCCATGGCCGACTGCGCAAGCAAACCATCGCCAGCGAGCATTCCGCCGAGCGCGAGCCCAGTGAATTTGGCGCCGGCCTCCCAGAGAAATTCACGCCGCGTGCGCCCGCAGAAATTGCCGGTCGAAGTCGATTCGGATCGTTCCATGGGGATGCCTTCATGTAGGTCAGGCATCCTGCCTGACGGGCTTGGTCGTAAAATCGTTCTGCCGCAGTACGTCTACTTCAACGGTCAGATAGGCAGGATGCCTGACCTAAACCTAATCCAAGTAAACGAATTCATTCAGGTTGAGCGCCAAAAGGCAAAAATATTGCAGCGATTGGTCGGCCGTCGCGTGGTCGTGGGCCTTTAACCGCTCGACGAGCTTCAATCCCTTTTCGACCTCGGCGTCAGTCGGCGGACGGCAGGTGACGATGCTTAGCGCCAGCCGGACTTGCTTGGTCAGATCGTCTCCCGCTTCGCGTTTCAATCTAGTCGCTAGCACGCCTGCTTGGTCGTTTACGAATTTGCTATTCAGCATCCCCAACGCCTGAGTCGGCTGGGTCGTGCTGAATCGCACCGGCGTGGAGCGATCCGACTCGGCCAAATCAAAACCTTCGAGAAGCGGCAGCGGCAGCGACCGCTTGGCATGAATGTACACGCTCCGTCGGTTCTGCTCTTCGGGCGACGATTTGCCCCAGTTTCGTCCAGGGACCGACTCGCTCGCCAGAACCTCCGCAGGCAGATCAGGATACATCGACGGTCCGAACATCTTGGAATTCAGCGTGCCGGTCGCGGCCAAGATCGAGTCGCGGATCTCTTCGCCCGTGAGGCGGCGCATATCGAAACGCCAGAGCAGATCGTTTTGCGGATCGGCGCTGGCCGCTTGCGCATTTCCGCGCGACGACATCCGGTAGGCGCTTGAGGTGACGATCAACCGGTGCAAGGGTTTCAGCCGCCAACCGCCGGCCACCAGTTGCGATGCGAGCCAGTCCAGCAATTCCGGGTGGGTTGGCTTGTCTCCTTGAGTGCCGAAATTGTTAGGCGTGCGAACGATGCCGCGGCCGAAATGATACTGCCAGATCCGATTGGCCATTACCCGGGCCGTGAGCGGATTGTCTGCCGACGCGAGCCAATTGGCCAGCGCGAGGCGGCGGCCCGTCGTCTTGGCCTCGGGACCGGGCGGGGCCACCACGGCGTCCTGTCCGCCGAGGACTTCCAGAAAACCGGGCGTGACCTTGTCCCCTTTGTTCTGCGGACTTCCGCGGAGCAAGATAAACGTGTCCGGCGCTTCGCGGCCGTTTTCGGTGACGACCAAGCCTTTGGGCGCCAGCGGATGGGCTTTCAGTTCCTCGAGTTGATGCGTCGAATGTTTGTAATCTTCGTAAGCCGATTTACCCAACAGATGTTCGCCGTCCTTGGCCATCCGATCGGCAAAATCGGGCGTTCCGACGGCCGGCAGATTTTTCTCGCCCGATTCAACTAGCTTCTTGAGCAGCAGCTTATCCTTCGCGGCGATCGAACCTTGTAGTCTCTTGAATTCGCGATCGTGCTCGCGACTTTGCCGCTCGATCTCGCTTTGCTCACCGGACGCCGAGTCGTCCATCGGATTGACATCCTTGGCCGGCGGAAGCGTAACCTCGTCCGTCGGACCGCCATTGTGATAGTGATTCACATTGTGAAAGAAAGAGACCAGCCGGTAATAATCGCGCTGCGGAATCGGATCGATCTTGTGATCGTGGCAGCGAGCGCAGTCGACCGTAAGCCCGAGAAATACTTGCCCCGTCGTCGCGACGATGTCGTCCAGGCTATCGAAGCGGGCCTGCTCGCGATCGCTCGGCTCGTCGTCCCAGATGCCCAGTCGGTAATAGCCCGTGGCGATTAGCGAATCGCGATCGGCGTCGGGCAATTCGTCGCCCGCGATTTGTTCGCGGATCAAGCGGTCGTAAGGTTTGTCTCGATTGAAGCTCCGAATCAAGTAGTCGCGGAACCGCCACACGTGTGGCTTCGGATCGTCGCGTTCGTAACTGTTGCTCTCGGCGTATCGCACCAGGTCCATCCAGTGACGGGCCCAGTGCTCGCCATAGCGGGGCGAGGCGAGTAGCCGATCGACGACGGTTTCGTAGGCGCCCGGCGCCGTGTCGGCGACGAATGCCTCGACTTCGCTCGGAAGCGGCGGCAGACCGGTCAGATCGTAAGACAATCGGCGGATGAGCTCGCGCTTTTCGGCCGGCGGATTGGGCGTAAGGCCTTTGGATTCGAGCTTGACGAGGACAAACGCATCGATCGCGTTGGTGACCCAGCCGACTTTCTGCACAGCCGGCGGCGCAAGCTGTTTGACCGGCTGAAAGGCCCAATGAACCCTGTCTTTGTCGGTGATCTTGAGGCCCGGCTTGCGCGGCGGGGGCGTCGCCGCGGCATCGTCTCCGCCCGGCCAGGCAGCCCCCGACTTGACCCAACTCGTTAGATTCGCGACTTGCTCGGGCGACAAATGCCGCTGCGGCTTGGGGGGCATGTCGAGATCGTCTTCATGCTTGATCGCCTTGATGAGCCAGCTTTCGTCCGGCTTCGCGGGCACGACGGCCGGCCCCCGATCGCCGCCGGCGAGAACGGCCGACCGCGTATCGAGCCGCAGGTTACTTTCCTGCTTTTCTTCGCCGTGGCATTTCTGGCAACTGTCCACCAGCACCGGCCGGATTTTAGATTCGAAGAACTGTAATTGCTCGGGCGAAGGCGCCGCCACGTCAGCCGCCCGCAGACTGCCGGCAAAACCAACCACCATCACCGCAATCAAGCCGATCGGACCGCCTAACCGCGCGCGCTTGCGCGGCGCGCTGCATGTCGATCGAAAATCGGCGGTCGCGATCTTCATGATGTCGAACCAGTTCGAGGCGGGGCGCCGCGTGGGCGGTAGTCGGATGGGGCTTGCCAGCAACGTCTGGACAACGCATCGCTTCTAGGATGTCGCTGAACGCAGGCTCGAGTCCGGCCGGCAGGCGCCATTAGCTTATCTGAGTTTTTTTCGCTCGTCAACAAAAACTTATTTGGCGAGAAAGAATCGTGGATAACTGCCGGTTGAACGCCGATCGGCCGCACGACCCGATTGAGATTTTTTGTCGCCATCCTGAGTTTATTTTTCAGGGATCAACTCGACGCACGCCAGCCGGTCTTTGCCGCGCAGATAGAGCAGCCCGTGTGACAAAATCGGCGCCGCCCACGATGGATATGTGATGAGCTTGATGTCGGGCACGTCGATTCTGTCCGGGGCGCCGGTGTCTTTCGTAGTTAGAAACGCGGTGGCCACGACATCGTACTTCTCCGGCGTCGCCCGCAGCAGTTGCACCTGCCCGGCCTCGCCCAGCGATATCAGATGGCCGTCGACATACATCAACGACACCCGGCCGAGATTGTCTTGCGTCCATTTCACCTTGCCGGTGGCCATCTCGATGCATCGTAGCTCCGCGCTATCGCCATGCCGGCCGCTGGAGCCGTAGAGATAGCCGTCGACATACACGGGCGTGTTCCAGTGCAGCTTCATGGACTTTTCATCACGCAGCTTCGGCGAATCCTTCCACGCGATGTCGAACCCGCCCGGTCGCGCCTTGAGTAGCGAACTGCCGATCTCGTAGCTCTCGGAGATGAACACCTTATCGCCAACGACGACCGGCGTGCTCGCGTTGACGCTATAAAGTTCCTTCGCCCGCCAGGGATAGTGAAAATCCTGCTTGCCGGTCGCCGGGTCGAAGCCGATCAGTCCGCCGCGAGCGAACACGAAGCACCACCGCCGCCCATCGATCGTCGCGAGCACGGGACTGGCATAGCCGGCCAATTCGTCGCTGAGCTGATACTTCACCTCGCCCGTCATTTTGTCGAAGGCCACGACGCCGCTGCCATTGCCCTTGACGACATTGAGTCGATCGGGCGAATCGAGTTGCGTCTCGGGCGGACTACCGCCGACCGGCAAAATCAGTAGCTTATCTTCAATGACCGGCGTGGCGCCGACGCCAAAGAAGTTTTGAATTACATGAAATTTGTCGGCCGTGTCGAATTTCCAAATCACCTTATGATCCAAGACGCTCAGACAGTGCAACATTCCCTGCGGCCCAAGAATATAGACTCGATCGCCATCGACGACGGGCGATGATCGTGGCCCATTGTCGTAGCCGATCGTGTCGTGATAGTCGGTGGCGTAGGTAAATTCCCAGATCGGTTTGCCCGTTTCGCTCTCCAAGCAGCGAAGCCGATCGGTGCGGCCGGCGCGATCGAAGGCAAACAGCCGTCCCCGGCTGATCACCGGCATGCAATAGCCCTCGCCGAGTTTGAGATGCCAAACGAGCCGCGGCCCGGCCTCCGGCCACTTTGTCAAAATGCCCTTCTCGGTGGACTTGCTATCGGCGGTCGGGCCGAGAAATTTCGGCCAATCCACCCCTTGCTTGCGCGTGCCCAAGTCGGACACGTCGGCGGCCCTCACGGCGGCGGTGATCGTAAGGGCGAGTATACAAATTAGAGAACAAATCGATTTATGCATGACGTGCTTTCAACTTTGCGCGAGATAGTCAAATCTGTATTGAATCCAATGTCAGTTTTCAAACCGGGAATGCAAAGCCGCGGTAGCGGCGTGATGTGAGTAGCCGTCCCTGAAAGAGTCTGGGTTGTCAACAGGTTGGGCGCGGATTTTAAGCGAGGCGGGTTTTGTTTCCGTTTTTTCGCGAAGCGGCGATCGCAATGCCGGTGGTCGTGTTGGAACTGGTTGGAGGTCGATGATATTCGTTGTCGTTTAGGACTAAGCGGCGCGATGGTCTGACAGGCGATCTTGGCATTCGGGTTCGCTGGCCGGCGTTCTTTTCTCCGGGGGCATCCCGGACCGACGGCTCCCCAACACATCCCTTCG
>JBBQWR010000020.1:0-88388 GCA_038210495.1 Pirellulales bacterium
TGTCGAGCGCGATTGGAGTCGCGTCCTATTTCGCTCGCTCCGTGCGCAATCAAATTGAACGGTCATCGTCGCATATGACTATTGGCGCCTCTTCGACTTCCGGCACGGCGATATTCGGCAATCGGGAACCTCCCTTAGTCGGAGTGAATTAAAGGGGACGGGAGTCAATTCGAGGGTGTCTGATTCCAGGGAGGCTGTTTTCCTTGGAGCTCAGACACATCGACCCAATCCGCGCTGGCTGGGGAGAGCTTGGATCGTATCGCGGTCCCTGCGCTAAAGACTCATCGAATGCCGCACGATCGGCGGTTGGACGGCGGATTGAATTATTGCTCGTCATCCGCGTGTACAATCCGCGCGATGCGAGTAAAATACGGGTTGTCCGACCATCGCCAAGGTAGCAACCATGCAATATTCATTTCCGCCGGATTTGCAGAAACTTATCGACGCCAGATTGGCCACTGGGCAGTATTCAACAGCGGACGAGCTCCTTCGCGAAGCGCTCCGCGCCTTGACCGAAGAAGACGATGACCTGCTCGCCGTGCGCGACGCCGTGACCCAGTGGCGCGCCGGCGACGACGGAACACCGTTGATCGAAGCGTTCGATGAGATACGACGCGACAGCGACCACGGCCAACCATGATTCGCGGCGTCGTACTTCAGCGCCTTGCGAAAGACGATCTGCGCACGGCCTATCGACGGGCGGCCAAACAAGCGCCGGCCGCCCCGGCGCGTTGGCTTACCCGATTTCAAAACGCACTGCAAACGCTCGAACATCGTCCCGAGCGCTGCCCGTTGGCGCGGGAAAACGGGAAAGTCGATGTCGAAGTCCGCGAACTTCTCTTCGGCAAGCGTCCCTACGTGTTTCGTGTCGTTTTCGTCATCGACGATCAGACAGTGAGGATTCTCCGAATACGCCGCGCCCAACGCCGTTTTCTCACGCGATCAGAACTCGAACAAGCCCTCGAATCGGACGAATGAATGCGGACATGGCGACCTATTCGAATCGGTGGCCCAATTCGCACATTGCAATTACTATACATTTGTTTATATTGCCCTTCATGTGCCGAATCGGAATGGAGGGGTCTTTGGTCCGTGATGCGCAAGCAGTCCTCGAGGCTCTCGCTAGCGGCCGGTAAGCTGGGCGTTCATTGGGGTCCGGACGTCGTTCTTGTCGCCCGGACAACTAAGTTCATGCGGCTGTGAGGCCACGTGCCTCGCTTCTTCACATGATCTGCGCCTGCGCCTATCTCCGACACGCCGCCCTGCCAAGGCGGCGGCGAGCCGACCGGAAGTTCGATAGTCCTCGCATAACGGCCGCCTGGGGGCGTCAGGTGGCCAGCTGCGCGGCTTCGCCGCGTAACGAGGTTATCCAAAAAACAACGTCCCGACGTGTAGCTGAAAAAGCAGTCGCGGCGGTTTCCAAGTAGCGGCCCAGGCCCTCGGGCCTGGGCCGCTGGCCCTTCGATCGAGGGTGAAACCAAGGTGGCGGCGCCGGTGAGGAGATCAACGCGTCCGCGAGCGACGAGCCAACAAGACTCAGCCTCGCGGGCGCACGCGGTGAGCGCCGAGTCCAACACGACTCAGCCTCACCGCAACGGCCGCGAACCACGGGTTACTAACACTCCGTCTCGCGGCGGCGCGACGAGCACGAGCTAACACGACTCCCACTCGTCGCACAACTCAAGAACGTCCGGCGCCAAGGCCAGAACCACGTCAAGCTTGCCAAATCGAATGGCCGATTTGCGCGACACGCGGTCCCGCTGCGCCCGCGCAGCGGGGCCGCGTTGTTTTCTTGTTGGAGTTCACGCTTCAGCGTGCCCCTAAACACGCTGAAGCGACAACTCCAACACGCTCACCCGACCCCCGCCTCGCGCCATCGCTCCGGCGTCCGCTTGGCATGCTTCCCTCGCGCCCCTACAATCACGAAGCTTGCTTTCGTTCGTTTCGTTCGCCACAAGGGACCGTCGATGATTCGCCGCTTCGTCAATCAATTGGGACACCAGGAGACGGTCGACCAAGTGTTCATGGCCTCGCAGAAGCAGTTGCGGCCCAATCGCAACGGCAATCTGTACCTGCAAGTCGAATTGTCCGATCGCAGCGGCTCGCTGAGCGGGCGGATGTGGAACGCCACGGACGCCGACTATCGCGGCTTCGAAGATGGCGATTTCGTTCGCGTCGAAGGCGCCACGCAGGTCTATCAAGGCGGCCTGCAGATGATCGTCACCAGCGTCTGCCGGGCTCGGCCCGAAGAGATCGACTACGCCGATTTCATGCACCTTTCGCCGACGGAAATCGATCGGCTGGCTGCCCGGCTGGCGGAATTGCTGCGCGGGATGCGGAACGAGCATCTGCGAAACCTAGCCGAGTGTTTCTTGGCCGACGACGATTTTATGCGCCGGTTCGCCCGCTGCCCGGCGGGCGTCAAGAACCATCACGCCTATCCGGGCGGACTGCTGGAGCACGTCGTCAACCTGATGGAGATCGTGACGCTGATCGCCCATCGCTATCCGGCGATCGACGCCGATTTGCTGTTGTTCGGCGCGTTTTTGCACGATATCGGCAAGATCGAAGAGCTCAGTTGCGATAAGGGCTTTGCCTACACCGATGTCGGCCAGATGTTGGGTCACGTGGTATTGGGCGTGGCGATGCTCGAGGACAAGATCGCCGAGGCCGAGCGGCTGGCGGCCGAAGATATTCCGCCCGAGACGGTGCTGCGCCTGAAGCACATGGTCATTAGCCATCACGGCCACTACGAATACGGCGCCCCCAAATTGCCGATGACGCTCGAGGCGATCGCCTTGCACTATTTGGACAATCTGGACGCCAAGATTTTTCACTTCCAGCAACTGATCCACGACGACGCCAATCACGAGAGCTCGTGGACGCAGTTCCACCACAACCTAAACCGCAAGCTGTTCAAAGGCGCCGCGGAGTCCGAACCGGCCAATCCCAGCGCCTCCCGCTCGCCTCTTACCTAGAGACTCTCACCTGTAGCCTGCTCCGATGCGTGTTCTTTCTGGAATTCAACCGACTGGCCGACCCCATTGGGGGAATTATTTCGGCGCCATTCGGCAATACATCGACTTGCAGCACGAGCGGGCGGCGTATTACTTCGTCGCCAATTTGCATGCCCTGACCACGGTCCGGGAAGCGGACAAGCTGCGCGGCTGGACGCTCGACGCGGCGATCGATTTGCTCGCCTTGGGGCTCGACCCGAATAAGGCCGTGCTGTTCGTCCAGTCCGACGTGCCGCAGGTTAGCGAACTGAGTTGGCTGCTGATGACCGGCGCGCCGATGGGCTTGCTCGAGCGGTGCCATGCCTACAAAGACAAGAAGGCCAAGGGACTCGCGGCCGACGCGGGCTTGTTCACTTATCCGGTTCTGATGGCGGCCGACATCTTGGCGTACGACGCCGATACGGTGCCGGTCGGCGAGGACCAGACGCAGCACATCGAGGTCTGCCGCGATCTGGCCACCAGCTTCAATCATCACTTTGGCCAGGTGTTCGCGATGCCCAAGGCCAAGCTGCTGGACAACTCGAAGAAGGTGCCCGGCGTCGATGGCGAAAAGATGTCCAAAAGCTACAACAACACGCTGGAAATTTTCGAGGACCCCAAGGCGCAGCGCAAAAAGATCATGCGGATTGTCACCGACTCACGGCCCATGGACGAGCCGAAGGATCCCGACGGCGATCCGCTGTATCAGTTGTATTCGCTGGTCGCGACGGATGCCGAGCGAGAGGCCATGGCGGCGCTATACCGCCGGGGCGGATTTGGCTATGGTGAAATCAAGCAGGCTCTGGCGGATGCGGCGGAGCGATATTTCGCCGACGCCCGGGCGCGGCGCGAGCAACTCGCGGCCGAGCCGGATCGCGTGCGGCAAATTCTCGCCGACGGCGCCAGCAAGGCCCGCCAAAAGGCGTCCGAAGTGCTAAAGCGCGCGCAAACCGCTTGCGGTGTCAGCGCGACATAAGTAGAGTCCCCCCATGGCCGCGTTCGCTTGCGTCGCGCTCATGCCGACGAAGCGCGTCGCGAGCGAACCCGGCTCAACGGACCCATTCTGAGATTCGCCAACACGAATGAACATCATCGGCATTGGCACCGATATCACCGAATGTCTGCGGATCGCTCAAATGATCGAGCGGCACGCGGAGCTGTTCATCACTCGGGTGTACACGCAGCACGAGATTCAATACTGCCAAAGTCGCAAGCAGGCCACGCAACACTTCGCCGGGCGCTGGGCGGCGAAAGAGGCCGTGCTAAAAGCCGTCGGCACGGGCTGGCGGCGCGGCATCAGTTGGCGGGACGTCGAAGTGCGAAATCAGCCCGGCGGTAAACCGATCGTGGCTCTCTACGGCGGCCTGCGCGAGTTGGCCATCGGGATGGGAATCGACCAGATCATGATCAGTATTTCGCACTGCCGCAGCCACGCGACTGCGTACGCGATCGCCGTGGGCCGCGACGAACTGGTCGAGGATGACGAAGAAGAATAGAGGGTTGGGCGGCCCACCCGGCTCTCATTTTCCCTCGCGCAGCGCGTCGAAATATTCCTTGGCGTGCTCGCGTTGGCTGCGGGGAAGCCGCTGGCCGGTGAGCGGGTCGGCCGCGTCGTGAGCGGCGCTTTCGATTTGAGCCTTGATCTCGGCTTGGACTTGGCCCTTAATGTTCGGCCCGTCGGCAGGACCGGTCGCCACGGCCGCGCCTTTGCCCAGCTTCTGCTTTACGTTGGAGTCGTAAAACTTGGTGGCTGTTGGCGATTCGGGGCGTGAGCCCTTGCCCTTGCCTTTGCCCAGCCCACTACCCGGCGGGCCGTCCATGTCTTTATCGCTCGTGCTCTGACCGCTCTTGCCATCTTTGCTCATCTCGTCCGGCGGACAATTGCCGCCCGCCATTTCGGATTTAGCGTCGCAAATTTCATCGGCGGCCGCGTCGAGCATTTGGGCCTCGTCGCTTTGTTTCTTGAGTTGCGACAGCTTATCGGACAACTGGCTTATCGCCTTGTCGGCGGCGCCGGGCTTGCCGTCTTTCATGGCCTGCGCACATTGTTTGCACTGGCTGGCCAGTTGCTTGAGCTGGTCCATCTGCGGCGATTGCTGCTGGAGCTTGTCGAGTTGGTTTTTCAGCTTTTGAGCATCGGACGATTTTCCAGCGTCGGCCATCTGCTTGATCTGCCGCTCGAGGTCCTTCTTCATTTGGCTATGCTTGTCGGCCAATTTTTCGAGATTCTGCCGCATGGCGTCAAGCTGCTCGGCCATCTTTTGTTGTTGAGCCGGTTCGAGCTTGTCGCTCTTGAGATCGTTTTGCAGCTTGTCGAGCTCTTTCAAGGCTTTTTGAAAATCCCCTTTTTTCAAGGCGGCCGTCAGTTTGTCGGCCGGGCCGTCCTTGAGGTCTTTCATCTGATTGAGTTGTTGCTTGAGCTTGTCGTCGCCACCAAGTTTTTCCCGACGCTGCTCGAGTTGTTTGGCGAGGTCGTTCAGTTTGACGAGCGCCTGTTTGTGATCGGAACTGTCTTTGGCGGACAGGTCCTTGATGCCTTCTTCGATTTTCTTGAACAGATCGCCCGCGTCTTTAAGGCCTTGTTCGGTGGCTTCCTTTTTGCGTTCGGCCATTCTGCGGCGAAGCACGTCGACCGCCTGGGGCAGGTGTTGGGTGACGGTCGGACCGGTTGAGGCGGCGGCTTGCGACGCGGGGAGCTTGTCGGCAATGAACGTCAGACCCACCAGCGCGAGCGCCGGCGCCAAGGGAATCAAATTGCGGCGACCCAGGGGGACTTTGAATTGCGAGCCAACATCGATCCGCTCGACGCGCCGTAGGGCATCGCTCAATAGCGCCTGACCGGCGGGACTTTCCAGTTCCTCGGGACGCATGGCGAGCGTGCTCGAAACTCGCTGTTTGAGCGCGAACCGTCGATCGAGCTCGATCGCCGCGTCTAGGAAATCGTCTCGGCGAAGCCAAGCCCAGGAGAGCGCGACGATTAGGCCCATCAGCAGCGTCCCGCCAATCCAGGCGGCGGTCCAAATCCAGCTATCAACGGGGACCGGCCAGATTTTGATCGCGGCCACGGCGATGACTGCGATCGCGAGCGCGACCGACCAGCACCAAGCGAGCGCCGCGGCGAATCGACCGAGCGTCAACCGCCAACGTGCCCGCGCCACATGCTGACGAAGCTTGTCCATATCCGCGCCCTCGTGTTGTGTTTCAACCGTGCCCTTCGCATTATAAGCGATCGGCGGCGTCAAATCGCTAGAACCTTTAACAACATGCGACCTTGGGCGCCACGAACTGTGGGCTGGAGGCGGCGCCTCGCCGAAGCCCCGAAGCGTGGTTTCAAATCGTTGACAGTCGTGTACGGCTTCGTCAAACTGCCAAGCATGACTGCTGAAACGGATTTGATGGCTCAGCCGGCGGAGGAACAGGACGACGCGGCTGCGGAAGTGTCGCTCGAAGGCGCGCGGGTGGCCCATGTCGGCAGGTTTGCCGGCATGTCCTGGCGCGACGCTCAGCAACTGTTGCGGGAGCAGGGCGCGACACCCATCGATCAGCCGGACGACAATACGCAAATCCTCGTGCTGGGCGAGCAAGAGCTTTTGCCCGCTTCCGCCGATTGGGATAGCCAGTTCAGTCCGGCGATTCGCCAGGCGATCGACGAAGGGCGGACCGAGGTCATCACGGAAACTCAGTTGTGGCAGCGCCTGGGCTTGGTCGAGGCGGAGCAGCATATCCACCGGCTGTATACGCCGGCCATGCTCGCCGATCTGCTGCAAGTGCCGGTCGCCGTCGTGCGTAAATGGCATCGCCGCGGGCTGATCGTGCCGACTCGCGAGGTGCGGCGCTTGCCGTATTTCGATTTTCAAGAAGTGGCGACAGCCCGGCGGTTGGCCGAAGCATTGGCCGCAGGCATGTCGCCCCAGACGATCGAGAAGAAGCTGGCCGAATTGGCCCGGTATGTGCCGAGCGTGCAGCGACCGCTGGCTCAGTTGTCGATCATCATCGAGGGGAAGCATCTGCTGATGCGGCAGGGAGACGGGCTGATCGCTCCCGGTGGGCAACTGTGGTTCGACTTTCGGTCCGCCGAAGCGCCAGTCGAACCGGTTGAAGCTGGAACCGACGACGCTCGCGCCCACGCTAGCGGTACAGCCGATTCCGGCATCCTCCAACTCACGCGGCAGACGGCCGATTCGCCGCCCGCGGTCGGCGATTTGCTCGAGCTTGCCTCGCGATTGGAAGACGAGGGAGAACTCGAGGCGGCCGCCGACATGTACCGCACCGCTCTGGCCGCGGGCGGACCGACGGCCGACGTCTGCTTTTCACTCGCGGAACTACTGTACCGGCTCGGCGATCCAACCGCGGCCCGCGAACGCTATTTCATGGCGATCGAACTCGACGAGGAGTACGTCGAAGCCCGGGCCAATCTGGGCTGTGTGCTAGCCGAACTAGGACAACGCGAATTGGCGGTCGCGGCGTTCGAGGGAGCATTGGCTTTCCATCGCGAATACGCCGACGTGCACTATCATCTCGCCCGCACGCTCGACGATCTCGGTCGCGCTGGCGAAGCCGACCAACATTGGAGTGCTTTCTTGGAACTGGCGCCCGAGAGCCCTTGGGCGGCGGCGGCCCGACGGCGATTGGCCGTGCTAGGGGAAGTTTCGGAGGGATTGATGAATCAATAACGGACCCCGCGCAAGAACCTGTTGACGACAACGATGACCTTCAAGCCATTTTGGAAGCGCTCGAATCATTGGACAGAGGCGAGCCGGGCATCCCTCTGGACGAGGCGTTTCGACGGATTAGAGAAAAATATCGCATTCCATTCGAGGTTCTGGAACCGCAGCGTCCGAATTCCGATTCTCTACAAGGCGAAGTTTAACGGCTGCGCAAAGGCGAATGTCGTTTCTACGACAGGATTTAGGGGCAATAAACCATTATTGCCGTTCTCATAATAATCGGTGACCGGCGATTCGTTGTTGGCAACCTACATGGCGGCGTGGGCTCGCAGTTTTGGATTACTCGATCCGTAACTGCTCCAGACATGCTTCCGCGGGCGCCAAGGCTCGTTTCCGACCTTGCCAATTAGGCAATTTACACACGAAACGCACCCTCGCCGCTGGGTCGCGGTTCTTGCATTCGGACCCAAACCGCGTATGTTTAGATTTGATTTGCAAGCTGTTTTCGAGCCGCCGGCGACGGAATCGGGCGGTAGGGCTATCCCGTGCCTTGGGGTCCTCCCTGCATCAGGTACCCCGGACGATCGGCCATCATGAACGAATTCACGCTGTTCTATAACAAAGTTAGCCCGACGACTTGGGTTCATCTGTCGTCGCTGCTGATGATTGCCGTGTTCTTCAAATTCGGCCGGTTGTGGAGCGTGCGGAATCTCGATTTGCTGGCGCTGATACTGATCAGCCCCGGGTTTGTCGCCGTGCAATTTGGCCACGCTAACAACAACGCCGGTGTCGAGCAGATGGGCTACATCTGGCTCTTTGCCGGGGCCGCCTGGTTTTTGGTGCGGATGCTGATCGATCCGATGATGGTTCGGCGGCCGCTCCTGGAGCCGAACCTTTCGTCCGGTGGCCTGACTTTTTTGGGCGTCGCGCTGTTCGTGTTTTTGATGGCTAATGTCCTGACAGGCAGCCCCGAACCCGAATCAAAGCCCCTAGTGGCCAGCGCCGTCGCCGATCCGGGTACTGCGAAGACCGACGCTGCGAAGACCGACGCTGCAAAGACTGACGCTGCGAAGACCGCTACAGCGATCGGCGACGAAGCGACTGCTGACACGACGGCCGACAATAAAGCGCCCGAGAGCGCCACGAGTGTCAATTTGGCGGCCAGCAGCGACGGCGGCGGTTCAAGCGATCCAGCGGCGAACAGCGATAAGCCCCCGTTGTCCGCGGAAGCAAACCGGGCGGTGCGCGAGGGCCCCGGCTATCCACCGCTGTTCCGAATGCCCAACATTGTCACGCAGAACATGGCTGCTCTGGATGTTTCGCCGACGTCGCAAAAAGAAACGATCCCGAAGCCCACGCTCGATTTGCTTTCGGCTCGCGTCATCCTCGTGCTGCTGCATTTGCTTGTCGTGCTGGGTCTGGTGCTGATCGGCTACCGACATTTCGACAATATCCGGACGGGAATCGCCGCGGCGGTCGTGTATTTGATGCTGCCTTACACGGCCGAGATGACCGGGTTCGTGCGGCATGTGCTGCCCGCCGCTCCGCTGGTCTGGGCGATCTTGTTCTACCGCCGGCCGATGATTTCGGGCATGCTCTTGGGACTGGCGATCGGCCTCTCCTATTATCCGCTGTTCCTGCTACCGCTGTGGATGAGCTTCTACTGGCCCAGGGGGCTGGCCCGATTTTTGGGTGGCCTGGTTCCGACGCTCGGCGTGATGGTCGGCATCTTGGCTCTCACGGCCGGGAGCCACGCGGCTTTCGTTCAAGATTTGCAACAGATGTTCGGCTGGACCATCCCCCAGATGCTGCAAGAAAATTTCGAGGGTTTTTGGCATCTGCGTTTGCTCGATCCGGTCTACCGCATTCCGATTCTCGCGGCATTCGTCGCGCTGTCGTTCACGATGGCGATCTGGCCGGCACAGAAAAATCTCGGCACGCTGATGAGCTGTTCGGCGGCGATCATGCTCGCGAGCCAATTTTGGAACGCCCATTTCGGCGGCCTGTTCATGGCCTGGTATCTGCCGTTGTTGGTGCTCACGATATTCCGCCCGAATCTGGAGGACCGCGTCGCCCTCTCGGTGCTCGGCCAAACACCCTGGAAGGTCAAACGCCGCCCCCGGCTGACTCGAATCGAGCGGGCGGCTTAGTAGCGCCACGTCTTTGCCGCTTAAATTGTGCAAGACAGTCGGCGTGCCGAAGCTGGCCCGGGCGGAACGCACTGTCGGTCGCCCCATCAATCCGACGATTTATCCGCCCCAGGAGTTTGCTCGAAAGTTCGCCGCCAGCCATCATTTCATCAAAGGCGTCATGGGCGATGACTGCAAGATATTTTTGATCGGCTCGCCGCATGAGTTGGAAACGATTGCAAGCGGCAAATCGACCCAAGCCGCATCAAACGAGCAAGGCCGAGTTAGACGACCTTCGCGCCGCGGTAGCAGTCAAGCTTAAGGATGCCTCGGTCACGTCCATCTCAGCCGATACCCGATTTAGCACTGCCTATGGCGGGGCTCTGCTTCTCGTAAAAATGGCAATCGCATGTTCCGGCTATCGGCTCGACCCTAGCGCCGGCGGCCCTCATAAAACGGCGTTTGAAGCGTTGCCATTGGCGCTCGGCGCCAAGGCACGCCCGGCATCGCAGTATTTTGACGTTTGCCGTCGAAAGCGAAACGAAATTGACTATGACCGCGCATTCGTGGTTTCGGACGCAGACGCGGATGAGATTGTTCGTCGCGCTACGGAATTGGAGATTTCCGGGGAAGCGTGGATTACCCGGAATGACCCGACGTTGTCCAAATAGATGGATTGGACTGCAAAATTACAGGTTGTTCATGCGAGATTTTGCCGAATCCATCGAATTAGTTGCCGGAGCGTCGTGGTGGGAATTATATTACCTAAGGTCAGCCGACGACCGGCGAACCGGCTGGTTTGAATATATCGCGGCCTGAAATTCGCCGATCGAGCGCCCTTCATGAAACGACTGTTCTCGATTTCGTTGTTTGTCGCCGGTCTTTGGCTCGGGACCGCCACGGCGCGCGGCGATACGTTCGAACTGGCCAACGAGGGCAAGATCGAGGGCGAACTGGTCAACAAGACCGAAACGCCGCGACAGAAATTTATGATTCGCACCGAGTCGGGTGGTGAGATCACGCTCGACAAGAGCCAAGTGCTTCACATCGCCGTTCGCAACGAGTTCGAAGCGGAATACGAAAAAATCCGCGGCGACTATCCCGACACGGCCCAGGGCCAATGGGATCTGGCTACCTGGTGCCTGAAGCATTCGCTGGCCAAGCAGCGGCAAGTGCATTTGGAGCGCGTGATTGCGCTCGATCCCGACAACAAGGACGCCCGCGGCGCCCTCAACTATTCGTTCGTCGATGGCAAATGGGTTCATCCCGACGAATTGCAAAAGCAGCGCGGCTATGTGTTTTACAAAGGCGCGTGGATGCTGCCGCAACAGGTGGAGCTCCTGGAGCAAACGCGCAAAGACGAACTGGCCCGCAAAGAATGGTTCATCAAGCTCAAGCGGTGGCGAGCCAGCGTCGATGCCCGGGCGGACAAGGCTAGCGCGCTTCAAGATGAGCTCCTCGCGATCAATGATCCATCGGCCGTGCCGGCCCTAACGCAATTGTTCAACAACGAACGAAATATGCACGTCAAGAAGCTGCTGCTCGAGGAATTGGTTCAGATCAACGTCCAGAGCGCGACGAATATTGTTGTCGTTGCGACGCTGGACGACCCGGATGAAGACGTGCGCTTGACCGCGCTCGACAAGTTGACGTCTTCTCCGAATCACCCCAACGTGACCGCGGTGTACGTTCGGGCGCTCAAGAGCAAGGACAACGTGCAAGTCAATCGGGCGGCCGTTTGTCTGGCGAGCCTCAAAGACAAATCGGCGATCAGCCCGCTGATCGACGCCCTGATCACGACGCACAAATTCAAAGAGGTGTCCTCCGCCAATCCTGGACAAATGTCGACCACGTTCGGCAACGGGCCCGGCGGTGGCGGCGGCGGCCTCTCGGTCGGCGCCAAGCCGCAGACATTTATGCTGCCGCTCAAAAATCAGGAAGTGCTGAAGGCCCTGGTCGTGTTGACCGAAAGCGCGGCGAATTTCGAGTTCGATGTGAAGGCTTGGAAGACTTGGTACGCATCGCAGAAAAAGCCCGTCAATGTCGACGCCCGGCGCGGCTAACTCGCCGCCGAGAATGGATTGATATGACAGGGGGCGAGGTCTGCGTTTGGATTCGAGCAGGGTCGGCAGCGATTCGGCGCAGCAGGATGCCGCGGCTATGGAGTTTTCTTGCGGCAACACTGGCCGCGCTCGTGGGTTGCGAGCCGCGGAACAGGCCGACCGCGACGGTGGCGCCCACGTCCGCCAAGCCGGCCTCCCTCAAATTGCTCGTTGTCGACGATTCCGCGCTGGCCCGGCGGATCGGTCGTTATCGGGGCGAATGGAAGGCCAGGAGCGGCGCCGATCTCGTCGTAGCCGAGGCGACATCAGCCGAACTGGATGCAATGGGATCGCTAGCGGCTGACGCGATCGTCTATCCGTCGGCCTCGCTGGGGACGCTGTGCGAGAAGCGATCGATCCGGCCTATCAAATCTGCGTGGCTGGAGCGGCACGAATTGCATCAGGACGAGTTATTCGAGCCCGCCGGCTTGGCCGATTTGAAATGGGGCGACGAGTTATTCGCCGTGCCGTTGGGGTCACCCGTCTTCGTCTGCCTCTACCGCCGCGACCTGCTAGAGCAAGTGCATCGCAAACCACCACGGACGTGGGCCGAATATCAAGATTTAGCGCGTTTGCTGGGCGATCGCAAGAATTTGCCCGGCGCTGATCTGCCGGACGATTGGGCCGGCGCGATCGAGCCGCTCGCGCCCGGTTGGGCCGGAAGGATATTGCTAGCGCGTGCCGCCGCCTATGCCAAGCATCGCGATTATTACGCGACGCTGTGGGATCGCGAAACGATGACGCCGCAAATCGCGTCGCCCCCGTTCATCCGAGCGCTCGACGAGTTGGTCGCGACTGTTAATTTCAAGTCCGGTCCGACTGGCGGAAAATCCCCACGATCGCTTAACGCCTCTCCGGCTGAAGCGTGTCGGGGCATTATTGATGGCCACTGTGCATTAGCCATGACTTGGCCCAGCGCTGTGGAGAGCGTTCCAGCGGACGGCGACGCCGTAAAATCGGTTTCCGAAAAAACCAAATTGCTCGATATCGGTCTCTGCGAACTGCCGGGTTCGCCGGAGGCTTATAACCCGCGCGAAAAGTCCTGGCAGCGGCGGCCGGCGGAAGACGACTCGCGAGTTTCGCTGCTGGCGATCGCCGGTCGACTCGGTTCGGTAGCCGCGGGAACCAAATCGCCCGTGGTCGCATTTCAATTGCTGGAGTGGCTGTCTGGCGACGAATGGGGCTCGCGAATCAGTCCAGCTAGCGCGGCGACCGCGCCCTACCGCCGAGGCCAACTTCCGCGCGGCGACCGATGGATGAATCAAGAGCTTTCGGGCGCCTCGAAGGAATACGGCCAATCGCTCGAAGCCGCTTTCTTGCGATCGCAATGGCTGATGCCTCCACGGATCCCCGGTTATGCTGAATATATGTCCGCCCTCGACGACGCTGTGCGCAGGGCCGCCCTGGGGGAAACCCCATCGGCTATCGCGCTCGAAAGAGCCGCCGCCCGCTGGCAAGAAATCACAAAGCGGGTTGGTCTCTCCGCGCAGCGCGACGCATATCAGCGGAGCCTGGGCTTCGAAAAATAATGGCCGCACTAAATACCTAAAAGAGGAGCTTCTCATGTGTCGGACCGCATGCTTGTCGTTCTCGATTATCTTGGTCACGCTCTGCGCAGCGCAGCAGAGTGAAGCGATCGATACCGTCGGAATCGCCGCCAAGACGGCGTTTCCCAAGGCCAAGCAACCGCAGGTCGCCGTCGATCCGCGGGGCAAGGTCTACCTCGTGTTCGGCGCCGAGAACTCCGTATATTGCGCGATCTCTCGCGACGGTGGCAAAAGTTTTGGCTCTCCCGCCAAGGTGGCCGAGGCGGGCGTATTGCCGTTGGGAATGCGCCGCGGCCCACGCGTGGCCGCGACCGATCGCTGGGTGGTCGTCACGGCGATCGGTGGAAAAGAAGGGCACGGCCACGACGAAAATCTGTTCGCGTGGCGGTCCGACGATGGCGGGGCGACGTGGAAAAAGCCCGTGCAAATCAACGGCGTCGCGGCGTCGGCCCGCGAGGGGCTTCATCATTTGGCGGCGGCGCCCGACGGCACGTTCTATTGCACATGGTTGGACCTGCGCGAAAAAGGAACGCAGGTCTACGGCGCCCGATCATCCGACGGCGGCGCCAGCTGGCAAGACGAGAAGCCGATCTATCGCTCACCGGACGGCAGTGTCTGCCAATGCTGCCAGCCGCAGGTCACTTTTGGGCCCAGCGGAAAGCTATATGTGATGTGGCGCAATAACATCGACGGCGCCCGGGACATGTATTTGGTCAGGTCCGCGGACAACGGTCGCACGTTCGGCGCCGCGGAAAAACTTGGCCACGGAACTTGGCCGCTGGACGAATGCCCGATGGACGGCGGCGGACTGGCGTGCGACGCCGACGGAAGCCTCACCACGATTTGGCGGCGCGAGAAACAACTCTTTACGTATACCCCCGGGCATGAGGAAATTTCGATTGGCGCCGGCGCACAAGGCTGGGCGGCGGCCGGACCGGGGGGCCCGTTTTTGGTCTGGTCGACAGGTCGCCCCGGCGCAATTTTCGCAACCAATCCAATCTTGAAACGGCCGCAACAACTGGCCTCACGCGGATCGGATCCCGTCGTGGCCGGCGCCGTTACTGGCAAGGGCCCGATTGTCGCCGCATGGGAGGCGCCCGACGATGATGGGTACCGGATCGTGACGGCCGTGCTCAGCTCGGCCCGTTGAAACGCTTTGATCCCGGGACAAACCGATCTTCGCTGCCGGCGCCTGTTTCAGTACAACATGTGAGCAACGAGGATAGGGGTCGACTAGATTTTCAGTTTCACGAAAGGCGCCCTGCTTATGAACGAGCTCTTCAAACCACTTCGACTGCCGTCGCGCGTTTCGATCGGACTGCTCATCCTTAGGTTCGTGGCAGGGCTGGCCTTCATGTACCACGGGTTTGGAAAAATCCAAAACCCCTTCGGCTGGATGGGGCCGCAGGGATTTCCTCCGGTTCTCCAGGCCCTCGCGGCGCTATCTGAGTTCGGTGGCGGGCTGGCTTGGATTCTCGGCATGCTCACGCCGCTGGCCTCGCTGCTGCTGACCTGCACGATGGGAGTGGCTCTCTCGGTCCATGCCTTCATGCTCCACGATCCGTTCGTAGCCTCGGAAGCCGGCAAAAGCTCGTTCGAGCCGGCCGCCGGTTACCTTTGCATTGCGATTTTGTTGCTACTCAGCGGGCCGGGCAGTTTTTCGGGCGACCGCCTGATTTTCGGCGAGAAGGGTTAATCGCTATCGAGGGAAAGCCTGCTGAGTCGGCATGAAACGCTAAAGTCGAATTCACGGACGATTCCGGCATGGGTCTACAGTACGGCCACGGACAGGATCGCCGATCGATCATTTAAGGGGATTCGTGCGTCATGAATTCGCTTATTATTAGATTTAAGCGTTGCCGTGTTTCGCTTAATATGAAATTTTTTTTGAAACGACAACGACTTGGCGCTCTACGCAAGATGATTTTGCCCGACGCTGGCATTTGAGTCACTACCTGGATAGACTACCGGCGACGATAGCGACAACAGCGATTGACCCGCACGAAGGAGAACCGCATGAGCGGCGTACGCATTTTAGTAGGCACGCGGAAGGGGGCTTTCATCCTCACTTCCGACGGCAATAGGCGGAAATGGGATATCAGCGGCCCGCACTTTGGCGGCTGGGAACTCTATCACGTCAAAGGCTCGCCCGTCGATCCGAACCGGCTCTATGCATCGCAGTCCAGCGGCTGGTTTGGGCAGCTCATTCAGCGATCCGATGACGGCGGCAAGACTTGGAATCCGGTCGGCAATAAATTCGCTTACGACGGCGTCCCCGGCACGCATCAGTGGTACGACGGCACGCCGCATCCTTGGGAATTCAAACGGGTCTGGCATCTCGAACCGTCGCTGACCGACCCGGACACGGTCTACGCCGGCGTGGAAGACGCCGCGATTTTCAAGACGACCGATGGGGGCCAGAACTGGGAGGAAATGTCGGGCCTGCGCGGTCACGGCACGGGATCTCGTTGGGCGCCGGGCGCGGGGGGCATGTGCCTGCACACGATTCTGATCGACCCCAGCGATCACGAGAAAATCTATATTGCCATCTCGGCGGCCGGCGCCTTCCGCACGCTCGACGGCGGCAAAACCTGGCAGCCGATCAACAAGGGCCTAAACTCCTTGCACATTCCCGATCCGACTGCCGAGGTCGGCCACTGCGTGCATCGCATCGCCATGCATCCATCGCGGCCGGACGTGCTTTTCATGCAAAAACACTGGGACGTCATGCGGAGCGACAACGGCGGCGATTCGTGGACCGAGGTGAGCGGCAATCTGCCGACCGATTTCGGATTCGTGATCGACGTGCACGCCCACGAGCCGGAAACGATTTATGTCGTCCCGATCAAGAGCGACTCGGAGCATTATCCGCCCGACGGAAGGCTTCGCGTCTACCGTAGTCGATCGGGTGGAAACGAGTGGGAAGCGCTGGGCAAGGGGCTCCCCGAGCGCGATTGCTATGTGAACGTCCTGCGCGAGGCGATGTCCGTCGATTCGCTCGACTCGTGCGGCATTTATTTCGGCACGACCGGCGGTCAGGTCTACGCCTCGGCCGACGCGGGCGACAACTGGGCGCCGATTGTCCGCGACCTCCCCGCGGTCGTCTCAGTCGAGGCACAGACCCTCCCATGATCCGGGTCATCATTCCCGAGCACCTGCGCACGCTCGCGCGAACCGGCGGCGAACTGCAATTCGAGATCAACGGGCCGGTAACCCATTGCGCGATTCTCGACGCGCTCGAATCCCGCTACCCGATGCTCCGCGGCACGATCCGCGACCAAGTCACCGGCCAGCGGCGTGCGTTCCTGCGTTTTTTCGCCTGCGAACAAGACCTGTCGCACGAGCCGATCGACACCCCGCTCCCGGCCGCCGTGGCGTCTGGAGCGGAACCGTATTTCATCGTCGGCGCGATCGCCGGCGGATGATAATCATCTAGCGACAGCGGCGCCAGGCCCTCTCGATCTCAATATCTTTGAAAAGAAAAACTCTATGCTAAAAAAGATTCTCATCGGCTTCGTGCTGCTTGTCATCGTATTGCTGATCGTCGTCGCCGTGCAGCCGAGTGAATTTACCGTGACTCGCTCGACGACAGTCGATGCTCCGCCGGCCACGGTGTTTGAGCAGGTCGATGATTTTCACAAATGGCAGGCCTGGTCGCCGTGGGCCAAGATGGATCCTGACGCCAAGAATGTTTTCGACGGCCCGGCATCCGGAACTGGGGCCAAGTTCGGCTGGTCCGGCAACGACAAAGTCGGCGAGGGAAATATGACGATCGTCGAAAGCCATCCGAACGATCTAGTCAAGATCCATCTTGTCTTCGCCAAGCCATTCGCTTCGGAGAATACGACCGAATTCACGTTCAAGCCCGACGAAAAGCAACAAACGGTCGTGACTTGGACGATGAACGGCAAGAAGAATTTCATCTCCAAAGGCATGTGCCTGTTCATGAACATGGACAAAATGGTCGGCGGTGATTTCGAGAAAGGACTCGCGTCGATGAAATCCGTCGCGGAAGCGGAGTCGAAGAAATCGCCGTAAAGACTGCTTTCGCGATGTGGGACGGAGGAATCCGGGAAAACGTCCCTGCCCGCGGAGCAATTTCCGCGTAAACTCACGGCATGGCCGAAGTGCTCCTGCGTCCGAATGTTCGCGTGCTTGTGGCTGGCATGATCGTGCCGGCGATCTTGGCGACGGTCGGCGTTGCGCTGGGGCTCCTGACGCATGGCCCCGAATGGTTGCGGGTTGTCGGCTGGGTGCTGGCGGCGATGGGGGGCGTATCGCTCGTGCTGCTAGTTTGGCAAAGCACTCAGCCGCGATTGGCATATCGCGCGGGGCGGCTGTTAATTTACTTGCAATTTGGGTCGCCGATCCGGCTGCCAATCGAAGTGCTGGAGTGCGCGTTTCTCGGCGCCGGACCGCTGCATATGCCCGGGGGACGAGCCGGATTGAAGTCCGCGAATCTGGTGATTCGGCTGGCGGAAAAAGAGCCAACTTGGGCGGCGCGTCCCGTCGTGCCGGCGCTGGGCCGCTGGGCGGATGGTTATATCACGATCCACGGCGCCTGGTGCGAGCCGCTCACCGTGGAAACCGTGCAGCGCCTCAACAATCGTCTGCACGAATTGAAACAGCAGTGGGCCGGCCAGGGCGGCGAGAGCCCATGAAGACCCGTCTATTGGTCAGCGTTCGCGACGCCGCCGAAGCCACGATCGCGCTAGAAGCCGGCGTCGATGTGATCGACATCAAAGAGCCCAAGGCGGGCTCACTGGGAGCGGCCAGCCACCACTCGATCGCGGCCATCGTGCGGACTGTCAATGGAGCTCGACCGCTTAGCGTGGCGCTGGGCGAACTGATCGAGGATACGCCGCATCGCGGGGAGATACTCTCTCTAATCCAGTCGGCCGGCGGTGTGTCGTTCGCGAAAATCGGTTTGGCAAACACGATAGCCGTCGATCGCAAAGGTAACGATTGGCGGAGTCATTGGTTGACCGCGCTGCGGGCGCTTCCCGACTCCGTATCTGGCGTCGCCGTGGTGTACGCCGATTGGAAAACGGCTCGCGCTCCGGCCCCTCGGGATGTCATTAAGGCCGGTTCGGAGTTCGGTTGCCGAACCATGCTCATCGATACGTTCGACAAACGGCTGCCTGGCCTGTTGCGGCTCTGGTCGGTTGAAGAAATCACGAATTGCCTGGCGGCGGCGCGCGAGGCGGAAATGCAAGTCGTACTGGCCGGCCGACTGAGCGCGGACGATTTGCCGGCCGTCCTAGCGTTGGCCCCCGATCTGATCGCCGTGCGAGGAGCCGTCTGTGGCGGAGATCGAGCCGGTTCGCTCGACGCGGTAAAGCTGCGGGACTTTCAGCAACGGATGACGTCGGTCATGTAGAGCGTTTAAACGATCTGATGAAAACTTTCCGGCTAGCGCGCTCGCAGAGCAACTAATTAATAGACCAATTGGCATCACGGCGCAAGCGACTTGCCGACATCGGTGCGATACGCGGCCAGCGCGGGCAGATAGCCCACGATCGTGGCTAGCGCAATCAAACCCGGGATCAGCGTCAATTCGAACGGCGCGAATTCGAGCCAGCCCGTCGAGACCCCCGTGTACTCAACGATGAAAGGTCCCGCGGCCCCGACGAGCAGATGACCGAGCAGCCAACCGATTGTTCCGCCGCCTAGCGCCAACAAGATCGATTCCAGCAGCACAACGGCCATCACCGTCGTCCGCCGCGCCCCGAGCGATCGCATCACCGCGATCTCGTGCCGACGCTCGCTCATCGAGTTGTAGATGCTGACCAAAATACTGACGGCCGAGATGATTACGATCAAGATCGTCAGCACGATGAGTACGAGCTGCGCGGGACGCACGAAGATGCCCGTGAGCACCTCGATCTCGCGAACGGGCTCGATCGCTTGAGCCGTCAGTTCTTTATTGACAGGCGTTGTGATATACGGCGCGAGCGCTTCGATCGGGTCGTCGCCGATGCTCTTGGTGCGGACGAGGACCGCGGTGACTTCGCGGCGGTTTCCCGGCAGCGGCGTCTTGAGCAATTCGTCGGCGGGCTCCACTTTGCCGCTTGGCGCGCGAGGATTTCCCGGCGTCTGCGGGTCTTCTTTCGGGGCGTCCTTGGCGTGATCGGGAATCAGAAAAAAGCCCTCGATGTTGACGAACGCGGCACGGTCGTTGGGCGTGCCGGTCCGCTCGAGTATCCCAGTCACCTTAAACGGCATGTGGACCTCGCCCCCCACGCCGCCGTGCATCGGTTTGATGTCGCCGCCAATCTTCACATCCAAGCTCTTGGCCACATCGGCGCCAATCACGGCCGTGGCGAAGTCGTTCGATCGATACGCGCCGCCGGACGAGAACTTCGATTTCAACAGGTTGGTGAATAGCTCAGGCGGGGCGCCGACGACGCGAAAGGAAACGCGTTCGTCTCCCAAAAAATCGCCGAGGCAGATGGGAATCGCCTGATCGACGTAATCCGAGTAGTTCCCTTTCGCGCCGTCCTTACGAGCGCTGGCCGGAAGAAACTCTTCGTAATACTCCCAGGGGATGTTTCCGATGGGCCGATTCAAGTAATAGACGGCGTTGAGCAACAGATCGAGCCGGCCTCCCTTCGCGCCGATCACGATGTTGTAACCGAGCGAATTCGCCGAGTTGAACGACTTTTCGACGATCGTGCCCGAGACGAGCACCGCCACGACCAGCATCACGCCCAGCGCCATCGACATGGCCGTGAGCGACGAGGAGAGCGCCCGCTGCTGAATACTGCGCCAAGCGATTTTCCAAAGCGACATAGTAAGGCAAAGTCGGGAGACGGGAGATGGGAGTCGGGAGTGACGAGGCACGCGAAGCGTGCGCTTGGCGAGCGGGGAGCGTTAGCTACCTGTCCTAGAGTTCAAACGACGATAATTCTAAAACGCGCGCCACGCATGCGCCACGGCATTTTAAATAGCGACCGCCGCTCCGCCGACGGCTCGGTTGAATTGTTCCAAGTTCTCCACTCGATCGAACTGCCGCGCCACTTCCGGCGTATGCGTCACGAGCAGTAAGGCGATATTCTCTTCGCGGCACGTCTGACGAATCAGGTCGATGATCTGCTGTTGATGCCGGGCGTCGACATTGGCCGTGGGCTCGTCCGCCAGTAGCAGCTTCGGCCGGTTCGCCAGCGCTCTGGCCACGGCCACCCGCTGCTGCTCGCCGACCGATAGCATCGACGGCTTGTGCGTGAGCCGATGCCCTAGGCCGACGCGATCGAGCAGATGTCGGGCTCGGGCAGTATCGGGCCGCCCCGTGGCGAAGGCCATTCCGAGCAGCACGTTTTCGAGCGCCGAAAAACCGGACAGCAAATTGAACGTCTGGAAAACGTACCCGAGCTTGTCCGCTCGAAAGCGGTCGCGAGCCGCCTCGGCTAAACGGCCGATGTTCAGACCGTCGATCTCAACGGATCCCTCGTCCGCGCGGGAGATGCCGGCGATGATATGCAGCAAAGTCGTCTTGCCGCAGCCGCTTCGGCCGACGAGCACGACTTGCTCGCCGGCGGCCGCTGCGAAGTGCGCGATATCCAGAATCGGGAGCGGCTCGCCACTCGGCTCGACGAACGATTTTTTGACGTTTTGCAGTCGCAGCATTTAACGAACGATTGCGGAGGAAACGAATGGGGGCGCGAGACGAATTTCAGTTAGTGGGAACTAATTCGGATGGTAGCAGTTTGCAATTCCATTGCAATTGGCCCTGGGCGAGTCAGCGTGGGCCAACGGAGCCTTGCCGAGGCTTTGAGTTTTTGGTGGTTTTGAATCGAGGACAGGGGGCTTACGCCGCCCCGATCGCCATTGTTGGTACGCGGCACGGCGCGGCTTGGTTCGGCCCGATTAGGGTTACCAAGTCGCGGACGTGCTTTATAATTGGGGCGACAAAACCCTTGGGCGGCGGCCGGCGGACTGTCGCTCAGTATTGAACCCTTGAACTCCTACGCCAAGTCCCCATGTCCTTTGACCTGAAGCAATACGAGATTACTGTCGCATCGGTCATTCGCAACGCTCCGCCCGCGAGGCTCTACGAAGACGCGATCAAGTTCGAGCACGCGGCTGTCATTGCCGGGGGCTCGATCACCGTGCGATCGGGCGCCAAAACGGGCCGCAGTCCGCTCGACAAACGGATCGTCGATCATCCCAGCAGCAGTGGCCAAATCTGGTGGGGCGCCGTCAATATCAAGCTCGGCGAAGACATTTTTATCATCAATCGCCAACGGGCGATCGATTACCTCAACACGCGCGACACGATCTACGTGCTCGACGGCTATGCCGGCTGGGACCTGCGGCATCGGCTGAAGATTCGCGTGATCTGCGCCCGAGCGTACCACGCTCTGTTCATGCGCAATATGTTGCTGCGGCCGACGGACGAGGAACTGGCCGACTTCGGCGAGCCCGACTATGTGATCTTCAACGCGGGCCAGTTTCCGGCCAACCCGCATACGCATCAGATGACGTCGCGAACCAGCATCGATCTGAGCCTTGAGCGGCGCGAGTATGTCATCCTCGGAACGGAGTACGCCGGCGAAATGAAGAAGGGCATTTTCACGCTCATGCACTACATGCTGCCGCAGCGCGGCGTGCTATCGATGCACTGCTCGGCGAACGAGGGGGATCGAGGCGATGTCTCGCTGTTCTTCGGGCTATCGGGCACCGGCAAGACGACGCTGTCGGCCGACCCGCGGCGGCGGCTGATCGGCGACGACGAACATGGCTGGAGCGACGACGGCGTGTTCAATATAGAGGGGGGCTGCTACGCCAAGTGCATCAATCTTTCGTCCGAGAAAGAGCCGGAGATATTTCAGGCCATCCGATTCGGCACTGTGCTGGAAAATACCGTGTACGACGAACAGACACGGAAGGTCGACTTCGCCAGCGCGGCGATCACGGAGAACACGCGAGCCGCCTATCCGATCGAATACATTCCCAACGCCAAGATTCCCTGTATCGGCGGCCATCCGCGGAATATCATTTTCCTCACCTGCGATGCCACGGGCGTGCTGCCCCCGGTGAGCAAGTTGACCCCGGCGCAGGCGATGTACCACTTCATTAGCGGCTACACGGCCCGGGTCGCCGGCACGGAGATGGGCGTGAAGGAACCGCAGCCCGCTTTCTCGGCCTGTTTCAGCGCGGCGTTTTTGGTGCGGCATCCGACGGTCTATGCCGAGATGCTCGCCACCAAATTGCGCAAACACGGCGCACAAACGTGGCTCGTCAATACGGGTTGGTCGGGCGGCTCGTACGGCGTCGGCTCGCGAATGAGTCTTGCGCACACCCGGGCGATCATCGACGCGATTCACGATGGCTCGCTGGCCGAGATACCGACGACGGTCGATCCGGTATTTGGCTTGGCGATTCCGGCCCGCTGCCCCGGCGTGCCCGATTCGATGCTCGTGCCGGAACGAACTTGGCCCGGCGCGGCCGCCTACCATCAAGCCGCCAAGAAGCTCGCGGGACTGTTCCAGCAAAATTTCACGAAGTACGCCGACCAGGCCAGCGATGAGATCAAATTGGCGGGGCCGAAAGCGTAACGCAAATTTAAAACAATCCATACGGGTCAAGCCGTGACGCTAACCATCGAGCCCCGGCGCGATCTCAAGCTGCCGACCGATCTGGCGGGTATCGTTCCCGACTGGACGCGCGAGCGAACGCTCGCCGAGATCGAACGACTTGCGATCTGGCACGGCAATCGACAATATCCGCTTGCCGAGTTGTTCGAGGTCGCCGGCGATCCGCGAGATGGTGATATTGAGCTTTCCGGTGATTTTTCAGCCGCGCATCATATTGGCGCTCAAATGACGACGGGAAGCATTTGCGTGATTGGCTCCGCCGGCCAGTTTGTCGGCGCGGAAATGTCGGGGGGCAATATCCGCGTTGACGGCGACGCCGGCGATTGGGCCGGCGTGCAGATCGGCGGAGGGCGAATTCAGATTGGCGGCAGCGCGGGAGACAGCCTGGGCGCCGCGTTTCCCGGCAGCCATCGCGGCATGAGGGGGGGCGAAATTTTCGTGGAGGGCGGAGCGGGTCACGAAGTCGGCCGCGCCATGCGACGTGGATTCATCGCGGTCGGCGGCTCGGTCGGCGAGTCTCTGGGCAAAGACATGCTGGCGGGCACAATCCTCGCGCTGGGCCCATGCGGCCTCGGCGTCGGCCATCAAATGCGCCGCGGCACGATCGGACTGCTCGGCGATCCGGTCGGTTCGCCGCCAAACTTCTCGCCGCTGACTTTCCGCCGCGGCGCCACTCATTGTCCGCCGTTCATGCGGGTCCTGCTGAGTTATCTCGATTGCGCCGGTTTCTCGGCGGGCGCCGACCTCATCGACGCCCGTCTCACGATCTTTCACGGCGACCTCTTGCAACTCGGCAAAGGCGAAATCTTAGCGAGGCTTTAACTGCGGGAGGTCGGAACTTGTTCTCCGCTCTCGAAGCTTCGCGATGCCGCACGCCAATCGATAAGAGCCTATCCGAGAACCGTCTGAGGAGAGGGCGCCAGTACTCGATCGAGCTGCCGCTGAATTTGTTGAGCCAGCACATCGACATTCGGCTTGGCAAAAATTGTGGCGTGATCGCCGGGCGTCCAAATGACCGGGGTTTCCGGATCGACGAGCTTGCGCAGCCGCCATTCTTGGGGACTCCGATCCAACCATTGTTTGATCGGATGCGGTAGTATCGTCGCGCGAATGATCACCGTTGGCCCCAAATAAGCTCCCGCCCGGTGGGCGTTTAGGGCTCGACGATGGGCGGCGATCATAGCCGCGTGGGGAGGAATCGCCTTGAGAGGGCCGCCAGTCAATCGGGCGACCAGCGAGGATTGCCACCGCCACGCTCGCTTGAATGCTTCATTGCCCCAATGAATCAATGGCGGCCGGCCCCGCGCCGGGGCGTCAATGAGAATCAACAGCGAGACGATTTCACCGGCCGTCGTCAGCCGCTTGGCCATCTCTTGCGCCACGGCGCCACCGATCGAATAACCCGAAAGCAAATAGGGTCCTCGCGGTTGCGCCTCGCGAACCTGGGCGATGTAGTAATCGGCGATCTCGGCAATCGTGTCGTGCGGCGGGTCCTGGCCGTCGACACCCGCCGGCGTGAGCGCATATACGGGTTGCCCCATGTCCAATCGGCTCGCCAAAGCTCGGACTGTCATGAGATCGCCGTGGATGCACGGAGCAAAAAAGAGAATCGGTCGATCGTCACCGAGTTGAATTGCGATCGCCGTTTGCCGCCTCAGTGGCGCCGTATCGCTCCGCAGCAGCCGCGCGAGGGTCGAGATCGTCGGATGTTGCACCAAATCCACGAGCTGCAGCGACGTGTCGAACTCTTTGTCGACGTGCGTCAAAAGCACCACGGCCAAGAGCGAATCGCCGCCGAGCATGAAGAAATCGTCGTCGACGTCGATATCCGGTAAATCGAGGATGTGCCGCCAAATGTCGAGCAAACGCCGCTCGATATCGTTCCGCGCGGCCATGACGGGGCGCTCGGGTGGCGTCAGTGCAAGCGCTTCGGCGTCGAGCGACTTGCGATCGACCTTGCCGTTGTGCGAAAGAGGTAATTTGTCGCGTGCCAAAATCCGACTCGGCAGCATGTAGGCGGGCAGTTTGATTGCCAAATATTCTCGTAAGGACCGTTCAACTTCGGGAAACGATTTTTGCGAGGATGAAGTCGTGGTCGGGTCGTCGGTCAATTCAAACCTCTCGTTCGGAACCACGAAGGCAACCACCCGGCGCCGGCCGTGGCTGTCGCGCGGGGCGACCACCGCGACATCGCGGACGCCAGGATGCCGCGCTATTGTCGATTCGATCTCGCCCAATTCGACCCGATTGCCGTTGATCTTGACTTGATTGTCGATCCGCCCGAGGAACTCGATGTTACCGTCGGGCATCCACCGGCCCAAGTCGCCCGTTCGATAGAGTCTTGCGCCCGGCTCGCTCGAAAACGGATCGGCGATGAACCGTTCGCTTGTCAAGTCCGCGCGATTGAGATAGCCACGACCGACGCCGATGCCACCACAATACTGTTCGCCCGGAGTTCCCACGGGGCACGGATTCAGATCGTCGTCGAGCACGTGGAGCGTTTGATTGCGCAGCGGACGACCATAGGGAATGCTCGGCCAAGCCGGGTCGACTTTCTCGATCGGATAAACGGCCGACCAGATCGACACCTCCGTCGGACCGCCGAGACTGACGACGGAGGTGGTTGGACTGAGGCGAAGTATTCGATCGGGAAGCGAAACGGGAATCCAATCTCCACTGAGCATCGCCAGTCGAAGCGATCGCAAGGCGGCTGAACCGGTCGCCTCGGCGTGAGCCACCAGCATTTCCATGAGCGCCGGGACCGCATTCCATATCGTGACCCGATGGCGAAGAACGAGCTCCGCCCAAGCGGCCGGTTCGCGGTGCGAACCGGCGTCGGGCAGTACGATCGCGCCTCCAGCCCCGAGTACTCCGAACACGTCGTACACCGAGAGATCGAAAGCGAATGATGACAGGGCGAGCACTCGATCGCCGGGGCCGACCACAAAACGCTCGTTGATGTCCTCGAGCGTGTTGAGCACCGCCGCATGGTGGATCATCGCTCCCTTGGGCTGACCGGTCGATCCCGATGTGTAGATCAAATACGCCAAATCTTGGGGGCCGCAGCGCGGGGGAAGATTTTCGATCTCGGCCGAAATCTCCGCGTCATCGGCGGACGCGCACAATCGAGCCATCCCAGGCAAAGCGTCCGGCAGCGCCGCTGAATCGTTGGCCAACAGCACCGTAGCCCGGGTTTCGCCGAGCATGAAGCTCAATCGCTCGCTCGGATAGCCGGGATCGAGCGACACGTACGCGGCCCCTGCTTTGGCGACTGCCAACAAATGAACGATCGTGTCGAGCGTTCGCTCGGCCCAAACGGCGACGAATTGACCGGGACCGGTTCCTTGAGCGACCAATCGCCGCGCGAGCACGTTGGCTCGTCGATTCAACTCGCCGTAGGTCAGCGAGCGCCCGCCGCAAACGACGGCCAGCGCTTCAGGCGCCGCTCGGGCTCTCGCTTCGAATCCGTGGTGAATTAGACTTCCGGGCATCGCCAGTTTTCGATCGAAGGAATTTGCAACCACCGCCGGTCAATGACGTTCGCCCGCCAAGTAAGGTCCGAGCGAGTCGACGATCCGCGCGGGCGATTCCATTCTGAAAAAAAGCGATTCTGACACTCCGGTCACGACTTCCTACTGCCAGGAAAGCCGCCTCACGAGTTTAGCAAGCAATGGAAACGGACTCTACTGGCAGCAGCTTCCATCGTAATTACTACTACAAAAAAAGCACGCATCCCGCGTCGGCGTCCCAGATCGCCTATGTCAATAATGACGGCGTTAAATACACATTGTCGGCTACGGCAGCCGGCAGAGCCGAAGCACGGCTGGCGCCCAGATTGCAAAAAAATACGCGAATGCGCCTTTCGGGCGTGGCCAAACGACGATAGAATACAAGGCTTGGACGACGCCAATCGTCCCACAAAACATGACGCGGGGTGGAGCAGTCTGGCAGCTCGCGAGGCTCATAACCTCGAGGTCACAGGTTCGAATCCTGTCCCCGCCATTTCACATAACCCCGCAGTCAGCGCTACGCTGGCTTGCGGGGCTTTTTTTTGTCTTTGGCGTTCATAATCGTGAAATTTTCGTTCGGTCATGCGGAAATAGAGCGGATCGAGGTTGATGTTCAAGGGTACGAGCGCGATCTCACCGGCGAGTATTGGGACGACCATTGGCTGACGGTCCAAATTTGCGTCCGGGTCGGTGGATTCCGAGGCGCCGTTTCCGCAACGATTATTACGACCGATCTGAGCGAACTCTTAGCGCAGTTACAGCCGTTATACGAGACATTAAACGGTGTCGCGGAATTTCGCACGATGGAGGAGCAACTCGCGCTTACGCTCACCGGCAGTCAGCTAGGCCAGATTGAACTTCGTGGAATCGTGCTCGATCGACCTGGCGTTGGCAATCGGCTGGGGTTTTCGATCCAATTTGACCAATCACACTTAGCGCAATCCATTAAGGAACTTGACGAAGTCGTGGCTCGGTTTCCACCACGGTTGAAATGATCTGGAAAATCACGTCATGAAAGTTCGCGACGCCATCAAGATGCTCGAGGCGGACGGATGGCGGCATGTGGTTACGCGCGGCAGCCATCGGCAATTCAAGCACGCGGTAAAATCAGGCCGGGTGACGTTTTCGGGCAAGCCCAGCGACGATCTTCCGCCTGGGACGCTCGGTAGTATAATGAAGCAGGCCGGGTTTAAATGAGGAAGCCATGAAGCGATACGCGATTGTCATCGAGAAGGCAGAGTCGAATTTCGCCGCCTACGTTCCCGACCTGCCCGGCTGCGTTGCAACCGGCGCTACGGTCGAGGAGACCGAAGCGTTACTCCGAGAGGCCATTGGGCTGCATTTAAAAGGTTTGCGAGAAGACGGCATTGCCGTTCCCGAGCCTACCAGTGTGGTGGAGTACTTGGAGCTTGAGTCGATCCGATGAAGCGAGGGAGAACAGCACGTCCCTTTGCATCAGCGTCCGGTATCCGCAGGTTAACCCCCCCGGGTCGCAAATGCGGCTGCGGGGTTTTTTTTGCTTTGTAGAGGATAACGGCTTCCGCATGGCGAGCGGATGCCATTCAAAGGTTCAGCCGATGATATGATGGGTACGATGCGTGCCAAAAAAAAATCCGCGAGTTGGTCAAAGATTTACAGGACGCGGGTTTTGCGATGGTTGCTGGCGCCGGCAAGGGATCGCACAGAATGTTTACGCACGCGGACTTTGGCCGGGCGGTGACACTCAGCGGTAGGGACGGCGACGACGCAAAGAAATACCAGGAGAAACAAGTGAGGCTCGCCATCGAGGAAGTAGAGAGATGAAACTAATCGACCAATATCATCGGTGGGTGGAGTGGAGCGACGAGGATCAAGTCTACATTGGCAAGTGCCCCGATTTGATCACCGGGATTCATGGCGACGATCCTGTCAAAGTTTACGAGGAGCTTGGGGAAGTCGTTCAAGAGGTTATCGACGATTTTCAGCAGTCCGGACGAGAACTGCCCACCCCACGGACGCGGCCGATGACGGAAGTTTCGTAGCAAACGAGCTGAGCACCTGAATAAGCCGGGAAAGTAGCACCTTGCGCGCATCCCTCCGGGAACGAATTCGAGTCAAAGCTTGATGCGAATTCTTCAGACGCTAGGAATTTGCCGATGCACGACGGCTTATTCGCAGTCGAATTCCTATTCGGCGGCAGAGGTTGCAGATGGGACCTGATGAACGAGTAATCCGCCAGATGCACACGACGTGGATCGATGCCGTTAACGCAGGTGATCTTGTCTGCTTGCTGAGCTTGATGGCGGAGGATGTAGTGTTTCTTAGTCCGAGCCAGGCGCCATTGGGGCGGGATGGATTTTCCCTCAACTTCTCGGCCGCCCACCTACAGGCTCGGATCAGTTGCATCAGCGAGTTGCAAGACGTCGTGGTCGTCGGCGAAGTCGCATACACGCTGAGCCGGGACTCGTTATCGGTCACCCCGCGCGCCGGCGGAGAAGCGATGCAGCTCGCCGGTCATCGTATCACGGTATACCGCAAACAAGCGGACGGCCGCTGGCTCCAGGCCCGCGATGCCCACACGTTGTCTCCGGTGGCGACGCTGGGGTCGTGAGATGCGAGACGCGCCGAACTGGGCTGCCTTGGACAGGAACGCCCGGATGGCGTAAAATCGAGAGGCGGACGCGGGTTACGCCGAGAGAGCTTCGGATAATTCGCGGACGCCATTACCTATGGGCAAGAGAGCGTTTGACGGGGATTCGTAGCTCACCACTCGCATAACCCCGCAGCCGGCGGCTCGCTGGGTTTTTGTCATCCTCCGGCGAAGGCGAAACGGGAACAGTATTGCTGCTTTTGATCCGCCAAGGTTTCGGTCGGCTCTCGTGCGAGCTACGTCCTTCCTGCCGAAAGAACGCTTCAATATGGACGACGACGTCCCGGCGAAACCACCGATCTATCTTGTGGTGATCTTGCCACTCCTTTGCGGCGCGGATCCCTGGGACTCACATTCACATTGCTCCATGCCTTTCCGGCAATCAGAGGCGTGCCGCGATCCGCCGTGCCGAATCTGAACGGCATGTTGATCGCGCTGCCCGCAGTATTTCTGTGGATTCCGGTTAGCCTGCTTCTGAGTAACGCCATCCTGTATGTGATTCCTCCGCTCCGGCGAATCGCGGAAGGATATGCGTCTAAAGCCGACCTGCCGAGCTTCGTCGAATCACAAAGGGCGTTGTTGAAGGTAGCCGCCGTCTTCACATTGATAAGTGTTCCGCTCATAGTATTGGGGTACATTGTCTGAAGAATGTCCGGCCGAACCTGTCCGCAGGCTGGCAGGATATGTTCCTGGAGGGGATTCGCGCGGTGGACATTGTTGGGGCTCGAGACTCTTTGCATCGCCAGCCGTTTGAGCCCTTCGTGATTCGTTTGGCCGACGGACGATCGGTTCCGGTACCGCATCCGGACTTCGTGGCTCTTACGCCGCGGCGCGTCATCGTTGGCTTCGAGGACGATACGTGGTCCATCATCGAGCCAATCCTGATCGTATCGCTCGACTCGATCGCCAAGCCTCCCAAAGGGGGCAACGGCTCGCATGGGAAGAAGCCGAAGCGATAGCTAAGCAAGCAACGGTGGTTGGCGGTTTGCCATTCGACGACGGAGGACGCATGAGCGGAACCTGGCTGGCGCGCTGGCGAAAAGAACATGGTGACTTTGCAGTGCCATGTATCGGTTCCGGGCGTTGGTTGGAATTCTCGCAGGACGGGTCGGCACAGGCTGGCGACGGCGAGGCTATCAAACTCACGGTAATGACCGACTCCTCGGCCGATCAGCCACGTAAGTTGTGCGAGTTAATCGTCACTCGTCAGGAACTATTGCGGGTTCTCTCTCTGGTCGAAAAGCCTAGCGTATAGTGCGGACACCTGCCTCATCAACACCTCATCCATTCTCCTGCGGTCTACTTTTTACTCTCTCCTTCTTCTTCGGCGGCGCGCGCTCCGCGACCTCGATTCTTACGGTTAATCACGGCCTTGCCTTCGAGAAAGAAGTGCAACAACTCGTCGCGCGTGCGCTTCAGGATCGACTGAGTGCCGGCGCTCTCTCATTTAGTGAAACGTCGCCGTTCCATCGGACGATTCTCTAACTGCGGCATTTCGGCATGGCGGGAATGATTCGGCCCGCGTGGAAACAAATCCCGCAAGGGAGTAAAATCTAGCGGTGGCGGAGGAGCCCGGCGCGCGGATTGTCGTGGCGAGACTTTGGGTGATTCACGGACCAGATAAATTGCAGCCAAGAGAAATTTGACTGGAGACCTCACCATTTCACATAACCCCGCAGTCGGCAGTGCCGCGTTCGCGGGGTTTTTGCAAATACGAATATGGAGTATTGGAAAATGGACATTGTTGGTGTTCGAGAAGCGTTGCGGCGCCAGCCGTTTGAGCCATTTGCAATCAAGCTCGCCGACGGGCGATCGCTGGAAATCCGGCATCCGGAGTTCGTCGCAGTCGGAAATCGGCGGATCGTCGTAATTGCAGATGACGAAGTCGAGTCCTGGTCCGTCATTGAGCCCCTCTTGATTGTGTCGCTCGATTCAATTACCAAGCCCTCGAAAGGCGGCAACGGTTCTCACGGCAAAAAGCCGCGGAAGTAGCGGGCGCGAAAGCACGAAGCGCCAACGCGATTCAAAAGGGCCGGCTACAGTGACGGAAGGTGTGACAGCTTGGCTGCTTTCAGAGATTCGCCAACTAAGCCGCATAGAAAGTGCCAAACAAGGGGTATCACATGATCGGGCGATTAGCAATTCTGTTTTTCCTGTGCTTCCCCACCTGGGCATTGGCGGAGGAACCTGTCAAGGCGACAGGCCCGTTGGCCGGTCCGCCCTCGAAACCCGGCCCCCACGTCGCCAAGATCAAGGCGATGGGCGACGACGAGTGGCTCGACCTAGGTTCCCCGGCCCCCGATCCCAAGTGGGGCAAGGCCCGCGGGCGGTCGTGGGGCGCGAACATGCCGGCCGCCCCGGACCTGCGCGGGGCTTTCTTTTTCGGCGAAGGGGTCCACGGCTACGTCAAGCCGGATGGACATTACATGAACGACCTGTGGTTCTACGACATCAACGCCCACCGCTGGGTCTGCCTCTACCCCGGCCTCGAGGTGAAGACCGTCGTGCGGCGGATCGAGAACAAGGAACTGGTCGTCGACGACGACGGCCTGATGGTCGATCGGGACGGCCAACCGCTGCCCCCACTCCTGATCCACGCCTACGGCAACCTCGGCTACGACCCGGACCGGAGGAAGTTCGCGTTCTTCGGCGGCCAGTTCGGCAACTACTTCACGACGGGCAAGGGGGGCGCGTTCGAGGACGCGAACCGGCTTTTCCAGGAGCAGCGGAAGGGGAAGAAGGTGGCGAAGCAGTCCCCGTTTTTTTACGACATCGCGTCCGGCAAATTCGAGTGCTTCCCGGTGGATGGCGCCCCGAGGGGCGGAGGCGGCTTCGGGGTGGAAACCCTGCTGTACGTCGGCGGCAAAAAGCAGTTCTTCTTCGGCGGGGTGGACGGCGTCTGGTTCCTCGACACAGCGAAGCGGACGTGGGCGACGGTCGAGCCCAAAGGCGCCCCGCCCACCGGCTACGACAACTGCGCGGCCTACGACTCGCGGCGCGACCGCGTCTATTATTACAAGCGCGACGGCAAGACGCCCGAAGATAATTTCATGGTTTACGATGTCAAGGAGAACACCTGGAGCACGCCCCGGCCAAAGGGCGCCGGCCCGGCGTACTGCTCGTCGGTTGAATCGTTCGTTAATTTCGACTCGGTCAACGACCGCCTGGTGTGCATCCGCGATCGCACGACGAAAGACGCCCCGGGGGAACGCCAGGGCGTCTACGCCTACGATCCGGCGACAAACACCTGGGCGGAGCCGCTGCCGCTACCGCCCGAGGTGGCGAAGATCGACCGTAACGCCAGCTCCGCCTTCTACGACCCTGAGCTGAACGCCTATTTCTGTCACTTCGCCGGGGACAGCAGCGACAACGGCGCCATCTGGGTCTACCGCTACAAAAGGGGCCGGTGACGGCTCGCGTCGCCGGCCTAACAAAACGCTGCGCCTGAACCGGCCCGCGACTTTGGTTTCCGGGACAGCCGCGTGCCTTTGCCGTACAGGAGCGGAGCCATCAAGCCGCAGATACCGGAAAGATGCGTAATCACGCGCCCGACTTCCGCCCGCGTCAGGACGATCGGCTGTCGCTTCGGCCGTTTGGCAGGCTGGAACTCGCCGAATTTGCCCGGGGTCGCGCCGGATCACTTCCCGGTACATGAAGACGATGGCGTTGAGGGCATGGTTCTGAGTCGATGCATCGACCCGAACTCACCGTCGCGATGCCGCACCGTAACCGGCGGCATCGGCAAAGGCAGCGGCTTCTCGGCGGCATACACTTCACCACATATCAGTACGATGAGGACAATTGCCTTTTTCATGGTGTAGGAACCTCGATTGTTTCAACGACACCACGCAGCTCGGCGAGAAGGAAAATCGCTCCCCAATTCACCTAGCAGGCGTCGGGAATAAATCGTCAACCGGCATCGTCCAGCCGGACAGCGCGGGTTCCGCGTCGGCGAACTGGCCGCGCCGATAAACGGTGGGCTGAGCGGCGCCGGCTCGAAAGACTCGTACGACATCGTCGCTCAACAGATCGACATCCCAAACGACTTGCGTGTCGGCGGCGAAATAATCGGCGCGCTTGGCGGCCATCGCACGTTCGGACGCCGGACCATAGTCGCCCTCGCTACGAACCTCCACGGTGAAGAGCGGCGCTCCTTCGACGAACTTCATGCCCGGATTCGGAGCAGTGAAGAACGCGGCGTCGGGGCAAAAAGATTTTCGATGCGGCAGATCGACGACGAAGGCAACATTGTCGCCGCAATGGAGGCCTCGCCCAGTTCGACGTCCATAGTCCCGAAGGCTAACCCCGATTTCGAAAGCGGCATATCCCGGGAGCCAGCCAGTCGGTGACATCATGACGATCTCTCCACCAATCAATTCGGCCTTGCCCGGCGCGCGATAAAGATCGTCGATGGTCGCTTCAACTTGAATGCTCATGAATTGTTCTCCAGCCGAGGCGGACCGATTGCGGCGAATGTACGGCCAACCTTGCGCCTACTGTCCGGCCACGATCAGATCGAACCGCTTGTTCTGCTCTTCGAGCGAAATGGGCCCCGGCGATTCGATCGTGCCCCAGCCGTCGTAACCTATGTCGTCCAGCGCCTTGCGGACCGCGGGCCAGTTGACGCTGCCCTCGCGCAGGCTCGGCCAACTGCCGTCGTGCCGGTCGGGCGACAGCTTGTAATCCTTGATGTGCAGTTTGACGATCAATTTGCCCAGGGCGCGAATCCACTCTTCCGGCGGGACGAGATACTTGACGTGATTGCCGATGTCGAAATACGCGCGAATCCAATCGCTGTCGCACGAGACAACCAGATGCTTAAAGAAGTCGGGCCGCACCCAAAACTCGTTCCAAACATTTTCGACGCCGACCAAAACGCCGCTCGCCTCGGCCACGGGAATCAGCTTGCGAAGGGCCTCGCGAGACATTTCGGTCGCGCGATCTTGGGCCTTGATATAGGGCGCGAATTTCTCGTTGTCGCCTTTGACCAACTGCTTGATCAGGCCCGTCTTCCCGTCAAACTGGATGTCGTACTCCCACGGCTTGGGCGCGGTGATGTTGCTGCCGAGTCGACACGGGACGAGCAGCACGGCGCTGGCGCCGTAGCCGGCCGCCGCGCGGAGCGCGATCTCGGCGTTGGAGATCGAGTTGGCCACGTCCGCCGGTTTGTCGCTGTTGAAATTGAGCCAGCCCAGCAGCACGGAATGCACCTTGAGGCCCGCGTCCTCGACGATTTTGCGTCGTTCCTTGGCCGTCTCGGGCGAGACTTGCCAATCGAGCGATTCGATTCCCTCGAACCCGGCGGCTTTGACTTTCTTGCAGAACTCGGCAAACTGCGTTGCGCCGCCGCCGAACGAACCCATCACGGCCTTGTGCAACGGGTGCTTGAATGTCGGCTCCGAATGAGCCGTTTGCGTAAGCGTCAGCGCCAAGCCAGTGGCCGCCGCGGCGCCGGCGAATTGCCGACGATTGATGCGATGCGTCATAGGTGTTGATTCCAATCCGCGGTGAGATATTGACGGAACGATGATTTTGGAGCGAGTCCTTTAGCTGCGTTCGCTTGCGACGCGCGGAATGGCGAACCGATCAAGCGCGTCGCAAGCCAGCGCGGCTAAAACTGCAACTGCTTGCGGAATTTGGCCAATGTGGTCAGGGCCGCGGTCGGTTGATCCAGCGAGTCGACTAGGCCGCGATGGGCCATGGCGCCGCTGGATTCGTCTTGCATCTGGTTCCAGAATACTCCATGCACGGCCGACTTGGCCGAAAATAACTGCAAATAGGCTTGGAGCCACCGCTGTTGCACGGCCGGCGAAAATCCCTCGCCCGTGCTCGGAATCGTCAGCAGAATGACCAGCGGAATGCCGAGGGTCGACCACCGCTCGATCTGCCGGCCCAGCTCGATCACGTCGCGCGGCAATGTTGCCCAAGGGCCGACGCCCAAGTTGAGCTCGAGCCCGACGCCTGAAATTCCGAGATCCGCCCGAACCAGCGTGTCGGCGAATTGCAGCGGCGAGAGATCGTGGTCGCGGCGGCTCATGCACTCCGCCCAAGGCTGATCGAACGACACGACGACCGGCGTCTTGGGATCCACCTCGCGGACGATCTCCACCGCCCGCAGCGTCATCCGCAAGGATTGCTCTTCCGAGAGAGCCAGCGTGTCGACGGTGTTCGGCCGCGCGGCGCAGTGCCAAAGATGCACGCGACCCTTATATCGGCCGACCGTCGCTTTGACATGCTGCCCCATCGCGTCCATCAGATGCTCGAAATTGCCTTCCCAGAGATACAGCCAGTCGGGAAGCGACCGCTTGTCGAACTCCAATAGCGGCCCGGCAAAAATCCGCAGTTGATGGGCTTGGCACCAGGCGATCTGCCCGTCGGCGATCGACCAATTGCGAGCTGCCTCTTGCGCTTCGATATCGCACCAGGTCAAGGGAACCATGCCCGTGTTGAAAGCTTCGACCAGTGACGTGCTAAGGCTAGCGTCCGGGATATCGGTTCCCAATCGGCCGCCGAACAAGATCGTTTGCTTGACGGGCTGGGCCTGTCGCATCTTGGCCGCTTGCTCGGCGAATGCGGCGATGAGCGAATCGGCAGCCGCCAGCGACGCTTCGATCGAGCGCTGGGCATGAGCGGCCGAATCTTGAAGTTGCTGCTGCGAGCCGATCGCGGCGATGAACTGCGCCAGCGCGACGCGCAGCGCCTCGGTCACCGCGTCGGGAGAGGGCAATCCGGCCATTTGCCACGAGGCGACATTGGCGCGAATCCGGTTGAGCGCGCCGCGCGCCAATTCGAGCGGCAGTATATAGGGCGCCGCTCGCTCGACGAGTGTCGCCGTGCCGAGAACCTGCTCTCCTCGCCCTTCGACTTTCCACAAGATGTGAAAGCTACCCGATTCGCTTTCGGTTCGCTCGGCGGTCAGACCATCGGCGGTCGCGACGACGCGGGTCCGCCAGGGGATATCATCCATCCCGGACAGATAGGCTCGTTCGGCCGCTTTGGGCGGCAAAGCGTCCCGGATTGGAACCAAGAAACGAGTCAGCCCCATCGGCCCGAGGTCCTGTCAGCGAACAGTTGTTCCGAAGATTACTGGCTCGAAAGCGAGCGTCAGAAACGAGCTTACCACGCTTTGGCGACCGTCCGCAACGCGGTCGTCCACATAGCCGCGGCATCCTGCTGCGGAGTCTTGTCGTTGCGCCATGAATTCTCGGCAGAACTCCGCAGCAGGATGCCGCGGCTATGTATTGGACACCGCGTCCTCCTTCAACTCCCGTCTCCCGACTACTCTTCCGCATGAAAATCCAAAATCCGCTGCCAGATTTCCTCCGGTTTTTCGGCGAAACTCAACAGATTCAAGTGCCAGTCCTGGATCACCCCCTCGTCGGCCAAGAACTGAAAATCGATCACTCGTTCCCAATACTCGCGGTTGTAGAGCACGATCGGAATTTTTTGCATCCGGCCGGTCTGCCGGAGCGTAAGCGCGTCGAACAATTCGTCGAGCGTGCCGAACCCGCCGGGAAATGCCACGAGCGCCTTGGCCCGCAGCAAAAAATGCATCTTTCGCAGCGCGAAATAATGAAATTGGAAGCAGAGCTCCGGCGTAATGTATGGATTCGGAGCCTGCTCGGCGGGCAAATGGATATTGAGCCCGATCGATTTGGCGCCGACCTCAAACGCGCCGCGATTGGCCGCTTCCATAATGCCGGGGCCGCCGCCGGTGACGATGACGTAATCGCTCGGAGCATCGACGCGGCAGGTCGACGAGACGATTCGCGCGAAGTCCAGGGCCGCGTCGTAGGCGGCGGATTTGGCCGCCAGCCGCTCGCTGCGAACGACCTCGCGAGCCAGTGCTTCGTCCGGCGGGTTTTCCGCCGCCGCCGCCCGAGCTTTCGCCAATCGGGCCTCGGCTCGCTCGCGGTCGACGATCTGCGTGCTGCCGAACACGACGATCGTCGAGCGAACCTGCTGCTCTTCAAGCGCCATCTCCGGCTTGAGCAATTCGAGCTGCAAGCGAACGGGTCGCAGTTCGGGGCGCTTCAGCAAATCGACGTCTTGCTCGGCCAAGCGATAACTGTTCGACCGCAAAATCGCATCGAGGTTTTTGAGTTCTTCAGGCGTCATGATCCGCATCCGCGCTGCGGATGCCCGTCGAGTTCGTTGCCGCGAGATTTCCCCGAGACTATCATGCCGGCTGTCGCATGACGAGATTACCGACCACTTCCGGCCGCCGGCCGGCATGTGGCTAAATTCAGAAAGATGAATCGAATGAGCAATCGAAGGCGGATTTCGAGTGTTGCGCTGGGGCTTGGAAACGATAATTTAACGACTCTTGGCTGGCCGGGGCTCGCCGCGCAGGGAAGCCCGGTGGCCTGCTCTGGAAGTCGAATCCGCTCAGCGGCGATTCGGCGAGGACGCCGCCCGCTCCGGCCGCGCGGCTTATTTTTAGCAGTTCTGGCTTTGCTTTGGCTGTCTCACGGTTTGCCCCTGGTCGCCGCCGAGTCGTCCGAAGCCAACGATGATTCCTACGCCAACTATGTCAAGACGTCGAAGGATTTCCAACCGGTCAAGCAAGACAAGGCGTGGTGTCTCACAGCGTTTCCGTCCTGGACGCATATGCCTTGGACGTACAAGTGGACGATCGGTTACACGGCGGCCAGTGGCAAATGGTCGGTCGATCACGGCTACAACGGGGCGTTCGTGGATCATGGCGATCCGTCGCTCGGCGATTCGAAGACCGGGCGGCTGGACTGGATCGACCAGTTCAAGCTTCGCTTTTACGTCGATCACACGGCGGCCAAGCATTATTTGCATCTGTGGGACGGCAGCGAAATGCAGCCGCACGCCGCGCAGGTGCATGGCGCCGGTGTTCGCACTCCGCCGGTCAACGCGGCTATGATGCACACGCTGCAGGGCATCATGCGGCACAATATCGACAACGTGAAAGCCTCGCCCTATCGAGCCGCTTATGCGCTGGACGACGAAGTCTCCTGGGGCCATTTCGTCCATCCCTGCATGTGGCAGGTGACCGACGACAAGGCCGCGTACCAGAACTGGCTGAAGGAAATCTACGGGGTCAAAAGTTATGCGACCGTCGCGGGCAAGCGGCAGCGGTGGATTACTTACGACGACATTCGCCCGCGGCTTGAGTCGTGGGACGTGGCCCATTTCGACGCCAGCCCGTTGATGGATCAATGGACGTTCAACGATTCGTATTGGAACAATTTCATCGGCGATCTGGTCGAATTCGCCAACAGCGTCGATCCGCGCACGCCGTGCGGCTACGTCGGCGGTCAATCGCCCAACGCCTTCGGAGGCTTCGACTATGCCAAGGTGATGCGCAAGGTGCAGTTTCTCGAGGCCTACAATATCGGCGGCTCGCAATCGATCATTCGCTCGTTCAATCCGAGCAACGCGATTCCGACGGTGACGAGTCAATTTCATCAGTCGGTCGACGACGACATCTGGCAGACTTGGTATTACTTGGCCCACGGCAATCGCGGTTTTATCGGCTGGGTGGATGGCTGGTTCGATGGCGACAAGCCGAAGCCTTGGCACGATAAAGTGGCGCCGACATATCTGGAGGCGGCCCACAAAATTGGACCGCTCTTGGCTGGCGCCGAGTGGCGGCACGACGGCGTGGCGATTTACTACAGCCACGCCTCGATCCAACTCGGTTGGATTCTCGACGCCGCCGCTCACGGCAAGACCTGGACCAATCGCAACGGCGACGACCGACTCGGCGCCTCACACATGGTCCGCAAGGCCTGGGAGAACATGCTCCGCGACGCGGGTCTGCAATACAACTTCATCAGCTACGCCGATGTCGTTCAGCATGGCGTGCCGCGCGAGTATAAGGTGCTAATTTTGCCGGCCTGCCTGTGCTTGTCGGACGCCGAAGCTCGCGAAATCGATAAGTTTTGCAAGGCGGGCGGGACGGTGATCGCCGACTATCTGCCGGGCGTCTGGGATCAGCACGGCAAGGGGCGCGCAACCGGCGGGGCGCTCGATTCGCTCTTCGGCGTGAAGCACGATCCGGCCCTGCGCTCGACCGACTTATTCAACGCCAGCCGGCTATGGTGCGAAGTCGATCAAGACGCCAATTTTAGTTGGAAGACGTATCGCGAATTCTTGACCAATCAGAACAAGTGTGTCCGCGACGCGAGCGGTTTCAATAAGGTCGTATTAAAGATGCCGGTCGCGACCGTGAGCCACGCCGGAAAGGGCACGGCCGTGCGGATGAACGTCTCGCCGCAGTGGTACAACGCCTACCGCGAGGCGGGCTACAAAGACTCGCTCAAGCGCGAAGCGTTCATCAGCCACCTCACGGCCGCCGGCGTGAAGCCCCGTGTCCGGCTCAAAGGCGCCGGCGACGCCGAGCACGGCTATGAGATCACCTACTGGCGCAAAGACGGGCGCACGATCGCCTGCCTCTGCCTAAATCCGGAAATCATCGGCTCCCAAACCGGCGGCGGCAACGCGGCGGGGCTGAAGACGAAGAAGACGCCGGTGACAATGGCCTTCGCCGCCGCGATCAAAGACGCCCGCGACGAACGCAGCGGAAAAAAACTCGGCGACGGCAAGGAGTTTTCGTTCGACTGGCCGATGAACGAGGCGGTGATTGTGTCGTTTGCGGAGAGGTGAATCGCTCACTTTGCATTCGACCCCGACAAGGGTCGCAGACGGTAGCCGATGGTGTCGGCCGCAGGCGGCCTTACCACCGGCTACCGTCTGGGACTCCTGCCGGATTCCTTTGGATATCCCGTCACGAGGTTTGGTAAAGAATCCTTTACTAGCCGATGATCTCTAGGAAAGCATCCTTTACTAGTGGCTATTCGGCAATCAGGCAACGGCCGACACTAGCGATCGCGCGGGTCGCGGAGTTCATCGTGGTCGGCAATTCGCTAGATATCGTCGACTCGCCGCCCCCATTCTCCCGCATTCTTTTTACCCGGCGGGAATTTATCGACACCTTGGGACGTCTGAGCGACAACTAACTCTTAGAATGGTTGCTCGCTTCACGAGACGGCCCCTTGCTCGATTTAGACCATCAAACTGCCGTAATCCGCGGGCTGCGCCAGGGTAGCCGGGACTGCTGGGCTGCGCTGTACGACGGATACAGCGCGGATGTCTGGCGATACGCCGCGCGGCTGCTCGGCGCCGATGCGGCGGCGGTGGCCGATGTCGTGCAGGAGACGTTTCTAGCGGCCGCCCGCTCGGCCAAGGCGTTCGACGCCAGTCGCGGAACGCTCGGCGGTTGGCTCACCGGTATTGTCCATAACCAAGTATTCATTTATTGGCGACAGGCGGGCCGAGCCGAGCGGCTGCGGAAATTAGCGGAGTCGGGCGCCCACGAAATCTGCCGCTGGCTGGATACGGTCGAGCCGCCGGAAGCACCCTGGGAACGACGCGAGTTGGCCGATCTCGTGCGGGGCGTGCTGGCCGATATGCCGGTCGAGCACGCCGCGCTCTTGGCGGCTAAATATATTGATGGACAAAGTTTGGAAGCGATCGCCGCGAGTAGCGGCGGCAGTGTTGAAGCGACGAAGTCCAAATTAGCTCGTGCACGGCGGGAGTTTCGCGCCAAATTCGAACACCTCAACCGGCAGCCGAGTCGGACGATTTGAAATGGCATATCAGCCCGAACAACAAGAGCACGACGATCGCCTCGCGGCCTTGCTGAGGTCGATCGAGAGCGACGCGCCGCCGCCGGACGCTCATTTTCTTGCTGCGCTGGGCGATCGTTCGTTGAGTGAATTTAACGCGTGTTCGAACAGTCCGCAAAGTCCCACGGGCGAGTCCGCAGTGACGCCCGCGCCTTACAAACCGAGGAAAACGATGTTTACTTTGGCCCTTCGTGGCGCCTTGGCGCTGGCGGCGTCTGTCGCGGCAATCGCCGCCTGGATGAATTTCAGCGGCCCCGCGCCGGTCAGTGGGGCGCCGTTCGCCGATATTCTTTCCCAACTCCGGGCCGCCAAAACGCTCGAGCTGCGGATCGTGAAGGACGGCCATGCCGCGGAGGTCTCGATCGCGGCGCCCGGTCTCGTGCGCTATCAAGATTCCAAACATCAATACCGGATCGCCGCCGGCTCCCGGTTGTGGCGGATCGACGAGGAGCACAATACGGCCACGTCGATGGATTCCCCGTGGTTCGTCAATCCGCGCGAGCAAATCGACCTGATCGCGCTGCTCGAAATCGGCGTGACCGACTCGGCGCCCCTTATGAAGGCCCGCCCCTCGGGCCAATCGCACTACGACGGTCGACCGTGTAACGTCTACGCCGCCGAACTCCCGACTAGGGATGGAGAAGTCGAGGTCGAAGCGTTCGTCGATCCTAGCACAATGCAACTGCTAGGCATGACGGCCCGGCCCGCCGGCGGCAACAACAATGGCCCACCGTTGGCTGAAATGCAATTGGTCGCCATGAACGCAGGGGTGGACGAAACAAAATTCGTCGTGGCGAAATCGCTCTCGGACGATGGCCGGATCGGCAAGATCGCCGACTTGCAGGGGGTCGTCGTGCTGCGGCCGGTCCTCGCGCAGCGATGGACGCCGATCGCCCGCGAGACAACGATCAAGACGGGTGATTGGCTGCGGACGGACATTTGGGGCGCCAACGCCGTCAAGGTGCGACTGACGTCCGATGTCGAAGTGACTCTCGGCCCCGGCACGCTCATCGAATTCATTTCACCCCACCAAGCACGGCTTCATTCCGGCGAAACACAGGTCAACATTCCTGAGAAGACCAAGCCGAAATCGAAACCGGCGGGAAAGAAAGACGCCGACGCCGCTGCGGAAGCCGAAGCCGCATCGCCGCCGTCGTTCGAGCTGCTCGCTCCGCGGACCGGCGCGAAAAAGTTTGCCACGCCGGGCAAAGCGATCGTTCGCGTCGATCGGGCCGAAGCGCTGATCGAAGTTAAGCAGGCGCCAAAATGGCTCGCCGCCTTCGAAGGCGCCTCCGCCAACGAATCGCTCGGATCGTTGATCGTGAAACTGCCCGACGGGCGCAACGAGCCGCTCTCGGTCGGTTATCACAAGGTAAGCGTCGAGATTCGAGATCAGATCGCGCGCACGACGATCGAAGAATCGTTCGTCAACAATACGGATGCCCGGCTCGAGGGCGTGTTTCATTTCCCGCTGCCGCAGGACGCCTCGATCAGCGGGTTTGGGATGTGGATCGGCGACAATCTCGTCGAAGCCGACGTCGTCGAGCAGCAGCGGGCCCGCGAAATTTATGAAACCATCTTGCGCGAGAAACGCGACCCGGGTCTGCTCGAATGGACCAGCGGCAACTTGTTTAAAGCCCGCGTGTTTCCCATCGAATCGCACTCCGAGAAGCGAGTCAAAATCGTCTACACGCAGGTGTTGCCGCTGCGGGCGAATCAGTATCGCTACACGTACGGCCTGCGGAGCGATTTGCTGCGGCTGAAACCGGTTCGCGAACTGTCGTTGACGGTGACTTTGAATTCGGCGATTCCGCTTAAGAACGTCGCATGTCCGACGCATTCGGCGCGGATCGAGCATACGCGGAATTCGGCGCAGGTCGAATTCGCGGCCCAAGAGTATTCGCCCGATCGAGATTTTGAGGTCGTGTGCCAAGTCGACGCGGCCCAGTCGGACGTCGTGGTCGTGCCCCATCGCCGGGGTAGCGACGGATATTTGCTCGTGCAGTTGACTCCCCCCGCGCCGGCCGGCAATTGGCAGCGCGAGCTTTTGCCCGAGGGGCAGCCGCTGGACGTCGTGCTGCTCTGCGACACGTCGGGCTCAATGGATTCGGAAAAGCGAAAGCAGCAGGCGGAATTTGTTGCGACCGTGCTATCGTCGCTCGGCGAGAAGGATCGATTCATGCTCGCCGGGACCGACGTGTCGACGGCTTGGGTCGCGAACGAGCCGCTACCGGTCAATGTTGAGAACGTGGCCAAAGCTCGGGACTTTTTGGAGCATCGCGTCTCGCTCGGTTGGACGGATCTCGATCAAGCGTTCGACACGGTACTGCGGAAGGCCCCGCCCCACGCACAGATCGTCTACATCGGCGACGGCATCGTGAGCTCGGGCGATCGCAGCGCGGCGGCCTTCGTGCGGCGGCTGGAAAAGATGTTGGCCGAAAAAAAGACTCTGCGGAAAGACGAGGCTAAAGACAAAACCAAGGACCCTGTCGAGTGGGTGCTGCACAGCGTCACGGTCGGCAATGTCCACGAGCAGACTGTGATGAAGGGAATCGCCGGCGTCGGGCATGGCTCATCCCGAGCCATCAGCGGCGATCAGACGCCGCGGATCGTGGCCCGCGAGTGGCTCAACGAAATCGCGCAGCCCGGCATGAGGGACCTTAAGGTCGAGTTTCGCGGCGTGAGCGTGGCGGCCATGTATCCCGACCGTCTGCCGAACGTCGCGGCCGGCACGCAGCAGATTCTCGTCGGCCGGTATTTGCCTAAAGCCAAAGACCAGCAGGGAGAGGTCATCGTCACGGGCAAGCGCGGCGATGAGACGGTGCGTTATGCGGCGAAGATCGATTTCAAGGACGCGGAGGAGGGCAATTCGTTTATCCCTCGACTTTGGGCCCGCTCGCATTTGGATTTTCTGCTCGAGCAAGGGAGCAGCCCGACGGTGCGCGACGACATTATCGCGATCTCCGAGGAATTCCACATCATTACGCCGTTCACGTCGCTGCTGGTTTTGGAATCGGACGCCGACCGCGAACGATTTGGCGTCAAGCGCCGCTATGAGATGCGCGACGGCGAACGGTTCTTCGCCGAGGGCAAGGCGACCGCGAACTTCGAGCTAGCCCAGCAGCAGACGAAACAGGCGCGAGACTGGCAGCTTGGCTTGCGCCGCGGAATTCTTGCTCAATGGGCGACACTCGGACGAGACGCGCGGTGGTTTCAGCGGCCGGGCCTTCAACGATTCGCGGGGGGCCATGGCCCGCTGCTTCAGGCGGGCGGAGGCGGCGCCTTCTTGGGCGAAGATAAATTCCGCTTCGGTCTTATTTCCTCGCTGCCTGGTTTAACGGGTAGATTATACGGAGGGGACGAGACCGATTACGGCTCCACGACGGTGAGCGGAGGCACACTTAATCTCGGTGGACTGGAATATGAGGAGGGGCAACAAGTCGTCGACTCGTCTCAGACTAGCGAGCAAGAGGGTGAACCGCTTTTCAAGCGCAAGGAGTTAGAGTTAGGCAGATTCGAGGAATCTAGCGACCGCTCGGATCTCGCCGGCCTGGATCAGACTGGTAAAGGCGGAAAGTTTTTCGACGACGACGAAAAACTGTTGCTCGGACCAGCGGCCGCAGCCAGGCCAATGGGCGAATTCGATAAGCGACTTGACGACCGCGAATCGAATGAGCCGTGGGATGCGCGTGGTCTGCAAAACGGACGAGAGTCGCAGTTGTTTCTCGGTTCGTCTCTAAGCGCGGTCGATTCGTTATCCGAAACTCGCGGACCGATCAGATACGACCAAGCGTACAGTTACTACGGTCGACGGTATTACCCCAATACCACGTCTTGGATTGGCACGCTGTTCCCGGCGCTCGGTGGTCCCCCGCCGAAGCCGCCGGTCGTTAAGGATTCCCCCAACTGGTCCGCCGAGGCGATCGCGCTCTCGAAGAGCCTTTCGCGGTTAGCGGCGCTGCGAAAATTGGCCGGCGGCGTCGAAATGACCAGCTCGACCGATTCGTTCGATCCGGTTTGGAAACGCATGACGTACCATAGCGGCAACCTGGCCCTGTACTCGCCGGCCGCGTGGCTCACTAAACCGGCCGACCGCGACTCGCAATCGATTGTCAATTATTGCGACAAGAAACGGCGGGGCGTGTTTTCGCTGGCGTTTCTGCTTGGAATGGTCCGGCCCTCGATAGACCGCGATCTCATCACGCCGCCGCTGGCGCTCGGCGATTGGTCGCTCTCGCCGCTGCATGAGAGTTATCGTGGCTGGGCCGCCCGAGTGGAAAAAGCGGAAGAGCACCAGGCGAAGCTGGTTCTCTCGGCGCCTGGCTCAAGCTCTGAACAGCGCTTCACGATCGATACGGATAAACACGTCGTCATCAAGCAAGAATCTCTGGATGAAGGGAAATCGACAGGCGCCACGAGTTATTCCGATTTTGTTCTGGTAGCCGGTTCGTGGTGGGCTCAAAACACCATCACGACCGACGGCAAAGATCGGAAAGTCGCGGAGTCCGTCTACCGCGTCAAAGAACTTGCCCTGGACATGTACGAGGAGCGGATAAAGGCAGAGCTGGTATTGCTGCCCAGGGTGCAACAGCTCCAGCAGCCCTTGCCCCGAATCAAGGACGCCCGGCAACGCGTGGCCGACGGCTCGGCAACGTTCGACGATCGGATCCTGATGATCCTCGACAACTGCCAACTCCAGCAATGGGACGAAGTCAGCAAGCATCTCGACGCGGCTGAAAAATTGGCGGCCGACAAGACCGGCGTTCGTTGGCTGCGGCCGATGATCGACATCGTCCGCCGCCGCAATGAGGAGGCTCGGCAGTGGCTGCTCAAGGAAGGCAAGTTATTGAGTGACAAACGCCAATTGGACGATGCGTTTTTGGCCGAGTTCATCGTCAGTCAACTGTTGAGCGTGGGCGGACCGGCCGAGAGCGTCGCGGCGCTTCAGGTCATGAAACCGGCCTACGATCGGCAGCCGGCCGACTCAAATTTGCATCGCAACTGGCAGTCGCGGATGGCGGAACTTGACGACCAGCTCGGGCGCGTCGAAGATTCGCTGGCGATTCACAAAAAGCTGGCCGCCGACGCTCCCTGGGACGTTTCCTCGCAAGCCGATTACGCCCGGCGTCTCATGCAAGCAGGCCAAGCGGAATCGGCCTACGCCTGGCTCGACAAGCAGCTGGCTCGGCCCGAGGAGCGAACTTCCTATGACGACGACACGTTGCACACAGCCTACGCCGATTTGTATCGGATGCAGACGCGGTGGGCGGAGCTGCTGAAATTCACGACCGCTTGGGTCGACCGCAAGCCAGAGTCGACTTCGCCCTATCAGCAGCATCTTTCAGCGCTCGTCTACAACGATCGGTTGGACGCCGCCAATGCGCTCGTGCATCGGTGGTTTAAGGAGGGTCGCATCGAGGGTAAGATTCCGGCCGACGCGCGAGCCCGACTGGACGCGGCGATCGAGTACGCCCACGGAAATTCTTACAATCTGTCTTTCTATCGTGCTTGGCCGCAGTGGTTAGGCGAACTCTCGGAAACCGCGCGGTTCTTTGTCAGGATTCCAGAACACGTGGACATTGCCCAGCGTGCAGTGGGCTTTTATCGGATTAACGACTCGGACGCCGGCGATCGACTCCGCGGATTCTATTTGAATCTATTGCAATCCGATTTGGAAAAACTGACGCCGGAGCAAATCGCATTCCTTGTCAGCAACGTACTCTCCGGTCGACTCGAACTCGACCAGCCGATTGACGGACGGCGGCAAGTGGAGTCGTCGGAATTGCCGCGCGGCATCTGGAAAAAGATTGCGACTCGGCTTCACGATCGATGGGAAAAGGCGAAGGACAAAGAAGGCAAACTCGATAAGCACGCGCTCGGCGAAGCCCTACGGACGATCTACGCCAATCGCTTCAGCGACACGGAACTACTGCCGTTCTTGCGCGAGCGGATCGAGAACGCGACGGCCGATCTCGCGCCGTCGTACATTGCCGCTTTGTTCGACGCGTTACTTTCGGAAAAATGGACTGACGCGATCGAACGCGAGGCGTTCGACACGCTTCCTCGGTTGACGGTCCCGGCGGGCGCTGGCCTAGATGCGTGGGCCCAAGCGGCGGCGCTCCACCGGCTCGACGATGCCATGCTTGCCGGTCGGCAGACGAAAGCCAACGCCGCGCTGCAAGACAAAGGAGACGTCGACAAATTGACACGAACCGAATTGTTCAAAAAGCGCGCCCAAATTCGTCAGGAGGCGATCGCCGGGTTAGTCGAGCGTTTGGCCGCCGAGGCGAAACGAGCGGAGGATCAAAAAGACCGACTCGCCGATTGGCTGCGGATGGAGCAGGGCTGGCTCAATGTGCAGCTATCGCAAATTGTCGACGGCGGCGACGCGACCGCCAAGGCCGCGCAGCACAAGCGCGCCATGGCCTATCGCGACTTCTGCTGGACCAAGTTGGGCGAGCTACCACCCAAGCCGCAGGAGAACGGCGGCGACGATGAGCCGACACCCGACAAGATTCAACAGGCGCTGCTCGACGGAATGGTTCGCCGACGTGCGTTCACAAGCGTCATGTATCTCGCCAGCCAGCGCAGCGCCGAGCCACAATCGATCGAGCGGTTGGTCAAGTATATCGACGCCGGCATCGGGTATGGCGGCGACGCGGCGGCGGCTTGGAAGCAAACCAAATTCCAATTGCTCGTCGTCCTAGACCGTACCGAGCAGCTCGAGCGCGAATTAAGAGCTTGGATCCGCGACGACGCGACGACGGCGCCGTGGCGAAAAACGCTGGCCATGGTCGTTGCCGAACTCGGCAAGCTCGAGGAGGCCGTGCAGTTATATGAGAAAGCCGAGAAAGACCATCTGCTCACCGCCGGCGATTACCGCACGCTGGCCGGCTGGAATTTGGCCCTCAATCGCCGCGAGGCATTCGAAACGGCCCAGTATCAGTCGTTCTTGCACATGCCCGAAGGCTATTTGAGTCGTTATGTCGACGGCGTCCGCAATCGCTGGCAATCCTACGGCGATCGCCCCCTGCCGACGGAACTCGATGAAAACGTGCTATTGGCGTTCAGAGCCTTGTTCGAGAAGTCGGCCAACCCGAGCAACTACCTCTGGCGGCTGCGCGAGTTGTATATGGCCTGCCGCGATTTTCGGCTGTTGCAGATGATTCCCGACTCCATGCTCGGCCGCTCGCCGCAGCAGGTCTATCCGTTTCTCCAAGCATTGCAAAGTAGTCTCCTCGGAGAAATGCGCAAGGAGTCAACGGCCGACGAGATCTTGGCTCGAATCAAAAAGTTGCGCGAGCGAGACCTCACGGCAATCGATGGGCGAGCGCTCGATTTGCTCGAAGCGATGATCGAGCGCCAGTCGGCAGAGGTTCAGAATCAGCGCGGGCCGCACGTCGAAGCTTGTTTGGCGACTCTTCGCAGGGCGTTTGAGCGAAAATGGTCGGACGGCGAGCCTCGCTTGATGGCCAATTTTCTCGTGAGTCTGAACCACCTGCCCGACGATCGCCTCCGCGACGAGCAGCTTCGCGAACTCCGCGAACTGTTAAAACGGACGCCGGCCGCCAGTCGCGACCATCTGGCCATGACGAGCGGACTGTCTCGATTGCTGTACTGGCAATACGGGCAGAAGCGGGAAGGCCTCGACCTGTTCGAGGTAGAGATCCGTGCGTACGACGATTCCCACCGCGGCCTATGGCCGTATGAAGACGATCAAGTCCTGGACGAATATGCGAGCATGTTGCAGGACGCCGGTCGGCATGTGGCCGGCGAGGCCCTGCTGAAAAAATACCTGGATCATCCGGCGAGCCCTCAGCAAACCGCCTGGCTCGACGACCGGCTCTGGACCTTGTACAACCACGCCCTCGAACATCAGGGAGAAGTTTCGCTCGGCAAGGGCGACCCGCTTTTGCAAGCCTTGCTCGCGTATGGAGAGAAACATCTCGCGGACGCAAAACAGGAAGACGGCCGGCAAGTCGCGATCAATCATCTGATCCAAACACTCGACATCGCTCGTCGTGGCAAGATAGCCGGCGCGGCGGACGCCATTCGCAAGTTGGCGTTCGAGACGATCCCGGTCGTTCTCCGTAAACAGCAGTCGCTGTACAGCAACACGGCGACGTCGCCGCTGAACTTGGTTCGAGAGGCGCTCGGCCGGCGCGAAGCCCTAACCTATATCGTCGAGCGAATGGAGCAGTGGCCCGCGAGGCTCGAAGTCACGCAGAACAACGCCTGGAGCGCGCTCGCTTATGCTCTGGGCGAGGATCGCAGCGTCGCCGAAAACGATGTGCCCGATCTCCAAGCTCGGGCGTTGAAGCTCGTCGTCGTCGAGCTCAAGCAATACCTGGCGACGGGCGAAACGCAAAATCAATACATCTTCTTCAAGAACTCATCGTCGAACTACTATTGGGCCGCGAAGCAAGTCGATTTCGCCAAGGCCGCCGAGGACGTGTATCGAGAATACAAATCTTCCGGTCGCCGGGTGACGTTTATCGCCAACTATCTGTGGTTTGGAATCGACGCCCACGATCGCGCGATCGAGATATTGCTGGTTGCCAATGGCGATGGCGTGCTCGATCAAGGTGGCCGGCAAACGCTGGCTCAGTACTTGCACGATGATGCGCGCTTCGCCGAGTCGATCTCGGTTCTCGAACCGCTCGTCGCCGAGCTTCCGGACAACATGCGTCTGCGCGTCATGCTCATGCGGGCGTACCACCACTCCAAGCGGCCGGCGCAACTCGGGGAGCTTGTGGCTCGGACCGACAAGCACTTTCATGGCGGCGGCCGCTGGACCGACGACAACGTGAGCCAATTCGCCGCCGCCTGCTTCGACTGCGCCCTGCTCGACAAGGCCGCCGGATTGTTCCGCGAAGCGATTTCCGCCCGGCAGCGGAACCATCCCCGAGCGGGCAGCGGTGATGCGACGCTGTCGAGTTGGTATCAACAGCTTGCGGGCACGGAGTCGGCCCTGGGGCACACGCAACTGGCCGTCGATGCGGCATCCGGCGCAATCGAATGCTGGGGCGCCACTCATCCTCAGCGAGCCGCCGCGATGACCGTCTTGCACGATGTTCTGCGGCAAGCGAAGGACCTCGACGATTTCGTCAAGCATTGGGACGACGAGACGACGAAGTCGGGCGAAGACAGCGCCATCATCCGCAAGATGCTGGGCATGGTGTACCTGGAGGATCGTCACGAATTCAAAAAGGCCGTTCCGCAGCTCGATCTCGCCAAGAGCCTGCAACCGAACGATAAGGAAATTTATCAAGGATTGATCCGGAGCTACGACGAGATGCACGAGCCCAAGCAGGCCACGAAAGAACTGCTGGCGCTGGTCGATTTCGATCGCCACGACCTGTCGCTTTATACGCAGCTTGCGAAGCGACTCAGCGGCGATGAAGCCGAAGCCGAGCGGGCGGCGACCAGCATCGTCGAGGCCGGCCCGACCGAGGCGGAGAACCATCAGGCGCTCGCCGAACTGCGGCAGACGCAAAATCGCTGGAACGAGGCGATCGACCAATGGCGCGAGGCGGCCGAACTGCGCCGGCTCGAACCGACAGGGCTAGTCAAGCTCGCCGAGGCGCAAGTCCATCAGAAGCGATGGGACGCCGCTCGCAAAACGGTCGACAAACTGCGGACCACCGATTGGCCGAGCCGGTTTAATAACGTCCAATCGGACATCGAACGCCTGAGAGGCTCGATTCAAAAGTAAAGTCGCTTGCCGCATTCCGGGCGCCGGGGCGTTCATCTGGCCGAGGGCCAGGGATTCGACCAATCGCCCCAGCGTTCCAGATAGCTTCGATAGGCCGGCATCGTATCGGCTCGCGACTCGAGCCATTCCTTGACGGCCACGATCAATCCGTGCTCGGCTTCCAGCGACAGCTCGCCGACCAGCACCCGGGTTCGCAGGAACACAAAGTACGTGTCGAGCACGTCGCAGCGGCAGTAGTCGTTGATCTCGACGAGTTGGCCGGCGTCGTGCATGTCCTGCACCATGTGCCCTTGCACGTCCATTTTCCCGGGCTTGCCCAGCAGATTGGCGGCCAAGTTCAATCCGCCGACGAAGCGGGACGAACCGAAATTCGTCAACAGTTCCATCAAATCCAAATGAGAAGCCGTGTTGTAGCGGTTCCGCGGTTGGTCGCTGCTCCGGGCACGGTTCGAGAACCAACCCGGCAAGGGAATCCCGTAACGAAACGCGGCCAGTTCCATCATCGGCATATCGAACGTTCGGCCGTTGAAGCTGACCAGCGTGGGCCGGCGATAATGCTCCCAGCCGCGCCAAAAATGCTCGGCGATCACGTGCGGCCGATACGCAGGTTCGTCGAGCGACACGATGTCGAGCAGCCGGTAATCGGAATCCACCTTGGCCACCGAAACGGCCACGGGAATTTGAAACGTGTAGGGAATGAAATCGCTCTCGAACTTCGCCATCAGTTCGCTGCGATACCGGGCGATCGCGACCGCCGGATCGAGCTGTTGGCCCGGATACCGCAACCGCGACACTAGCCCGCCATCGGCGACCGTCTCGGTGTCGAACACCAGATAAGCGACCGATTGAGCAGGTTGCATGGGCAGGCGATCCGTCCGGGGGTCAGGAATCAACGTGAATTTCGATACATGGCGCCAACGCAATCGGTCTCGTTAACCTGACTCACGACACTCTCCGCGCAACATCGTCGTACGATTATCCCAAATTCCCGTCGGTCCGAATGATGGCATTTTCGGTCTTCGGCCGCGTTATTGATGATTTGGTCGCCGGCGCGGGACGGGATCCCCCCTCCTTTTCGATTCGAGTGCCCTCTTGCTTAGCCGCGTTAGCGGCGTCAACGCGAAGCGAAAGTAGCCGGGGGTGAAGCGAAGCGAAACCCCCGGTCGACGAATTCAATTGACCTTCAGCCGCGTTAGCTATTTTCGCGTCATTTCGGCGGGAAGTCGAGTCTAATCCGACCGGGGTGGTGGCTGAGGATTTCATGGCGGCATTCGACTACGGCTTAGCGGTTGGGTTATCATGGGAGCATTGCGCGGCAATCGACGGGCCGGTTCGACATCTGGCGGCGATGGCTGTCGCGGCACGTTGCCGCATCGATCGCTCTTGCTATTGTCGAGGCGGACTCTTCTCCCGACTAAAGAAATCGAAATCGAGACCATTGGCGTTTGACGCGTTGGCTTCCGTCTTCCGCCGCAAAGGACTGGGCATGCCGTATCAAGTCGTGGCCGTGGGCGAGATCTTATGGGACCTGCTTCCCTCGGGAAAGCAGTTGGGGGGCGCTCCGGCCAATTTCGCCTTCCACGCCGGCAATCTCGGCGCCAGGGCCCAAATCATCAGTCGAGTCGGCGCCGATCCGCTGGGGGCCGAATTACTGGACCAGGCTCGACAGCGCGGACTGTTGCTTGACACGATCGCGGTCGACGATTTGTCTCCCACGGGTACCGTGTCGGTGGACCACGACCCGACCGGGCATCATCATTTCACGATCCACGAAAACGTGGCCTGGGACGGCCTCGTGGCCGACTCGGCGGCGCTCGAGGTGGTCGCCCGGGCGGACGCAATCTGTTTCGGCACGCTCGCCCAGCGCTGCGAAACGTCTCGACGGGCCGTGCAGACGCTCGTCCGCGCGGCGCCGGCAACGGCCCTCCGCGTGCTGGATATCAACTTGCGGCAAGAGTTCATCTCCGAGCCGGTGATCCGCCAGTCGCTGACGCTCGCCAATGTGCTCAAGCTGAACGACGACGAGCTGGCGACCCTGGCGGCGATGCTCGATTTGCAAGGGTCAACGTCTCGGCAATTGGAGCAATTGGCCATTCGGTACGATTTGCGCATGGTCGCCTTGACGCGCGGCGCTCACGGTAGTCTGCTGTATTCGGCGGGCGAGACCGCCGAGCAGCGTGGCTTGCCGGTCCGGCTGCGGGATAGCATCGGCGCCGGCGATGCGTTTTGCGCGGCGATGACGCTTGGCTACTTGGCCGGCTGGAGCCTAGACCAGATCAATCGCCGGGCCAACGAGACGGCGGCCGTAATTTGCTCGCACCACGGCGCGTTCGCGCCATTGCCGAATTCCATTCGCGATGACTTCCATGAAATAGGCACTTCGCCAACTGCCACCACGCCACTATAAGGCTCATGCCGACCATGAACGCACACTATGCCGACAACTTGGTTGTTTGTAATCGCCTTCGGTTGCGAACGCGCCGCGTCAAGCCTGGCTTCACGCTAGTGGAACTCTTGGTCGTGATTACGATCATCGGCGTGTTGGTCTCTCTGCTGCTGCCCGCGGTTCAATCCGCTCGCGAAGCGGGTCGCCGAGTGCAGTGCGCCAACGGAATTCGCCAACTCGCGCTGGCCTTTCAGTCGTATGAAAATCGGTTGCACGTGTTTCCGGCCGGGGGCATTCAGGCCAGCGTGCTGGGCAAGAACGGCTGGAATCGTCCGACCAATCAGGATTTTTCCAACAACTTCACTTGGCCGACGTTGATCCTGCCCTACATCGAGCAGTCCAACGTTTACGCGATGTACGATTTTCACCAGCCCCAGGTCAGCCAGGTGAATGCGACGGCCCGCAGTCAGATCGTGCCTGTTTATGTCTGCCCGGACGATTCGCTCCAGATCAATGAGCCTCGGCCTGGTGAGCTGGGTGGTGGCTCTTCGGGCGTGCAGAACTGGGACGTGTATTCGCGGACGCGATTGAACTACGCCGTGTGCTACGGCAACACGGGCTACATGCAACAAAAGATGGGAGGCGTCGTCTTCCAGGGCGCCATGTTCAACAATGGGCATGGACAAACGGCCGCCGATATTCGCGATGGATTGAGCAACACACTGGCCCTCAGCGAAACGCTCCCCGTGCATGGGCCGGAATATTGGGGACCGCCCGGCGACGGAATGCTCGCCGAAGGGGGGCAATCGTTCGAGGGCTATTTGACTCCTAACTCCACGTCGGCCGATATCGTGGCCAACAACTGCACGACGCATCGCGTGCTCGAGGTGCCGTGCGTGGTCGACATGAACGACACCAATCAGGTGATCGCTTCGCGCAGCGCCCATCCAGGCGGAGTCAACAGCGCAATGGGCGACGCCTCGATCCATTTCTTCACCGACTCGATGGACGTGACCGTCTGGCGAGGGCTTTGCTCGGCGTATGGCAGCGAAAATATCGGCGCCTTCTGACAAAGGCTGACGCGGTCGGCAAAGTCATTGGAAAGGCGGACAACGTGACTCAAGTATCTTTTCGAATCGCGACGATGCTCGGCGGCGGCCTGCTGGCGGTCGCCGGTTGCAGTCACGCGCCGGCGTTTCCCGAGGCGACGGTCGATGGCGTGGTCCGCGTCGATGGCCAGCCGGCGCCCAAGGGCGCGATTCGATTCAGCCCCGCCGGGGCCGGCCAGGGCGCCGTCGCCGGAGCGACAATCGAAGAGGGCAAATATCACTGCGAGCACGCGTCGGTGGGCAAACTCGTGGCGACTTTTACGCTGCAGGCGAAAGAACCGCGGCGGTTTACCGACGTGACCGGCGCCCAGCGCGAAGTGCCTGTCAGCATTTTGCCCGAGCGATACGCCGACGGTCAGCCGGCCCAAACGCACGAAGGGGCCAACCAAATCGATTTCGATTTATCGTCGGAGCCGGCGAAGGGTCCCGCCAAGGCGCGTTAACGGCTCACGACGGCGCCACAATTTCTGTATCGAGAGATCGTCCGAAATGTTGAGTCTTATTTTTCATAGGCCGGCGTTGCTGGCGATTGCCCCCTTGGCACTGGTCGCCATCGTGCTGATTGGCCAGGGGCCGCGAATGTCGTCCGCGGCTGATGCGCCCCGCGAGACTCGCGCCGACATTGTCGTCGCCGACTTCGAGGGGAAGGATTACGGCGAGTGGAAGGCCACGGGGGACGCATTTGGCTCCGCGCCGGCGCAAGGCACGCTGCCCGACCAAATGCCGGTTAGCGGGTTCCAGGGGCACGGGCTCGCGAACAGCTTTTTGCACGGGGATGCCGCGACCGGGACGCTGACGTCGCCCGAGTTTCGCATCGAGCGAAAGTTCTTGAATTTCCTGATCGGTGGCGGCAACCATCCGGGTGAGACCTGCGTCAATCTGCTCGTCGACAACAAGGTCGTTCGCGCCACGAGCGGCCCAGACGACGAGCGGCTCGACTGGGCCACTTGGGATCTGAGCGATCTGGCCAACAAGACGGCGAGGATCGAGATCGTGGACAAAGCCACCGGGGGTTGGGGCCACATCAACATCGATCAAATTGTTCAGAGCGATCGTCGCAAGGCCGAGGCTCCGGAAGTGGCTGTCTTATACCGCGAATCGCTCCGTCCGCAGTTTCATTTCACGGCCGAGCGGAACTGGCTCAACGACCCCAACGGCCTAGTGTTTTATGGCGGCGAGTATCATCTGTTCTTCCAGCACAACCCCTCGGGAATCGACTGGGGAAACATGACCTGGGGGCACGCGGTCAGTAAGGACCTGTTGCACTGGCGGCAGTTGGGCCATGCGCTGGAGCCCGATTCGCTGGGGACAATGTTCTCGGGATCGGCCGTCGTGGATTGGAGGGACACGGCCGGGTTCGGTAAACAGCTCGACTCGCGGCCAAGTCCTTCATTAGTTAAGGACGGCGCCAAGCCGGCGCCGCTCGTGGCGATCTACACCGCGGCCGGCGGCACGTCGGCCGAATCGAAGGGCAAACCGTTCACGCAGTGCATCGCCTCCAGTAACGACGAGGGGCGAACGTGGCGGAAATACGAAAAAAATCCGGTGCTTCCGCACATCGTCGGCCAAAACCGCGATCCGAAAGTTTTTTGGCACGCTCCGACCAAGAAGTGGGTGATGTCGCTGTTCTTGGACGGTGAGCAGTATGCGCTGTTTGGCTCCAGCGATTTAAAGGAATGGACTAAGCTGAGCGATCTGCCCGTGTTCGGCGCCGGCGAGTGTCCCGATATGTTCGAGCTAAAAACGCCGGACGGTTCGGGCGCCACGAAGTGGGTATTCTGGGGCGGCAACGGCAACTATCTGATCGGCTCGTTCGACGGCATCAAGTTCGCGAAAGAAGGGGGCCCGTATCGATTCGAATACGGCGCCAACTATTACGCCGCTCAAACGTATAGCGATATCCCGAGCGTCGATGGCCGCCGGATTCAGATCGCTTGGATGAGCGGCGGCAAATACCCGGGCATGCCGTTCAATCAGCAGATGTCGTTTCCGTCGACGCTGGCGCTCGCCAAAACGGCCGACGGTTTGCGCGTTTGCCGGCAGCCGGTGCAGGAGATCGAATCACTTCGCGGCGAGCATCGCGATTGGCATGGCGCCCTCAAGGGGTCCGATAATCCCCTCGCCGAAATCAGCGGCGACACGCTCGACATCCGAGCCGAGATCGAAGTCGGCGCCGCGAAAGAGCTCAAATTCGGCCTGCGGGGCGCCGACTTGAGTTATGACACGGCTAAGCAGGAACTGCGGCTGCTGGGCAAGACGGCGCCGCTCCCGTTGACCGGCGGCAAGCTGTCGCTGACGATCCTGTTGGATCGCGGCTCGATCGAAGTCTTTGCGAGCGGTGGGATCGTGACGATGGCCTCGTGCTTCCAACCGGAAAAAGGCGCGACGCGGCCGCTCGCGCTCCGTGGTGACGGCGCGACGGCCAAGTCGCTGAATGTTTGGCAATTGAAAAGTTGCTGGCCGTAATGAAGACGGCAGGCTCAACGAAGATTCTTTATTAGAAGCCCTCACAAAACCGCCGTGGAGATCGATCGCCAATGAACCTGGGCAACCATCGCGGGGCATACCACCCTGCTCTGACCGGACTACTGGGAATCAGCTGCCTGCTCGCGACGGCGGCTTCATGCACGAAGACCGGCTTGCCGGATAAGGCCGACAAACCAAAATCCAGTGGCGTGATCGGCGTCTCGCTGCTCACGCTCACCAATCCGTTTTTCAAGGTCATCGGCGACAACATCACGACCGTGGCGGCCAAGCACGGCTATGAGACGGTCGTTGTCTCCGGCGACAACGACGTCGCCAAGCAGCAAAACCAGATCAAGGATTTCATCGTCAAGAAAGTCTCGGCGATCGTGCTCAGCCCCTGCGACAGCAAATCCATCGGCCCGGCGATCCAAGAGGCCAACAAGGCCGGCATCCCCGTGTTTACGTGCGACATCAAATGCTTGTCGCCGGACGCGAAGGTCGTGACCCATGTGGCGACCGACAACTATCAAGGGGGCAAGATGGCCGGGGACGCGATGATCGAGGCCCTCGGCGCGTCCGGCGGCAAGGTCGTGATCCTCGATTTCAAGCAGGCCGAATCCAGCCAGCTTCGCGTCAAAGGCTTCAAGGAAGTGATCGATGCCCACAACGAGGCCGTGAAATCCGATTCCAAATTCGGCGGCAAACCCGACAGCGACAAATCGGCCACCGATAAACCGGCCGCTGAGAAAACAACCGCCGGGGGCTCGATCGAAATCGTCGCCGAGCTACCCGGTGGGGGCCAAAAGGAGCAGGGCTACAAGTCGACCGAAGACAGCCTGCAATCGCATGCCGATCTGGCCGGCATCTTCGCGATCAACGACCCGTGCGCGCTGGGCGCGGTTGCGGCCGTCGAAAAAGCGGGCAAGGCCGACAAAATCAAGATCATCGGGTTCGACGGCCAAATCGACGGCAAGCAGGCGATCAAAGCGGGAAAGATCTACGCCGACCCGATTCAATTCCCCGACCAAATCGGCGTCAAAACGATGGAGACGATTTTGGCGTATTTCGACGGCGAAAAAGTCCCTGCGGAATTCCTGATTCCGACGTCGCTCTATCGCCGTGCCGACGGCGAGAAGGACCCGGGATTGAAATGACGAATCGATGAGAATGACAAACGTCTAGTGACGAATGTCTAATCGATGACGAATGCTTAAATGACGAATGACGAAGGTCTATGCTAGGGGTCGTTCGCTGGCGGTTAAATCTCGCTCGGTAAGTCGAAATCACAAACCTTAGTCATTAGAGCTTCGTCATTCGTCGTTGATTCGACATTCGTCATTAGTCATTAGCCTCCCCATGTCCATTGCTGTTCCCGCCGCCCCACTGCTTCGCATGACGGGAATCGAGAAATCGTTTCCCGGGGTTCGAGCCCTGCGCGGCGTGGATCTCGAGTTGGGTCCTGGCGAGGTGCTCGCGCTACTCGGCGAAAACGGCGCCGGCAAAAGCACGCTCATCAAGGTGCTGGCCGGGGCCCATCGGCCCGATGCCGGGTCGATCGAGATCGGCGGCGCGCCCGTCGTATTCCGCGGCCCGGTCGACGCCAATCGAGCGGGCGTGGCCGTGATCTACCAAGAATTCAATCTCGTGCCGGCGCTGACGGCCGCCGAGAATCTGTTTCTTGGCCGCGAGCGGACGAGATTGGGCTTTGTCCGCCGCGGCGAGCATCGGCGGCTGGCCAAAGAGCTTTTCGCCCGACTGGGTGTCGATATCGATCCCGACGCGCTCTGCCGCGAACTGAGCATCGCCCAGCAGCAGATCGTCGAGATCGCCAAGTCGCTGGCGATCGACGCCAAGATCGTGGTGATGGACGAGCCCTCGGCAACGCTGACGCCCCGCGAAGTCGACCGGCTGTTCGCGATCGTTCGCGAGCTGCAGGGGCAAGGGATCGGGATCATCTACGTCAGCCACCGGCTCGACGAAGTGTTTGCGATCGCCGATCGGGCTCAGGTCATGCGCGACGGCCAAGGGGTGGGCAACTTTCCGATCGGTCAGCTTTCGCGCGACCGGCTCATCGAGCTGATGGTCGGCCGCAAGCTGGACCAAGAATTTCCGAAGCGCGCGGCGACGATCGGCGCGGCGCGGCTCTCGGTCCGCCATCTTTCGCGAGGCAATAAGGTTCGCGACGTGAGCTTTGACGTCCGTCGGGGCGAAGTGCTCGGGTTGACCGGTTTAATCGGCGCTGGGCGCACCGAGACGGCGCGGCTGATCTTTGGCGCCGACCGGGCCGAGCGGGGCACGGTCACGCTCGACGATCGGCCGGTCGATACGCGATCGCCGCGCGGCGCGATCCGCTCCGGCGTCGCGCTGTTGTCCGAAGATCGCAAGACCGAGGGCTTGGTCCTCAGTCACTCGGTTCGCGACAATTTCGGGCTCCCCAATTTGCGAAAATTTTCGACCGCCGGCTTTATTCACGAGCGCCGCGAACGGGCCGCGCTGGACGGCTACGTGCGGAGCTTGTCGATTCGCATCTCCAATCCCGAGCAGCAGGCCAAAAAACTTTCGGGCGGCAATCAGCAAAAAGTCGTGCTCGCCAAATGGCTCGAGCGGAACGCCGATGTGGTAATTTTCGATGAGCCGACCCGGGGCATCGACGTCGGCGCCAAGTACGAGATTTACCAGCTCATCAACCAACTCGCCGCCGAGGGCAAGGCCATCTTGATGATCTCCTCCGAGCTACCCGAGGTGCTCGGCATGAGCGACCGAATCCTGGTGATGCACAATGGCCGAATCACGGGCGAAATCGCCGACGCCCGGCAAGCAACGCAAGAACAGATCATGAAATTGGCGATCGGTTAACCGTAGGTCAGGCATCCTGCCTGACGTGCGAGACGTCAAGTTTTCATGGCGCCCCTAATTCATTTAATCCCTCGCGGCGAGCCGTCAGGCACAGAGTGCCTGACCTACAACGACAACTTATGAAATCCTATCTTTCCCGGTTCATCGCCGACTACGGCATGATCTTCGTCTTGCTGCTGCTCTGCTGTTATTTCAGCTGGGCCACCTATGCCGAGCGGTCCGCGACCGGCGGCAGCGCGGGCGAGCAGGTTGCCGCGCAAATCGCGTCCGCCCACGGCGCGGCCGCAAAAGTGCTTATCGTCGCGGGCAATACCGGCGAGGACGCGCAGTTCGTCGCCGCCGTCCAGAAACAACTGGGTTCGAACATCGTCGCGACCGTTCAAGGCACGCCCGCCGATCTCCGCCAGCAGCTCGAAAGACTCACCGCCAGCGGCGCGAAAGTCGACGCGGTCGCCGCCACGCAATCGACCGCCTCGTGGTCGCTCCTTGAGCATCGGGGAAAATTTTCGGCCTTGGAAAAGGCGGATGTCCATCTGCCAAGTTCTAGCGGCTGGCCCGACTTTCTGACGTCCAAGAATCTGCTCAATATCGCCAACCGGATCGCCGTGATCGCGATCATCGCGATCGGTATGACGATGGTCATTATCACCGGGGGAATCGATCTATCGGTCGGCAGCCTGATTGCGCTCTCGGCCGTATTCGCGACCTACTCGATCGCTCGGTTCGGTGGCGGCGAAGGGGCGACTCCGGCTTGGCTGGTTTTCGGCTCGCTCGGCGGCATCGCTCTATGTGCGCTATCCGGACTGTTTTGCGGGTTCATGGTCACGGGCTTTCGCATCCCAGCGTTCATCGTCACGCTGGCGATGATGCTGATCGCCAGTGGCGGGGCGTTCAAATTAACCGGAGGCGAATCGATCGACGCATTGCCGGACTCGTTCATGTGGCTCGGGCGGGGGACCGATTTTGGAGCGCCGAACGCCGTCACGCTGATGGTGATTTTGTATCTGGTGGCCCATGTGATCATGTCTCGCACGACGCTCGGCCGGTATATCTACGCCGTTGGCGGCAACGCGGAGGCGGCGCGGTTGTCGGGCGTGCCGGTGCGGAGGATCGTGCTTTTGGTCTACACGCTGAGCGGCGCCCTCGCTGGCCTGGGGGGCATCATCACGGCCTCGCTGTTCAAGAGCGGCGATCCCAAATACGGTCCGCTGGCCGAGCTGTATGTGATCGCGGCCGTGGTGGTCGGCGGCACGAGTCTCGGCGGCGGCGAGGGAAAGGTGCTGGGGACGCTGATTGGCGCCTTGATTATCGGAGTCATCGAAAACGGCATGAACCTGACGAACGTTGAGTCCTACACGCAAAAGATCGTGCTAGGGGCGGTGATTCTGATCGCCGTTCTCGTGGATCAACTCAAAAACCAATCCTGGCGGCGATTCGCTTTCTTCGCTCGCCGCGCCCGCGCTCAAGAAGTGGTCAAGTTGCAACCGGGCCCGCCTGCCGACGGCAAGTGATGTCGACCCGTTCTTTGGCCCGTCGAAGCCGGATCGGGCGCCGATCGATTATAGTGTCGGATATCACGCTGGCCGATTTGCGCCCACGTTACACGTTCCTATGAAAATTGCCGAGGCCCTATGACCGCTCTTTCTCGCCGCGCGTGTGGACTGGCGCTGCTGACATGTTTGTTGCTCCCCATGCTCCCGGTCGCGGCGGCAGCTGCGCCGCCCTCGGCGCCAGTCTATGTCGTGTTGTGGTTCGACACGGAAGATTACTTGTTGCCCGCGAGCGATGACGCGGCGCTGCACATGGCCGATTTTCTGACGAGCGTGAACATCCGCGGGACGTTCAAAGTCGTCGGGGAAAAAGCCCGGACGCTCGAGCGGCGCGGGCGGACCGATGTGATCGAGGCCCTAAAAAAACACGAGATCGGCTACCACTCGAATTTTCATAGCGTGCAGCCGACGCCGGCCGTGTATCTGGAATCCCTGGGCTGGGACGACGGCGTCGCCGAATTCGACCGCCGCGAGCGGCCGGGCCTGGACGACGTGAAACGCATCTTCGGGAAGGCGCCGACCTGCTACGGACAGCCCGGCAGTTCTTGGGCCCCGCAGACACTCGGCGCGATGCACGAGTGGGGCATGAAGGTCTATCTCGACGCCGGCCGGCATGTGGCGCTCGAGGGCAAGCCGTTTTACTATTGCGGGCTCCTGAACATCTACCAAATCGCGCACATGCCGCGGACGAGCATCAAGGACCCGGGCGATCTGGCCCAGACGGAAGAAAAATTCGCTGAGGCTCGAGCGCAACTCCAGGCCGAAGGGGGTGGGCTGGTGAGCATCATCTATCACCCCTGCGAATTCGCCCACAAGGAATTTTGGGACGGCGTGAATTTTCGCGGCGGCGCCAATCCGCCCCGCGAGCAGTGGAACCTGCCGGCCGCCAAGACGCCCGGTGAGACCCGCGTCGCTTTCGAGAATTTTGAGAGCTACATTCGGTACATGAAACATTTCGACGATGTGCGGTTCATCACGGCCACCGACGCCGCCAAGCTCTACGCCGACGCGGCCGCCGACCACGTCTGGACGACGGACGACGTGAAAGCGATCGCCGCAGCCGTGGGAGACGAGCCGGGCTTCCAGCGGCGAGATGATTATTCGATCTCGGCGGCCGAGGCATTGGCGATTTTGAGCCAATTCGTAACGGCCCGATCGGCCGGCCACGATGATCCGCCGAAGCTTCCGCCGATTGTGCTGGGGCCGAGCAGTCCGCCGCCCTTGTTTGACGAGCCGACCGTGGTCGACGCGAACCAGTTTTTGCGAACCACGGCCGACGTGACCGATTCGATTCGCAAACAGGGACGCATCCCGTCGGCCGCGTGGCTAGGAAGCCGAGGGATACCGCCCGAGGTATTTTTTAGGTCGCTCGCCGCGGTGGCGACCGCGATGGCCAGTGGCAAATCGGCGCCCGACACGATTGAGATCAAGCCGACCAAACTGGCGTCGGCCAAGTACGTCGCCGACGACAATCCGGGCCTTTGGAAATGGGTCATCTTTCCGCCCAATTTTCGGGCGCCCAACGTGATGGCCCTCGCCAAGCGCGAGGCTTGGACGCTCAAGCCGGCGATTCGCCATGACGCGAAAATAGATTTGATTCCGGCCAAACAGAGATAATTGCGAAAGCCCGAAAGGCCGAAAACCAGAAAAGAGGGATTTGTGCGCTTCGTCCCTTTTTTCGGGTTTTCGGGATTAAGAAGTCTTATAGCTTTAACGACGATCGACGTTTTTTCCGCTCTTCTTGCGGTGGCCGTCACGTTGTCGAACCCTTACAATCGATCTAGCGCCGGCGAAGGCTCCGAGCGGATAATGCGAGGAACAGATTTCATGGCCAATCGCAACAATCTCTACGAAGCTGCGTTCGAGGAGTTCTTGCGGACGCGGCGGATCCCGTATGTCGCGGTGGACGAGGCCAAGCGGAGTTTGATGGGAGATGGATCGCTCAAGAGCCTCGACTTCATCGTCTCGCCCGGATTGGGCTCGTCGTGGCTGGTGGACGTCAAGGGTCGCCAGTTTCCGACCGCTTCCGGCGAAGGCAAACAATTTTGGAAGAATTGGTCCACCCGCGACGACCTGCGCAGCCTCGCTGCCTGGCAGCGGCTGTTTGGCGGCAAGTTCACGAGCCTGCTGGTATTCGCCTACGACGTGCTGGGCGATCGGGCCCCGCTGCCGGCCGAGCAGTTGTTCGCGTATCGCGGCGCTCTGTATGGATTCGTGGGACTGAAGCTCGACGAGTATGCATTCCACGCTCGGCCGATTTCGCTGGCCTGGGATACGGTGGCGATGCCGACCGTGGAATTCCGCCGGCTGGCGCAGCCGGTTGAATCGCTGTTTACGCCGATGCCGGCCGCGCAGTCCATCCCATCGTCAGCGCCCGGCCTGACCGCTGCGGCGCCGTGCGGCGTCTGACGTGGCCCCCCGAGGAACTGTCGTGCCCGTGAATAAGGCGCTTCGGGAAATCGGTCGGGTGATTGGACAATTGACCCGGCGGCGCGGTCTCGTGTCGCTGCCGCCGCTGCGACCGTCGAACCAATCCATTCCGCCGCGAGCGCTGATTTCCTATATCACGGCCGCCTTCGATTCGGGAAAAGCGGGAGACAAAGCCGACCCGCATACGAATCTTTGGGAATGCCGGCAAATTGCCGAGACCTTTCGCCAGTTTGGCTATGGCGTCGATGTCATCGATTGGGACGACCGGCGATTCACGCCCAAGAAGCCGTACGAGTTTCTGGTCGATATCGGTTGCAATCTCGAGCGTCTCGCGCCGCTGGTCGGTCCGGACTGCACGAAGATCCTGCACGCGACGGGCAAGCATTGGCTGTTTCAAAATCGGGCCGAGTATCAGCGGCTGGAAGACTTGCGCATCCGGCGGGGCGCGGTCCTGTTGCCGCGGCGAACCGCCCCGGCTGGCTTTGGAGTCGAGGCGGCCGATTGCCTTACCGTAATGGGAAACGAAAGCACCGTCGAGACCCTCCGTTACGCCGGTAAACCGTGCCACCGCATCCCGCTCTCGACGACCGCCGAGTACCCGTGGGACGACACGAAGGATTTTTCCTGGGCTCGGCGGAGATTCCTGTGGTTGGGCAAAAACGGCATGGTCCACAAAGGCCTGGACCTTACGCTCGAGGCTTTTGCAAAATTGCCGGAGTTGCAACTCACCGTTTGTGGACCGGTCAAGCTCGAACCCGATTTCGAACGGCTCTATCGCCGCGAACTTTACGAGTTGCCAAACATCCGCACGGTAGGCTGGGTCGATTTAGCCGGTGCTCAGTTCGCGGAAATTACTCGCGAGTGCGGCACGCTGTTGAATCCCTCGTGCTCCGAAAGCTGCTCGGGCAGCGTCGTCACTTGTCTCCACGCAGGGGTGACGACGATCGTCAGCCGCGAATCGGGCGTCGATGTCGACGGATTTGGCGTCGTGCTCGAAGACTGCACGGTCGACCAGATTTGCGCGGCCGTCATCGGCTCAGCCAATCGCTCAGCCGACGACTTGCGAGCCCGGAGTTTGGCGGGCTGGCAATTCGCCCGCGCCGAGCACACGCGAGCCCGATTCGCCGAAAAATTTTCCAAGGTCATCGAGTCCTTGGTGAGCGATAAACGGACGAGGCAAAAATAGACGGGATTAACAAGATGCGGAAATGACGAATGACGAAACACCCAATGTCTAATCAATGACGAATGCTTAAATGACGAATGGCTAAGATTTCTACATGGCGCTGCGAGCAGCGCTCTGATGTCGCGAAAATGAGACAGACTAAAACCGCAGCGAAAAGTCAAATTCAGGCCTTCGTCATTCGGTGCTTCGTCATTCGTCATTGATTAAACATTCGTCATTAGACATTCGTGCTTCCACCCTTCGGGGCTTCGGCGAGGACGCCTCCAGCCCCCCCCTGCCACCGGGCGGATTGTTTGGGTTTTAATCCTGGTGATCCTGTCGACTCCTCCGTCCGTCGCTAGCATCGGGCCGGAAATGCCCTTGAGCCAATGGCTCGCTTTCGCTACAAGCACTGGCCTCGTCTTCCCTCATCTCATCTTGGGCCGTCTTTGGCAGGAGTGGGCGCCATGCGCATCTGGAGCATTGTCGTCGGAATTTATTGCGCGGCGCTGTTGGCTCCGTGTCACACGGCTCGGGCCGAGGATGCCGAATTTCCTTATACGGCCTATGCCAACTCGGACGACGTTTACATTCGCAGTGGGCCGGGCAAGAATTATTATCCCACCGAAAAACTCTCCCGCGGCGAAGCGGTCGAGATCTTTCGGCACGACCCGGGCGGTTGGTACGCCGTGCGGCCGCCGCACGCCAGTTTTAGCTGGATCCCCGCGCGACTCTTGCAGCCGACTAGCCAAGGCTTGGCCACCGTCGTCGGCGATCGCGTGGTCAGTCGCGTGGGCAGCCGGTTCAGCGATATCCGGGATGTGATCCAGGTGCGGCTGGACAAAGGCGAAGAAGTCGAAATCATCGAGGTCAAGACGCTGCTCAGCGCCGGTCAAAGCGAGCAGTGGTGCAAGATTGCCCCGCCGGCCGGCGAATTCCGCTGGGTTTTCGGAAAATTCGTCGATCGCGATCCGGCGGCTGGCGACCGCCTCGTGCCCGAGGATCGGCAGTCGGGCGTGGCCAATACCCAGCGCGATAGCCGAAAAAATTTCGTCACGCAAACCGCCGCCGGGGGCAAGAATCGGTATTACAGCGAGGACGTCGATGGCGGCAGTGTCGATGGCGGCAGCGCGGACGACGATCCGTCGCCGGCCCGAATAGCGACGACTCGCCGCGACCGGCCGGCGAATAAGCGAACTGGTGACGCCGATGTTTCATTGACCGCCGGCGCGGACGGCCGCGACAATCGCGCGGACCGCGACAAAGCATCGAATCGAATCGCCGCCAAGCCGACCGCCACATCGCAGGCCGACACATTCCAAGCCGAACTCGATTCGATCGACTTGGCGCTTTCCTCGATGGTTGTCGAAGAATCGTCGGTCTGGAGATTCGAAGATCTGCATCGCCGGTCCGACGCGGCGCTCGAACGAGCGCAAACGGCGCTGGAGCGCGGCAAGGCTCGACTGCTGCTGGACCGGATCACCAAATTCGAGGACATCCAGCGTCGGTCCGACACGGTGAATCGCGTGGAAACCGAAACCGATCGCAAGAACGGTCCCCTGGTGACGATGGCCGACTCGCGAACGGTTGGCGGATTGGCCGAAGTTGAAGGGCGGGATCGATTCGACGCAAGCGGCAAGTTGATCCCGGTCAAGTCTTCGCGTCCGGGCGCGCCGCCGTTCGCGATCGTCAATCGCGATCACGAGGTGGTCGCGTATGTCACGCCGGCGCCGGGCGTGAGTCTGCAATCGTTCGTGGCGCACCAGGTCGGCGTCAGCGGTCAGCGGGGATACATGCCCGAGTTCGCCAAGCCGCATATCACGGCCCAGCGCGTCACGGTGCTGGATGCCACGGAAGCAGTGGCTAACCGCCGCGATCCTGTGCGCCGCTAGCGCGACCGCGCCGCGCCGGTTCCGTCCGAGGAACCGAATGCGCCAAAAATCTTCTTGAGCATCGAGCCCGCGCCCCATAGTGTGCGCCGGGTCGCTTTTCTTTATTGCTTGCGGATCGGACGGGCCGATCTTATTCGCGATTCGATTCAAACGCGAAAAATCGTTACAATTTTCCTTATGGCGCCTATCTCACCTCATTTGACAACGGCATTTGACGTGGATTCGGTTGGCGTGACCGCGGACGAAACATCGCTCGGGGAACTCGCCGAACCGGCGGCGCCGTCGTTTCCTTCGGCCGCTGAAATCCATGCCGCGACGACGGCCAAGGCGGCTCGCGAGCGATTCGAATCATTGGCGGATCGGAAGCAGCAATCCGCCGAGAAGTTCAATTTTACGCTCGCCGATTTATTTCTCATCACGACCGTTACCGCGCTGTGCCTATCGAGCGTAAGATGGCTGGGGCCGGGCGAAGCGGCTGGCGCAATGGGCGTGATGCTGCTCCTATGGTGGGCTGGCGCCAAGCTTTGTCATCCTGAATCGCGACTCGCCCACCTCGTCTGGTTGGCGCTGTGGATTGCTTATTTTTTGTCGTGCATGATGACCCTGGCGCCAAAACGCTAATCGCGACGAGTAACGACCGACCGTTTCGTGCCGCACGAAGGCGCCGGCGTGGCTCATACGAATTGCCGATGGGATAATAGTGACGAGCGCATGGACAGGCAACATTTCACCGATGTCCCTTGTCCATTCTGCGGTTGCCTTTGCGACGATTTGGAAATCGACGTAACTGCCGATCGGATCGCTCGATTACAGCACGACTGCCCTGTAGCCCAAGCCGCGTTTCTCGCGCCGCCGGCGAATCGGGCGATGCCATGCAAATTAGCGGGCCGAGTCGTCACGCGCAACGAAGCGGTTACTCGCGCGGCCCAACTCCTCTCGAGCGCTCGCTCCCCGCTTGTCCATGGCCTGAGCGGCGCGAGTTGCGAGGCGCAGGGGATCGCCGTCGAGATCGCCGAACGGATCGGGGGCGTGTTGGATGTTCCCGGTAGCCGCGCATCGCTGGCCGCGCTGCAAACGGTCGGCGCCAATTCTTGCACCCTCGGCGAAATCCGCCAGCGGGCCGATCTTATTGTCGTTTGGCACTGCGATCCGATAACGACCCATCCGCGATTTTTTGAGCGGTATGTTTCGTCCGCCGCCCAAGTGATCGTGGTCGATTCGCGGCAATCGGCCACCGTTGCGCTCGCCCGCCAACGCATCGATGTCGCGGCGACTCCGGCCGCCGTTGACAATAGCGTGCAGGTGCTGCTGGCGCTGCTCCGCGAGACGGCGCCGGATTTGCCGACAGTTCTGCGCGAAACGGGCGCCGCGCTCGATGTCTGGCGCGAACTGCTGGTAAACATGCGACGAGCCAAGTACGGCGTGCTGTTGCACGAGGCAAAGCCGGATTCTCCGACGGAGCGGCGCAGCGTCGAATCGCTTCACCGGCTCACGCGACAGTTGAACGACGCCACACGATTCATTTGCCAAGAATTGCCGCCGCCAGGGAACGCTCTAGGCGCCGAAAATGTCGTGGCATGGCGATCGGGCCATGGGCCAGCCGTCGATTTTTCGCACGGCTATCCGCAATACATAGGCGGAATATTCCCCGACTCGCGAGCGATCGAACGGGGCGAGATCGACGCGGCGCTGGTTATCGGCGCCGACCCGCTGGGCGGGCTGGATTCGGTCGCCTGCGATCGGTGGCGACAAATTCCGATCGTCGCCATCGATTGTCGCGAGACGGCAACGACCGCGGCGGCCGAAGTGGTCTTGCCGATCGCCATGCTCGGGGTCGAAAGCGGGGGTACGATGTTTCGCATGGACGGCGTGCCGCTCAGGCTGCGGCCCGTTCTCGAGCCGCGGCATCCGAGCGACTACGAAACCCTGGTGGCATTGAATGAAGCAATCCGCGCGGCCATTGGTATCGCTGCTCGTAGAGTGGACGCTGCCCACCAAAATCACGAGTAACGTCTGTTGATGGGGGCAATCCCCATGTGACTTACTACTTACCGCGCCGCCGTCAAAACCGAAACGAGCCCCCTTTTTTTCACGCATGTCAACCGAACTGTTAAAAATCGCCGGTGGCACGGTCTACGATCCGGCCAACAACATCGACGGCCAGGTCCGCGATATCTGGGTTGATGGCGGCGCGATCGTGGCGGCGCCCAGCGATCCAGCGATCCGACCCGCGCGACAAATTGACGCGGCCGGCCTCGTGGTCATGCCCGGCGGCGTCGACATTCACTGCCATATTGCCGGACCGAAAGTGAATATCGCCCGGCGGATGCTGCCGGAGCAGCGCCGGTTGTCGCCGCCGCTCCGGCGGCGCGGTCCGCGGGACGCCAGTTTTGGCGAGCAGGGCGGAGAGTTACACAGCGGCACGCTCGGCGATACCCCCAGCACGTTCGCCACGGGCTACAAGTACATCGGCCTGGGCTACACGACGGCCTTCGACGCGGCCATCGCGCCGCTCACCGCGCGGCATGCTCATCTCGAACTGGCCGACACGCCCTGCATCGACAAGGGCTGTTATCTGCTCATGGCCGACCACCATTATTTGCTCGAAGCGATTCGCGACGGTGACGCGGGCCGCGCGACCGCGCTGGTCGGATGGCTATTGAACGCTGCCAAGGGCTACGCGCCCAAGCTCGTGAACCCCGGTGGCGTCGAGAGTTGGAAGCGCGGCGCCGCCGGCCTGCACACCGATCTCGATCGGCCCACGCCCGGCTTTGGCGTCACCGCGCGGCAGATCATCGTGGCCGTGGCCGAAGCGGCGGCCCAGTTGAATTTGCCGCACCCCCTGCACCTACATGCCAACAATCTCGGCGTGCCCGGCAATTGGGAAACGACGCTCGAAACCATGCGTGCCCTCGAAGGCCGCCGAGCCCATTTGGCGCATATTCAATTTCACAGTTACGGCGGCGAACCGAACGATCCGCATTCGCTATGCTCGCGGGTCGGGCCGCTAGTCGACTACTTCAACTCGCACGACAATCTCTCGGTCGACGTCGGCCAAGTGCTGTTTGGCCCGACCGTGAGCATGACCGGTGACAGCGCGGTGGGCCAATATCTGAGCCGGCTGTATGGCAAGAGCTGGTATTCGCACGACACGGAATGCGAGGCCGGCTGCGGCGTCACGCCGATCGAGTACAAGGACAAGAGTCTGGTGAACGCTTGGCAATGGGCTATCGGGCTGGAGTGGTTTTTGTTGGCTCGCGACCCTTGGCGGATCGCGATGAGCACCGATCATCCCAACGGCGGTTCGTTTTTGGCGTATCCCAAAATCATTCGACTGCTGATGGACCGCGGGTATCGCCACGAGACACTCGCCATGATCCACCCCACGGTTGGCGCCCGTTCGGCGCTGGCCCAACTCGACCGAGAATATTCGCTCCAAGAAATCTGCATCATTACGCGGGCAGCGCCGGCGCGAATGCTCGGGCTGACGACCAAGGGCCACCTCGGCCCCGGCGGCGACGCCGATATCACAATTTACTCGCCCCATGCCGATCGCGAGCAAATGTTTTCGCTGCCTCGGCACGTCATCAAAGCGGGCGAGCACATCTTCAAAGGGGGCGAGCTCCGCCGCGAAACGTTTGGCAAGACGCTCTCGGTCGCGGCGCCCTTCGATTCAGGCCGCGAGCCGCACCTTGAGCAATGGTTCAACGACCACTATTCGATCCGCTATCGCAACTACCCGGTCGACGAATCCTATTTCCGATCCCGCCAAGAATTCTCCTATGGCGAGCGGAAGGCATAAGCCCCCTGTCCTCGACGCGACGAAAAATATGGATCAAATTAAACACATAATTGCATCCATTATTCGGCCATCTGCTGAGCTCGCTTGGCCCCGCGCTGCTTGATCAGCGCCATCTCTAGCCGAGCGACCGAGTCGTGAGCCCAGTGCTCGACACTGGCCAGCCACTCCAGGGCTTTCTTATCGTGGGTGGCGAACCGCAATTCGGGATTGTCGCGAGAAATTGCCGACATTTTCCGGACAATCGCGGCAATGTCGAGAATTCTTAGCGCCATCCCATCGAGTTTGTCGGCGTCGTACGACTCGAGCGTCATGCGTGGATTCCTCGTGGACGAACGCGGCGGCAAATTGGTCCGCCGACCGATGTAATCTAGCCGAAGTCTGTAAACATGTCCAGCATAAGGAGATAAAATGTGTACAAAATAATGCTTGCAATATGGCCATCGATAAGTATACAAACGTACATTAAATCGACCGACGGCGACGCCCGGGGACAAAGTTTCAGCACCGCTCTTTTTCAGGAAATGCGCTCCTATGACCCGCCAATTTTCGAACGCCGATTTCGAGCCACGCATGTTCCTCCAGCCTCCAGACGACGGAGTTGGGCGCGAGCCCCCGGTCCCCGACGAGGCGACGAGCGAGGACCTGGAAGGCGCGGCCTGGGAGGACGGTGAAGAGGCCTGCGATGACGACGATGAAACCGACGGCTGGGACGAAGACGATCGAATCGCGCTATCCGAGGACGATGACGATTGGCGTTTGGACGATGAGCCCGATCCGGCGCCCGGCGATTTTTGGACCGATGACGATTGCGACGACGGTTTCTTGTCTTAGAGCCGCTCGCAAAACCACCGGGGACTGTCCCCATCTCCCAAGCAGTTTTGCAAAAGTTTCTGAGGCTCGTTCAGTTCAGCTGCGTCGATACAACCCAGGAGCCACGGCCATGCTTGCCGAAACGATCGTCGACCGAGTCTGCCAGCTCTTGGCCGCCGGACAAATGTCGCAGCGAAAAATCGCCCGGGCGATGGGGATCAGTCGTGGCACGGTCGGTTCGTTGGCCAAGGGGCATCGCCCGCATCCGCGGCGAACGGCCTGGATGGACGACGATCTATTTCGTCCTCAAGGGCCACCCACGCGCTGCCGGAGTTGCGGTGGAATGGTCTTCCTGCCTTGCCTACTCTGCCGCATGCGAAAGTCGCGCGACACCGATCGGGCCGTCGCCGCCATCGATCGGACGGCGATGCTGCGCCGCGCAGCTGGCTGAAGCAGCGCGGGCGACCGCGCCTATCGGCTGCCCAAATACAACGAGGGATCGTCGACGATCCAGTTGGTCGACCAGCTTTTGCCGTCGTCCATGTTCAGCACGTCGAAGAAAAACGTGTCGAATCGCTCGCAGCGGTAGCTGTACGGGAAATACGAAACGATATGGTCGGCAGCCGTGAGATTTTCGACGCCCCGTTTGGCGTAGTAATGCACTTGACCGTCGGGCGTGTAGGAAATCCCCAGCGTCCACCAGCCGGTCTCGGCCATTGGGGGACCCCACACGTCGTGCCCCATCGTGTCGGCGCGAATCACCAATCGGGCGCCGTCGGCTTTGTGCTGACCATCGGCCTTGCTGTCAAACCAGATCAGCATCCCAGGCCAGTAGGTTTCCGTCTTCGAGCCACCGCCTCGCCGGCCCCACGATTCGTGCTTCGTCGTGGTCACGGCCGTGCGGAAGCCGAACGAGTTGCCCGTCCGTTTTTCCCATTGCTCGAACGGGGGCAAAAACACGCGGACCACGACGCTCGGCGACCGAGAGGGAGAAATGTTTCCGATCTTGGATGAGACGTTCGCGATCAGATCGTCCTGCTGCACCTTGTTGCTCGTGGCGCCGGGCACGCCGGAAAACAGCGTCCGCATGGCCATCGCCCCTTTGCTGCCTGGGAGGCCTCCTTCGGGCGTCTCGACGCGCTCGATAACATCTGGCTCGCCGCGGAGTTCCGGCTCATACCAATGACGATTCGCCGAAAACCCGCCTGGCAGCCGCGATTGGCCGTCGTTCTCCTTGCTCGCCTTGGGCAGATTGAGCACGAACTTCCAATTCGGATCCTCGAAGTCATCGCCGACTTCGGCGACTTTCTGACCCGTTCCCGGCACCGCTTGGGCCGAAGCCCGCGAAGCGCACAGAGCGAGAACAGCCAGCGCGCAGGCCCAGCGGGTGTCGAATGAAGATTTGAAAAGCATATGGGATTCTCCACGACGAGCGATTTTTAAGAGTTTGCCGAGTGGGTACTCTAATTCCCCACCCGCGTCGTGCCAAGTGCGCTTGTCGGCAGGGTAATTTTACGGTAAATCGTTTGCCGGCGCCGACTAGCGGTCAGTCCATTGACAATTTGCTCGGCATGTTAAGATGGATGAGCAGCGACGGCCCTTCGAAGATTTCAGAAACCGGGCTTGGATTTGGTCGTCCAAATGTCTAATTTGCTGCTTGTTGGGCGTCGAAGACTACTCGAGGAATGAGCCGACCCGTCGCAGAATGGGTAACGCCATGGCATTCGCCGCACATGAAGAAATGGTGTATTCTCCGGATTCGATCGAGTTCCGAGATATGGTTCAGTCGATGCTTTCGAAGCGTCTCCGGGCCTTGGCTGCAGAGCGCGCCCGGTCGCAGTCGCGACACGAAATCACAGTCGCAGACTTCAAAGCTAGCCTCAAAGCAGCTGTCGACGATGTGTTGAACGAGTTCCGCGTCCCCGGGGAGTTAATTGGTGGCCAAGAAGCTCGCCGTTGACTTTCAGCGCAGTGACAGCGGTCTCGACAAAGAAGAGGATTGCATTTCAAAGTATGCAGACCTTTTGCTGTTGTGGGCAGTCGCCCGGGCAAAGCGTCGTGGCTCGAGGACGCTCGACGAATCGGATTTCGACAACGCACATCGCGAATTGCTGCAATCTGCGATTGTTGATTGGCCGCGCCAACTCATTGGCGTTGTCGTGTTGATCGCCGCCGGAGGATTCGCGTCTTGGGGCGTCGGATATTGGACGCGGCCGGCTTCTGCGGGAGATGGCCTGTATGGTTTTCTTCTAACGGGATTTGCTGTGGCCCTGGGGCTCGTCGGCGGATTTCTGCAATTCTGGCCACACTGGAACAAGTAGTCCATAACCGCCTTGCCGAAGCTAAATTCGCTTGCGGCCTCCGGGTTTAACGGGACAGGTTAATCGACGCCGGTTCGCTTGCGTTCTTGCCCCCCGGGTCGCATACTGTCGGGCACGTCTCCCCATTTCGGGCCACAAAAGCACTTAGGCCGGCACGATGGCAAGGCCATTGCCCCAGCGGCTGATCTCCCGTTCGCTGCGCACGTCGCAGACGGCGGCCGGCTTGTTGATCCTGGCCGGGGCGCTGGTGCTACTTGGCTGGCTGACTGGTTTCGCGCCCCTCAAATCGCTCGGCCAAGGCGGCGCGGCCATGCACCCCGCGACGGCGCTCGCCTTTCTGTTGGCCGGAATTTCGCTGCACGCTTTGCTGCCCGAGCAGCCGCCTGCGCGACGTCTGCGCTTCGGCCAAGTAGCGGCCGTGTTAGTAACTCTCCTAGCGCTGGGACTGCTGGTCAGCCAGATCGTGCGGAGCGGCCCGATCGGGGCGCCGGATGAGGGCTCGCTGTCGGCCAGCCGTATCGAGAAGAACACCGCGCTCAATTTGTTGCTGCTCGGGTTTGCGCTCGTGCTCTTGGACTTCGAAGTCAAGGGCGGTCGGCGGCCGGCGCAGTTTCTGGTGCTGACGGCGGCCGGGCTGACGGTGCTCGGGATTACGGGCTATGCCTATGAAAGCCTGGCGGCCGATGGGGTGAACTCGTATTTGCCGGTCGAGATCAATGCGTGGCTACTGCTGGCCGTGCTGTGCGGAGGCTTGTTAACCGCGCGGCCCGAACGGGGCCTGATGGCGATGGCAGTCAGCGACCGGGCGAGCGGCGTGCTCGTGCGCCGGCTACTGCCCGCGGCACTGTTGGTCCCGGCAATCCTTGGGTGGCTGAGCCTGCTCGGGCAGCGGCAGGGCTGGTATGGGCCCGTGTTCGGAATGTCGCTGCTCGTGGTTTCGGCGATGGTCATTTTCGCGGCCCTGATTTGGCTCAATGCTTGGCTGCTTTACCGGGCCGATCGACGGCGCGGGCTGGTCGAGGATGCCCTCAGCGATTCCGAGGCGCTCTATCATTCGCTGGTCGAGACATTGCCGCTGAACATCTTTCGCAAGGACTTGGCCGGCCGGATAACGTTTGTGAATCGGCGGTACTGCGAAACGCTGAAGACTCCGCTCGAGCAGCTTGTGGGCCGCACGGATTTCGACCTGTTTCCCACCGCGCTCGCCGAAAAATACCGCCAGGACGATCAACAGGTGATCGCCACGGGCCGCGTGTTCGAGACGGTCGAGGTCCATCAAACTACCGAGGGCCGCCCCAATTATGTCCACGTGCTGAAGGCGCCGGTCTTCGGCGCCAAAGAAACCATCATCGGCACGCAGGCCATCTTCTGGGACGTCAGCGAGAAAATGCAGGCCGAGGAATCGCTGACCCAGGAGCGAAACCTGCTGCATGCCCTGATGGACAACATTCCGGACAGCATCTATTTCAAGGACGTGGAGAGCCGATTCATCCGCATCAATCGGGCGATGGCCGTCAAATTCGGAATGGGTGAGCCGGCCAGTGGCGTCGGCAAGACCGATTTCGACTATTTTGGCGCCGAACATGCCGACGACGCCTTTCGCGACGAGCAGGAAATGATGCGGTCGGGCGTCGCGGTGATCGGGAAGGAAGAAAAAGAGATCTGGAAGGACGGCCGCGTCGGTTGGGTTTCGACGACCAAGATGCCTCTCCGCGACGCGGAGGGCAAAATCATCGGCACGTTCGGAATGTCGCGCGATATCACCGTCATGAAGTTGGCGGAGGTCGCTTTGCAGGACGCCAAAGAAGCGGCCGAGGCTGCCAATCGGGCCAAGAGCGATTTTCTGGCCAACATGAGCCACGAGATTCGCACCCCGATGAATGCCATCATCGGCATGACGGAGCTCGTGCTCAACACCAACTTGGCGCCGGAGCAGCGCGAATTCATCGGCCTGGCGAAGCAATCGGCCGACTCGCTCCTGACGCTGCTGAACGACATTCTCGATTTCTCGAAGATCGAGGCCGGCAAGCTCGACTTGGATCCGCTACCGTTCAACTTGCGCGAGAGCCTGGGCAAAACGCTCGACACGCTCGCCCACCGCGCCGAGGAAAAGGGGCTCGAGCTGGCCTGCCGCATTCATCCCGACGTGCCCGATGGACTGATCGGCGACGTAAATCGACTGCGGCAGGTCATCGTCAATTTGGTCGGCAATGCGATCAAATTCACCGCCAACGGAGAGGTCGTCGTTCGCGTGCAGAACGAGCCGTCGAGCGAGGCCGCGACTGACGTCGTTGAGAAAGAGGGTGAGGAAGTCGTCGTGCTACGATTCTCCGTCAGGGACACGGGCATTGGCATTCCCGCGGACAAGCAGGGATTGATTTTTCAGGCGTTCGCCCAGGCCGACAGTTCCACGACGCGCAAGTACGGCGGCACGGGTCTGGGGCTGACGATTTCGTCGCAACTTGTGGAACTGATGGGCGGCCGGATCGAACTGGAGAGCGAGTCGGGCCGCGGCAGCACGTTTTCATTTCTGGCTCATCTCGGTCGTCAAACGGGCGTCCCGCTCTCGCGCGTGCCCGCCGAGCTCCGCGATTTGGAGCAAATGAAGGTGTTGATCGTCGACGACAACGCCACCAATCGGACGATCCTGTGCGAAATGCTGAGTGGCTGGAGAATGAATCCGATCGCGATCGACAACGCCCGCGACGCGATGTTAGCGATGGGCGCCGCGCGCGAATTGGGACAGCCGTTTTCGCTCGTGCTGCTGGACGCCATGATGCCCGAGGTCGATGGCTTTACGCTGGCGGCCGAGATCAAGGCGCGATCCGAGCTGTCGCAAGCGACGCTGATGATGCTTTCGTCTGGCGATTATTCGGACGGTCCGTCGCGGTGCCGCGGACTGGGCGTCGATGCCTTTATGACCAAGCCGATCAAGCAATCGAGCTTATTGAACGCGATTCTGGACTGCTGCGGCCAGCGGAAGACCGGCGCCGCCAATCGAGGCGATGCCGGCACGCCAAGCACCGAGTCGCGAAAACCGTCACGCATGCCGCAGCGGCAGCTTAAAATCTTGTTGGCCGAAGACAGCTTGGTGAACCAAAAGCTGGCCGTCGGCTTGCTGAACCAAGCGGGACATCAGATTCTGGTGGCCAATGATGGCAAGGAGGCCGTTGCCGCGACCGCGGCGCAGGATTTCGACCTCGTACTGATGGACGTGCAAATGCCGGAGATGGACGGACTGGAGGCGACGCGGCGAATCCGCGAGCGCGAGCAGCAGACCGGCAAGCATCTGCCCATTGTGGCGATCACCGCGCATGCGATGAAGGGAGATCGCGAGCGCTGCTTGGCGGCCGGGATGGACAATTATATCTCCAAGCCGATTCGTCCCGACGAACTCTACAGAGTGATCGGCGAGGTCGTCGGCGTAGAAGGCGCCGCCAGCCAACCGACCGAGGTTGTAGCCAACGCCACGGCGAGCGGTGTCGCCAGTTCGAACCAAAATGGTTGGGACTGGTCGCCTGCTCTGAGCGCGGTGCGTGGCGATCGCGCGCTACTGAAAGAGATCGTCGACGCCTTTCTCGAAGATTCGCCGCGCCGAATCGAGCAGATCGGCGAAGCGCTTCGACAAGGAGACTCGACGACGATGCGCCGCGCGGCCCACACGATCAAGGGTTCACTTCGATATTTTGGGGCGGAAACCGCTTTCAACTGGGCTCAGCGCCTGGAGGCGATCGCCGAGGCGGGCAAACTGGCAGACGTGCCGGAGGCTTTGGCCGGCTTGGAGCGCGAACTGGCTCAACTGAGACCCCAGCTCGCCAATCCGCCCAGCTAGGCCCTGGCCGATCGATATTCATGGCGCACAATCAAATACTGGCGGCGATGCTTCAAAGCATTCATAATTCGGGCCAAGCTCCATTACCGACCGCACATTGACTCAGTCCTATCGAGCGTCGTCCGACGCGCAAGGAGAAATATCCGATGACCAACATTCTCGTCGTTGACGATTCCGACGTGGATCGCCGGCTGATCACGGGCCTGCTGCGATCGACGCCCAGTCTCCATGTTTCCATCGCGGAAAATGGCAAAGAGGCTCTGACCCGTTTGAACGGGTCGAGCTTCGACCTAGTGCTCACCGACATGCAGATGCCGGAAATGGATGGGCTGGAGTTGGTCCGCGCGATCAGCGTGTATCATCCTGACGTGCCGGTCGTGCTCATGACGGCTCACGGCAGCGATCAATTGGCGATGGAGGCCTTGGCCGAAGGAGCCGCCAGCTATGTTCCAAAATCCGAACTGGCCGACAAGCTCGACGAAACGATTTCCCAGGTGCTCGCTCTGACCGGCGCCAATCGGAATTACGAACGGTTGTCGGCCTGTCAAACGCGGGCGGAGTTTTCGTTCCTGCTGGAAAACGACGCGGCGCTGATCGATCCCTTGGTCGATTTGATGCAGCAGATCGCCTTTCGCATGGGCTTGTGCGACGCCAATGGGCGATTCCGGTTCGGCATGGCCATGCAACAGGCTCTGCTCAATGCCCTGTACCACGGCAATCTCGAAGTTGGCCCGAGCGAAGTGCAGGACGCCCGTGAAAGTTTACTCTCCGGCAAAGGGCCGAGCCTGCTCGACCAGCGCCGGACGCAGGCTCCCTACCGCGATCGCAAAATTTTCGTCGATGTGCGGATGGGCAACGACGAAGCCAAGATCATCGTGCGCGACGAGGGCCCCGGTTTCGACGTCAAAAAGATCCTGACGCCGACCAACGGCTCGGCCGACGAACTCCACGGCGCCCGCGGCCTGCGGCTGATGCATGCGTTCATGGACGAGGTCGCCTACAACCCAGCGGGCAATGAAGTGACGATGACCAAACGGCGAGCGCCGGTGGCCGCAACGTAGTTCTGCTTCGATTGACAACGAACGCCGGCCTCCTTACACTTGCAATCGCATTGCATTAAGACAGCTTGGCGGAGACACTCGATGAGCCGTCGCTACGTCAATCTGACGCTGCTTTCCTGGTACGCCGTCCTGGCACTGCTCGGGCCGGGCATGCACGAGCTATTGGGGTGTCATCACCACAATGAAATCGTCGGTCCTGTCGAATGTGGTCAAGTGTCAGCCCAGGGGCTCGCCTCGCCGTCGGTCGCCGGCGCTAATCAAGCCTGCGACGATGACGACGATTGCCCGTTGTGTAAGTTTCTATCGACCGTGCAATGCGCCGCGGCCAGAAATCGTTGCGTCCCGCGCGGTTTGATTCTCCTGGGTTTTGCGGGCTGCTTTTGCGAGGCGGCTCAGGTCGGGCCGTATTCTTTCGGCCGAATTCGCGCGCCGCCCCCCTGGGCACGGGTTGCTTAGTCGCCTGCTCCGCGACTCCTCGTTTTGCGAACCGGCGGCACGTGCCGTTGGTTGCGGCGCCACGCTAGTCGTCCGATCTCAATCGATCGCGTCGCGCCTGGCGATTAAGCGCAAATCCAATAGCATTTTCCCATCCATTCCTATTTTCGCGAGGGCGGTCTTATGCGCGATCGTCGTGCGTTTACTCTCGTTGAATTGCTTGTCGTCATCGCCATCGTCGGCGTTCTGATCGCGCTCCTGCTGCCCGCGGTGCAAGCCGCCCGCGAGAATGCTCGACGGATGCAATGCAGTAGCAGCCTACGGCAAATTGGCATTTCGATGCACAATCACGAATCGGCAATGCATGTGTTCCCGTCGGCCTATGCGTCGATCCCCGGCGGCGCGATGGGTCCTACAGATTCCAGCACGGGCGACGCGGGCCCCGGCTGGACCGGTCTGTTTCTCTTGCTGCCCTATATCGAAGAATCCAATACGCATAAGCAATTCGATCGCGGCCGTCCAAGCTGGGATCCCAGTAATGCGACGTTGGCCAAGAGTAATATTTCCATTTATCGGTGCCCGTCTGACTCCGATTCGTCGCCGACCTATTCGGTTCAAGACGGTAGTGGAAAAGTGTTGGCCGAATTTTCTCGATCCAACTATGTGCTGTGCGCGGGCACGCGGGATATTTGGTCCGATCCTCGGCCCGATCTTGGTTCAGTGGCCGACGGAGTTTTCTTTCGCAATAGCCGCATTCGAATCAGGGATATTTCGGACGGGTTGAGCCATACCATGTTCTGCGCCGAACAGACAGGTTCTCACAGCAATGCAACCTGGGTGGGGATCGTCCCTAGCGCGCAGACTTGTCCCACGCCCCGATTCTCGGCTGCCGGTTGCGACGTCGCGGCGCCGCAAATCAATTTTCACAGTGGACCGGGTCTCTATGAAAGCTCACCCACGATCAAGCCACCCAACGATCCGTTTCCGGGCTACGTCGACGAAACGCACTCCGATCATCCGGGCGGGTGCAATGTGCTCATGGGAGATAGCAGCGTGCACTGGGTGTCCGATCTCATCAATCAACTGGTGTGGGAAGCGATGGCCACGCGAGCCGGAGGGGAGGCCACTAGTGATAACCAGTAAACTGATCAAGTTCTCGCTGCTACCGCTCGTGTTGCTGGCGGGTTGCCGTCGAGCGCCGCAAATTCCGCCGGACAGCCGGCAGCTCATCGGTTCCCTGAGGACGGCCGTATCGGCGCGGCGCAAGGATTGGCTGGAAACGAACGCAAAAATCGTCGAGGACAAACACTTGCACGATCGACTGACCGATGAGCAGTATCAGGAATTCCAAACGATCATTGCGGATGGACGCGAGGGAAATTGGCGCGAGGCTGAAGCCGAAGTCGTGCGTCTAGCGAAGGATCAAGTCTCGCGATAACAGCAGACCCATCCAGATCACTGCCGATGCGTCGGATAGCAATTTAAGAGTCTCGAAATTAAGCTTAATTCCTGGGCTGTTGCCATCCTCGTCGTCTGGATTTGCCGTTCGCATGACCGCTCCTGCATCCGTCGCCGTTTACACCGGCTCGTTCGATCCGATTACGCTCGGGCATCTCAATGTCATCCAGCGCGCCAGCCGACTGTTCGACAAGCTGATCGTGGGCATCGGCGTCAACAGCGAGAAGCAGCCACTGTTCACGCCGGACGAGCGTATCGCGATGGTCCGAGATACGACGGGCCACTGCGGCAACGTAGAGGTACTCGGCTTCAGCGGCTTGGCCGTCCACTTTCTCCGGCAGCGCGGCGCCCGAGTCATGCTTCGCGGCGTCCGTTCGCTATCGGATATCGAAAGCGAATTCACGATGACGCTCGCCAATCGCAAGCTCGACGCCGATATCGAAACCGTATTTCTCATGGCCGACGAGCAGTTCACGCACGTCTCCAGCTCGCTGCTCAAGCAGATCACGCCGCTCGCCAGCGACGAAGAGCTTTCGCGCTTCGTGCCGCGGAGCGTGATCAAAGAGTTAAGAAAGAAATTTCCGGAGGCGAAGTAGCTCAAAGCTTGGGCGCGACGCATCGCACGAAATGTTCAAGCAGCCGCCGGGAATTGCTTAGCTGCGCGATGTGAGTAGCCGGGGCGTGAAGCGAAGCTGTCCGCTAGGACAGCAAGCGGAACCCCCGGACTCAACAACGCGGACGAAAAGCCACGTTAGTGGCGTGACAACGACGATCTCGACGTCAACGGAAGAATAACCCTGGGGCGGATTGTCACGCGGCTACGCGGCTCTTGGAGTCAGCGGGGTTTACCGTGGGTTCCGCGAGGCGCTTCACCCACGGCCACTTACAATGACGCCGCTACCGCGGCTAAGCAGTCGTAATTCGCCAACGCGCGTCAGACGAATTTACCGCAGAACCCCATGATTGCCCGCGCTCAGACTAATTCTTCTCGGCGCCGCGACCGTCTTCTTTATTGAGATGGGTCCGAAGATAGCGGGCTCGTTCGATGTTGCGGTCGGCCGTGTCGAGCTCGATGCCTCGCAGTTTTTGCAGATGGGCCGGCTGCGTGCGAATGAACAACTCGTTGAGATCCGGAATGCCCAGATCAGAGATCAAACCCAGGTTGACTCCCATGCGGACTCGCGACAACAGGTGCATCGTCTCTTCGGAACTGATCGTCTGGGCGGTGCGCAAAATTCCATACGCCCGGCTGACCTGATCGTGCAGCGTCTCGTGGCTTTCGCGAACCAGAAAATCCCGCGCGCGGCGCTCGTAGTCGATCAGCACGGGGACGACATCGCCGACCTGCTGCACGAGCTCCGATTCGGTTCGCCCGAGCGTGATTTGATTCGAGATCTGATAAAAATCCCCCATCGCCTGCGAGCCTTCGCCATACAAACCGCGAACGGCGAGGCTGATTTTTTGCAGGCTGCGAAACACTTTCTCGATCTGCTTCGTGATGACCAGCGCCGGAAGATGGAGCATAACGCTCACCCGAACTCCGGTGCCGACATTGGTCGGACAGGCCGTGAGATAGCCCAGGCGGGGGTGGAAGGCATAAGTCACGCGCTCTCCGAGCAGATCGTCGATCCGGTTGATTTGCTCCCAGGCGCCTTGTAGGTCCAGGCCGCTGTGCATGCACTGGATTCGCAGATGATCTTCCTCGTTGATCATCAGGCTGATCTGTTCGAGTCCGTCGATCGCCACGCCCCGGGCGCCGTGACTTTCGGCATGCTCGCGGCTGATCAATTGGCGTTCGACCAAGAACTGCCGGTCGATTCCGTCCAGATCGTTGACGTTGAAATATTCCAATTGTCCGGAGGCCTGAATCTGGAGGATGCGTTCGCGAAGCGTGCGTTCGATGTCGGCGCGGTCTTGCTCGCTAGCCCGGCTGATGAACGGAAACTCCGCCAGATTTCGGGCCAGCCGAATCCGGCTGCTCATAACGATGTCCGACTCCGGACCGCTAGCCCGCAACCACTCGCCAATCGTTTTTGACAGATCGCTTAGATTCACTTGCGGCTCACCTCACGGCCACAACAATTATCGACGGGCATGACAGCCGACGCAGCATCAAATCGACTTCGGCTCCTCGCTGGCATCTTCGGTCCGGCGAATCTGATCGCGGAGCTTGCCGGCCTGCTCGTAATCTTCCTGCGTGATGGCTTCCTTCATTTCGCGTCGCAAACGGATCAAGTCCGTCTTCCGCTGCGTGCCGCCGGCATAGTGCTTCGGCCGCTTGCCGGTGTGCGCCGTTTCGCCATGGATATTGGCGATCAGGGGCTCCAATTCTTTCTCGAAGAACACATAGTCGTGCGGGCAGCCGAGGCGACCTTGATTGCGAAATTCGTAGAATGTAATTCCGCACACGGGGCAAGCCTTGCGGTCGAGCTTTTCGAGTTCCTCGGCCGTCTGGCCCACCGCAAGTTGATGGGCCAAGGCGCCGGCGAGCCCGGGTGAGGCAGTCGTCTCCGTTTCACTTTGCGTCAGATATTGGCGGGCGTGCTCCTCGCAGAGGTGCAATTCCTGATGCTTGCCCCCTTCCAACTCGGTGATGTGGAAGGTGGCTTGCTTCTCGCATTTTTGGCATTTCATGCTCGCGCCCCTCGTCCCGCTGGTGGACACATCCGACGGCGAATTCCGGGGACGAGCGAGTAACGGCCATTAACGGGCCGCCGACACCGCCTGGAAAAAGAAGCCGACAAGAGATTCGGCCGACGCCGCGTGGTTCCTTCGCCGCTGACCTTGGATTCCAGTGGGATTCTAACAGTGGCCGCGCGCGTGTCAAGGATTGGCGGTCGGCGGGACTTATGCGTAAACTCAAGCGGCGACGACGGATGGGCGAAATCGGCTGCTTGCTCGCGTTATCGCGGCGCCAGCCGGCAATAGCGGGAAACTGGGGCCTGCCGGCAGTTATTTTTTAACCGCTTTACCTCCCGTTGGCTTCTTGATCTTGATGTTAAACGTGTCGGGCTTGGACGTATCGACCAGCAACGGAGTCTTGCCGGCTTCTTTGTACTCGGCGGGAATCGCGTCGAGCTCTTTCTCATTCTTGTCGAAAGCTTGAATGGTGACCTTATGCATGCCCGGCACCAAGCCGTCTCCCGGCTTATGGCTGGTGATCTCGGTGAACTTGCCGTCGCCGCTGGTGATCGTGACGTGGCCATTGGGCACGGCCGTCTTCAGGTCGACCGCCTTGGCATCTTGGGGAATGAACGTGAGGCGAATTTCCGCCGCGGGAATCGGCGTGCCGTCGTCGTAAGAAACCGAGCCGCCCTGTTTCACATAGGCATAGGGATTGGGCTCGCCCCCGCAACCGGCCAACCCGCAGGTTAGCAGTGTCAACAAGCTGGCGGCGAACAGTCTCTTCGAACTCTGGACGAAACGATTTCTCGACGACGACATGGAAAATTCCTCGGTGCGGTAAAACGACGATGAGACGTTGCGATGACGGGATGGTGCGAACTGGTCCCGATGAATGACCGCCCCCGATCGGATGCCCTCTAAATTACTGGGCGTTGATGCTTATAGCAAGCATCGAGCCGAAGCCGATGGGCGTGCATCCGCGCCTTCTCGTACGGGGTTTTGTCGTGTTGTTGGGTGAGTCGTCGAATTGAATTTACGGCTGGCTTACATGCCGCCCCGACAGGGGCAACAACAAATCAGCCCGGGGCAGAGCGAAGCGGCGCTAGCCGCGGAGCGCCGCCCCGGGAACACAAAACCACTATGCGAGGTAGCCCTGCAAGGGCGAAACAATCCCGGATTCCCGACGCCAATGTGCAATGGCCCACGATCGTCATCGGTTTGAATTCCTATTCTGGCGAGACCGACCGCGTTCCCCTTTGTCGCACCCTTTCAGGGCTCTCATTTTTTCCGGTTTCAGGAACCCAGGGCTGCGCTTCGCGGCTGCGCCGCTTCGCTCTACCCTGGGCTAGTTTGTTAAGCCCTTTCAGGGCAGATCCGGCAACAACAAATCAGCCCCTACCCATTCCAATCGCCGGTAAAAACCTCGACCGCCGGACCGGTCATATAAACGTGGTTGTCGCTCGCGCGCCATTCCAATCGCAAATCGCCGCCGGGCAAGTGGGCCAAAACATTTCGTCCCGTGCGGCCCGTCAAAACGCCCGCCACGCAGACCGCGCTCGCCCCCGTGCCGCAGGCTAGCGTAATCCCGCTGCCGCGCTCCCAGGTTCGCATCGTCAGCTCTTCGCTGGACTGCTTTTCCACGAAATGCACGTTGACTCGTTTCGGGAATATCGCGGCCCGTTCGAGGATGGGTCCCACGGTCGTCAAGGGCACGGCCGCGACGCGCTCGCAATACAGCGTCACATGCGGGTTGCCCAACGACACGCCGGTCATCCGCGGATCCAAGCCGCAATCCTCCATCCACGCGGCAGGGCTCGACAGCCCGGATATCAATTTCCCCAGCGGCACATCGACGACCCGCTCGTCGGAGCGCATGTGCGGCATGTCCACCGGAATCCGCGAGGCTTCCAAGATCGGCTCGCCCATGTCGACACAGACCTGTTGGACCTGGCCAGCTCGAATTTCCAAATCGAGCGATAGCACCCCACGGCCCGTTTCGATTTTGAGCGACGGCTTGCGGGCGATCCCGCGATCGTGTACGTACTTGGCCACGCAGCGAATGCCGTTGCCGCACATATCCGATTCGGAACCGTCGGCATTGAACATCCGCATCCGGGCGTCGGCCAGCGACGAACGGCAAATCAGAATCAGCCCATCGCCCCCCACGCCGAAATGGCGGTCGGCAATTTTGCGGGCCAGGCTCGCTGGATCGGCTGGCTCGGGTTGGGCAAAGCAATCAACGTAAACATAGTCGTTTCCGGCGCCCTGCATCTTAGTGAACTTCATGACGATCGATTCCAAGAGGAGGGGGGGCGCGGCAATGCTTTCAATGCGGGGAAGTCGACGATTTTAAAAAAATTGCTCCGTCGGGGCAAACCCGATTCGAGACGGCAATCCGGGGCATCGCTCGACTGTTGTGATTGGCGTGAACCGCCGTGGGTGATAGATTATTGACTTACCCGATGCTCCTTTTGTCCCGTGGCGCTAATCCCGATGTCCAAGCCATTTGCCGAACCGCGTTCGCACGATCCCTTGGCGCTCGCTTCGTCGATCGCCGAGACGGGCGCCTATTTTCATGGGCGCGGCTGGTCGGTTGGCACCAGCAGCAATTATAGCGTCGTGACCGAGCGCGATCCGCTGCGGCTGCTGATTACTACCAGCGGCAAGGACAAAGCTCGGCTGACCACGAGCGATTTTGTGGTCGTCGACGACACCGGCCGAATCGCCGATTCCAATGGCAATACTTCTATCGAGCGACCTTCGGCCGAGACATTGCTGCATGTCGTGCTCGCGCGGCAGCCGGGAGTCGGGGCCGTGTTGCATACGCATTCGATCTGGGGAACGCTGCTGTCGGACTGGCATCGAGACGATGGCTTCGTCGCGCTCGACGGTTATGAGATGCTCAAGGGACTGCACGGCATCCGCACGCACGAGCATACGCTAGAAGTGCCGATCTTCGAGAACACGCAGGACATTCCCGCGCTGGCCAACGACGTCGAGCGGCGGCTGGCGGATTCGGACAACCCGCTGCGTTATGGATTCTTGATCGCTCGGCACGGTCTTTATACTTGGGGGCGCGACTTAGACGAAGCCCGGCGGCATGTCGAAGTGTTCGAGTTCCTGTTCGAGGTCGTCGGCCGCACGGCCGAGCGCCCCAAGCTCGCGGCGAGTTAAATTGAATTGTGATCTCCACTCCAAAATTTCCCTCGCCCTCCGCGAGAGGGCCGGGGTGAGGGCAAGAAACAGTCAACCACCGCAAGGAACGACTCCTCATGGCCACGGTCACGATCCCCACCGAAAACCGCCGCCTCACCGACATCGCCGAAATTCGCGATTATCTAGCGCCGCACGGTATATGGCACGAGCGGTGGAACCTCGCCGACCGGGTCAATCCGGATGCCTCGTCGGAGGAGATTCTGGCGGCCTACGAGCCCGAAGTGCGGCGGCTAATGGACGAGGGGGACTACGTCACGGCCGACGTAATCAACGTCACGCCTGAAGTTCCGGGCCTACAAGACATGCTCGACAGGTTCAACAAAGAACACACGCACAACGAAGACGAAGTACGGTTTATCGTCAAAGGCCGCGGCGTGTTTTACATCCATCCGAAAACCGGGCCGGTGTTTTCGATCCAAGTCGAAGGGGGCGATCTGATCAATGTCCCAAAAGGGACGCAGCATTGGTTCGACCTGTGCGAAGACCGCACGATTCGCGCGATCCGGCTGTTTCAAGACAAATCCGGCTGGACCCCCGAGTACATCCAAGAAGGCGTGCATGCAGGCTATCAGCCGCTCTGCTGGGGGCCGAACTATCTGCCCGGCGCGACGCCGCGGATGCAGCAGGCGATTCAGCCGTAGCGGCACCTCCCATTATTAGCCTGGCGCCGCAGCCGATAGTGTCGATTGCCAGTCCTGCGCGGTGTGGAAAAGATGCAGGATCTGCACGAACTGATCGTCGATGCGAAAGAGGAACGACATGGCCGTGTTGCTTCGTTTTGCGTTTTAGCAAGCGATAGCGCAGGTCCGGACGGAGTTGGATCGGTCGGCCTCTTGCAAATTCGGTCGCCAGACGGTCGATCCCTCGATTCAAGTAGCTAAGATACGAGTCGGCGCGGGACATCCCGTACTGCTCGGCGTTCCACTGCCAGATTGCGGCGAGATCGTCGATCGCCGCAGTTGACCGACCTACAATGCGTTTGGATTTTGGCGCAGCCACTGGGCTCTACGTTTAGCAAGCTCTTCGGTCGCTTGTTGCTGGGTGAAGTAGTGGCCGGCGTCGATTTGAGCGGCTGACCGATCTATGTAAGCCAGCCGCTCGGGCGTGAATAGAAAATCCAGGTTTTCCGTTTCCCCTTGGAAATCATGGTGAAGAACGTCTTCGATAAACTCGTCGACGCACGCAAACCCGGCTTCCGAAGCACGCCGCTGCGCTTCCTGATAGATCTGGTCGTTGAGATTGACTTGATGCATAGGCCACTCGCTGCTGTTGACTTTTGAATCTTATCCCAAGATTCTGAGCTTGTCACGCGGGGCGCCTCTCGTGGCGATTGTTTGATTTCGCTCAATAGGTAGGTCCAACACCATGTTCCACTTCACCGGCCGCGTGATTTTGCTCGACATAGAGGGAACCACCTCGTCGATCCAGTTCGTCAACGAGACGCTGTTTAACTACGCCAAGCAGAATTTGGATAGCTATCTGCGCTCGCATTGGGATACCGACGAGCAGATTCATGCTCGCGAGCAGATTGCCCGCGACGCCAGGGCCGACTCGTTCGCGGCTTGGTCGAAGAGCGAGCCGAGACAGCAGGCTCGCGAGCGGCTGAGGATCGAAGTGCTGCGTTTGATCGATCGCGACGCTAAGACGACGGGACTCAAGGAGCTGCAAGGGCTGATTTGGCGCGAGGGCTTTCAGGCGGGCAAGCTCAAGGCCCATATTTTCGCGGACGTTCCGCCGGCGCTACGATCGTGGAACGACGCCGGGCTGGACGTGCGGATTTATTCGTCCGGCAGCGTGATGGCCCAGCGGCTGTTCTTTGCCCATACCGACGTGGGCGATCTTTCGTCATTTTTTCGCGGTAACTACGACACGACCTCGGGGCCCAAACGGTCGCACGAGAGCTACGCCAACATAGTCGCGGACATCGGCGCGCCGGCTGGACAAATCTTGTTTCTTAGCGATATCGCCGCGGAGCTTGATGCCGCTCGGGCTGCGGGGTTACAAACGGCCCTCGTGGTTCGCGCGGGAAATGCAGCCGCACCCCAGGAGCATGGTCATCCGGTGATCCATGAGTTTGGCGAGATCCAGATCGACGGGCATTAGGAACTGCTCACTAAATCGCCAGGGACTGTCCCATTCTCCCAGGCGGTTTTGTGAGGGCTTCTCATGCAAAACGGCGGTGTCGGCCCCGATTTGGCCGACACCGCCGGTTGTGATTTTTGTTCGTCGTGAAAGACGCTGTTGAAGTTGGGACCACTCTCCTGGGCTTCGGCGAGGCGCCTACAGCCCTTGTAATTACCCACATCTTTTTTTCATGGCTCGATGACCACGGACGCCAAGGAGGAGTTTATCCATGCCCCGCCAGATCGTGATCCAGCCGGGTTCGCCGTCGCCTTTGCGAAGCAGGAATCCACCCAGGCCGGC
>JBBQWR010000021.1:0-85814 GCA_038210495.1 Pirellulales bacterium
CCCCGCGCTTCGCCACAGCAATCGCGCTTTCGGCGCGGCGGTCCGGACGATCGCTTGCCACTCTTGCTGCAAGGCCGGCGAATTATGGGCGCTCAGCCAATCCATGTGATCCAGCAGGACAAACCGCGTCACGGGATGGTCGCACTGCTGCAAATAATCCGCCACCGATGAATTGTGCACCTCGATCCGATCGACCAAGCCGGCCTTAAGCCGCGCGAAGTTCTCCGGCCGCAGATAATCGGGACAACAATCTCGGCTATATTGGCCCTTGAGATAGACGCGCCAAAAATAATTGTCTTTGAGCGGCAGGTCGGTGAACACCGTGCGGATCGAGTCCTCGATGAACTCCGCCACGCCGCCTGGATTCCCCGCGTCGATTTGATTGCGCTGCGGCCGCGGCACGCCCAGAAGCGATAGCGTCGAATCGCGCCGCAAAAACCATTTCAAATAAGGCCGCCAAAACACGGGCTGCAACTGCGATTGGTAAATCTCCCGCTGCGCCTCCAATGAAGTCGCGGCCAGCGCGGCGTCGATCGACTCGCGGACTTTCACCACGCGGTCGATGTACATGTTGATGATCCACGCGAAATAGCCCGAGGCGCCGCGGAAATAAAATGTCCCGCGTCGGCCGGCGCCGTGGAAGAAATTCTGATGCTTGTCCCAGTATTGGCGCGTGGCCGGCTTGAGCTCGGCTCGCAGTTCCTCCTCGTAAATTTGGCCAAAGTCCTTCAGCTTGCCTTCGCCGAACATCGCGAAGAATCGCTCGAAATCCAGCCGACGGATGGCGGCGATCTTGAGTTCCAGCAGCGCGTTCTGCCGAGGGTTGAGATCGACGGCGATGATCCGCTTGGGACTGTCCAGCACATAGTCCAGCGCGTTGCAACCGGCGGACGTGATCGTCACCAGCACGTCGTCCGAGCCCAGCTCAAGCGCTCGTCGATCCAGCCGCGGGTCTTCCCAACAGGTATTGTAGATGAGTTGGTTGCGATGGACCAAATCGAAGCACCGGCCGCGAAACCAATTCATGAGTTGCATATGCAGCCTGCGAAACCCTGTGATGGAGATTCGAGCCAATCCGGTTCTCCAATAGGCTCTCAAGCGGCTAAAGGAATCCAAAAGCTAAGGCAAACGGCGCCGTTCGTCAAATCCATTTCCAGTAGGTCGCCTCGGCAGTTGTGCGAATTGTTTCATTCGCGTTAGATATTGGATATCGCATCGAATTGGTCCACGCGGCCAAGGTGAGCGCAAGCGAGGCGCTATCGTCGCGCGGCGACACCCGCGCGGTTCAGCTTGACTACTCACAAACCCATGCATAGCATCTACTTAACACCACGCCATCGCTTCCGCTTTTCGCTCCTGCAAGGTATCTCTCCCGATGAATCGCCGTATCTGGCTTTCGGTCGTCGTGTTGGCCACGCTCGGTTTCGCGGGCATATCCACCATTCTCTGGCGGCTCGCCGCGGCCGCCGAAACTTCGCAGGCGACAACTCGCGAAACGACACCCAACCGTACTCTGACTCTAAGTGGTAAACCGCCGGCAGAGTCGGACACCCTAATGTTGCATTACCCGGACGACCCGGAGACGGTGAATCCCGTCACGGCGAACGACACGGTAAGCGAAGCCCTGATGCGGCCGGTCTACGACTCGCTTGCCGAACCCAAGTTCAGCGATCCCGACCTATGGGAACCCAGCTTGGCGACGTCATGGGAATTGGACCCCAAAACATTGGAGTACACGATCCACCTTCGCAAGGGAGTGTACTGGCATCCGATCAAATTGCCGGGCGGCAAGGAATTGCCAAAGACCGAGTTCACCAATCGAGACGTGAAATTCACGTTCGATTGCATCTTGAACAAGAACGTCGAGGCGGCCCATCTGCGCAGCTATTACGAAGACCCGGAGGCCAAGGAGGAATCCGAGCGATTTAAGATCAAAATCACGCTGCCGCGCGGCGACAAATATACCGTCAAAATCAAATGGACAAAGCCCTATTTTCTGGCCACGGAATACACGCTCGATATCCCCATCATTCCCCGCCACGTTTTTTCGGTCGATGAGAACGGGCAGCCGATCTCGTTCGATTTCTCGTCGAAGGAATTCGCCAAAGGCTTCAACAATCACTGGGCCAATAACCAAATGTGCGGGACGGGCCCGATGATGTTCAAACAGTGGAAGCGAAACCAGCAAGTGGTGTTGGAAAGAAATCCCGATTACTGGGGCAGCCCTTTTTACTTCAAGGAAATCATCTACCGGAATATCAAGAACCCCAATACCGCCCTGCAAGCCGTACTGCACAATCAACTGGATTGGGCGGCGATTCCCGAGAAGGATCAATATATTCAGAGTAAAGAACATGCGAACGTCAAATCGGGCGCGGTGACGCTCACCGAATTTCGCTATCCCGCCTATCGCTATCTGGGCTACAACCAGAAACGACAGTTCTTTAAGGATAAGCGCGTGCGAATGGCGATCGGCCACGCCGTGCCGGTCGATGAAATCATCGACAAAGTATTTCACGGGCTCGCCGAGCGGTTGACGGGGCCGTTCCTGCCGGGCAGCTCGTCGAACGATGCGTCGCTAAAGCCCATCAAATTCGACTTGGATGAAGCGGGACGCCTGTTGGACGAAGCGGGCTGGAAGCTCGAACCGGGCGCCGCCGTTCGCAAGAAATCCGTCGATGGCAAAGAAACCCAGGCTAAATTCGATCTGATCATTTACTCCAGCAGTCCAAGTTTCGCCACGATCGCCTCGATCATCAAAGAAAACTGCCGGAAGATCGGCGTGGACGTGCAAATCTCGTCGACCGATTGGGCTCTCATGCTCAATAAGCTGAATAAAAAGGAATTCGACGCCTGTATCATGGGTTGGGCCATGAGTTGGCACGACGATCCGTTCCAGATTTGGCACGGCAGCCAAGCGGACGTCGACGACAGCTCGAACCACGTCGCCTACAAAAATCCAGCGGTCGATAAATTAATCGAGCAATTGCGGACCACGATGGAACCGGAAACACTTCCGGCGATTTACCGGCAAATCCACCGACTGATCTACGACGATCAGCCGTATACTTTTTTGTTTGTCGACAAAGCGACGGCAGCGTACGATTCGCGAATCGAGAATCTCAAGCTCTACAAAATCCGTCCTTGTTACGACGTCCGGGAATGGTCGGCCAAGAAAGCTCGCGTGCTGCAATAATCGACTCGCGATTAATTAGGTTGGGCTGGTCGATCGTCGCACGGTCAGCGCCCACCGAATCGCGACTGGTTATGCGGCCCGCGTTGGGCGGCGCCCACTCAACTTTTGCAATGCGTCCGCCCGCTGGCGAATAGTTCATGCTCAGCTATATCCTTCGCCGGCTGTTGATCATGATCCCGACGCTGTTCGGGGTGACCGTGGTCTCGTTTTGCGTAATGCAACTGGCGCCGGGCGATCCGGTGCTTTCTCAACTCAACGGCGCCTCCGGCCAATCGACGCAGACGCCCGACGCTTACCAATTGCAAAAGCACGATTTGCATTTGGACAAGCCGCTGGTGCTCAACTTTCGTTATTTTCACGATTACTCGCCCGAGATGGCAGCAGCGGCCCACTATCTTTCGTTGACGTCGGAGGAGATTCTGGCTGAACTGCCGAGCTTGGCCGAAAGGCCGGACGATCCCACGAACGCTTCCCGCTTGCGATTTTTGCGAGGACTGCAAATCAGCGAATTCACCGCTCGCCTAATAGACTCCGAGCGGCGCGAGAACTTGTCGCGAATCATTCCCAGGGCGACGAGCGTTCTTCTGCAAGACATCGGCGAGAACGGTGTCCGCGCGGGCATTGAACTGCTGCAAACGACCAACGATCAAAAGCTAAAGCTCGGCGCGATCAACTGCCTGGGCAGGATGGTTCCCGAGCCGTTCAAATATGTTTACACGCTTCCGGCGACCGACGCGGAAACGCCGGATATCGTCGCCGTTTGGAAACTCTGGTGGGGAAAGAACCAAGATAAATTTCCGCCCTTGGAAAAGGAGGCACGCGAATGGCTGGCTGAAAAGTTGGCCGACATGGCCAAGTCCCCTGCGAACGTCGATCGCGGTCTGACGGAAATCACCGACGGCAACGACGCCGATTCCGCGCCGCGCTTCTTCGCCGAAAAACTGCTGAGAGACAGTTCGCTGGCGGAAAAAGTCGCTGCGTCGGCCTATTTGAAAAATGTGTTCTCCAAACCGCTCGTCACCGATTTGCCGCTCAATGCCGGTCCGGCGGACATCGCCGAGGCCGAAAGCAATTGGATGGAGCACGAGCGGCTCTATGGCAGCGTCTATCGCCCCGGCTTGCTTTCGAAGCTTGGCTATGTCGTGGGAGACACGCAATATGCGTTCATGCTCAAGCGGCTGGTGACGTTCGATTTTGGCCGCTCGACGATCAAGACTCACGACCCGGTGTCGAAATTGATCTGGGAGGGGTTCGTCGTGTCGGCGCCGCTCGTGTTTTTGTCGGAACTGTTGATTTACCTAGTGGCCGTGCCGCTGGGAATTCTGTGCGGCGCCTTTCGAGGCACGAAGATCGATCGCGGGATTTCGCTGGTGCTATTTCTACTCTATTCCATTCCGCCCTTCGTGGCGGCGATGCTGTTTTTGGTGTATTTCTGCTTCGGCGACTATCTGACCTGGTTTCCCATGTATGGATTGCATTCCCAGAATGCCGACAACTTGTCTTGGCTTGCCTATCTCGGCGACTATTTGTGGCACGCGTTTTTACCAGTCGTTTGCTTGTCGCTATTCTCGTTGGCCGCGATCGCCATGTATTCGCGATCGAGCATTCTGGACGTGATTGGTCAGGACTATATTCGCACCGCGCGAGCCAAGGGGCTATCGGAGCCCGTCGTCATCCTCAAGCACGGATTGCGTAACGCGATGATTCCGATCCTCACGTTGTTTTCGAGCTTCTTGCCCGCGATGCTCGGGGGCAGCATTTTGATCGAAGTGCTGTTCAGCATTCCAGGATTGGGCTGGCTCGGGTTCAACTCGATCGAACAGAAGGATTTTCCGACCGTCATGGCGCTGCTGTACATCGAAGCGATTGTGACGCTGATCAGTTTTTTGATTACCGATCTGTTGTACGTGGTTGTCGATCCTCGGATCAGTTTTAGCGGACGGGGACGATCGGCATGAGCGAGGGCGAAGCTTACCTGGATATCGTCTGGCGGCAATTCAAGAAGAATCGCTTGGCGTATTTTTGTCTCTGGCCGACGCTGGGGTTATTGCTGACGGCGATATGTGCTCCGCTGCTGGCGTCGAACGTGCCTCTCGTTTTCTTTGATGGCCGAGAGACAATTTATCCGTGGTTCAGTTCGCTATTCAATCCGGCGGAATCGATCGATTTCGTCTTCAATATGGCGCTGGTTTCGTTGGCGCCATGGGTCGCTGTCGCGGTGACGACCAACTGGTGGCAGCGGCGGCGCGGCGTGCCGGGGCGACGGCGAGCGGCGGCTGTCTTCTGCGAATTCTTGCTGCTTACGGTTGCCGCAGCCGGCGTATTTTCGTTTGCCGCCATGCGTCCGCTCAATCGATTTTCATTGCGGGATTTTCCGACGGAGGAATTCGAATCGCATGGCGAAAAGCATGGCGTGTACGCGGTACTGCCCTTCGGACCGATCGAGCAAGACTTGGATTCGCGATTTGAAGGTCCCGGTTATCGCGCCGCCGATTCTCGTGCGGTTACGAAATCAAACCAGCATCGGACGCATTGGCTGGGCACCTACACCGCTGGAGAGGACGTACTCGCCCGAATCATCTACGGCACGCGGATTTCCATGTCGGTGGGCATCGTCGCCGTCGGCATTTACATGGCGATCGGAATCGTCGTCGGCGCCGTGGCGGGATATTTCGGCGGCGGTCCGGATATGGTGATTTCGCGAGTGATCGAAATCGTGCTGTTGTTTCCCGCGCTGTTTCTGATTCTCACGGTCGTGGCGCTGTTAGGGCAAAATATCTTTTACATCATGGCGGTGATCGGGATCACGGGCTGGCCGGGGATCGCCCGATTGATTCGCGGCGAAGTGCTCAAGCAGCGGTCGCTCGACTATACGCTGGCCGCTCAAGCGCTAGGCGCATCGCACCGCAGGATTTTGTTCCGTCATATCTTGGCGAATTCGCTCGGGCCCGCGCTAGTGTCGGTCCCGTTTGGAATCGCCAGCGCGATTATCACCGAAGCGAGCTTGAGTCTGTTGGGGCTCGGAGTGCGCGAACCGGCGCCCAGTTGGGGAAACTTGTTGCACACGGCAAACGAGGATTATCACCGCTGGTGGCTGGTCGTGTTTCCGTCGATTGCGATCTTCATTACCGTGACGCTGTTCAATCTCGTTGGTAACGGACTCCGCGACGCGATGGACCCCCGGCTGCGGATATGAACTTTTGTTTGGGTTTGCGACGTAGCGGCGCCAACTCAATCGCGGCAAGATGCCGCGGCTATGTACTCGCGTACTCCCGACTCCCGTCTCCCGTCTCCCGACTTGCTCCCTCCCCATGCCTTCGCTCGTCGACATCGACAATCTGAAAACTTACTTCTACACCGACGCCGGTGTCGTGAAGGCGGTCGATGACGTGTCGCTGTCGATTCCCCGGGGCAAGACCCTGGGCCTGGTTGGCGAAAGCGGCTGCGGCAAATCGGTGACGGCCCTCTCGATCATTCGACTGATCTCGCCGCCCGGAAAAATTGCCGGCGGGCAAATCGCGATGCACGCGGGTGGTAAAACAGAGGTGCTGTCGGAACTGCCCGAGCATGAGATGCGAAAGATTCGCGGCGCGCGGATTTCGATGATCTTTCAGGAGCCGATGACTTCGCTCAATCCGGTTTTCACCGTGGGGCAACAGATCGGCGAGGCGATTCGGCTGCATCAAAAAGTCGGCAAGCATGAAGCCCGGCGGCGGGTAATCGAGCTACTGCAGATCGTGCGGATTCCGGCGGCCGAGCGGCGAGTCGACGACTATCCGCATCAGATGTCCGGCGGCATGCGGCAGCGGGTGATGATCGCGATGGCCCTTTCGTGCCGGCCGCAACTACTGATCGCCGACGAACCAACGACCGCGCTCGACGTGACGATTCAGGCTCAGATTCTCGACCTGCTTCGCCGGCTGCAAGGCGAGCTGGGGATGTCGATCCTGATGATCACGCACGACCTGGGCATCGTGGCCGAGATGGCGGACGAAGTGGCCGTGATGTACGCCTCAAAGGTCGTCGAGCGGGCGGCCGTGGCCGAGCTCTTCGCCAATCCGCTGCATCCATACACCGTGGGCCTGTTCCAATCGCGGCCCGGCGCGGGCAAGGCGAAGACCGAGCGGTTGAGCACGATCCAAGGCATGGTCCCCAGCCCGCTGCATTTTCCCAGCGGCTGCAAGTTCAATCCCCGTTGTCCCTTCAAGCAAGAGCCACGCTGCACGGCAGAGGAGCCAGCGCTGCGCGAGATCGCGCCCGGCCATTTCGTCCGCTGCCACTTCGCCGGCGAACTGAATTTCGCCGGCGCAAAATACTCATAAAGAATTGACAGGATTACAGGATTTTCAGAATTCACAGGATTAAGAAAGTAGGGTGGGCATCGCCCACCAATTTCGATCGCCAACCCATAACAGATCGATGCCATGGATCGTTACCGTCAACCAACGGTGGGCAGTGCCCACCCTACGGGCTTTGCCGAAAAAAATGAGCCGCCGCAGGCGTCTGCCCCTAGCCCCCGATCCCTAGACCCGTCCTCATGCCAGCGCCGCTGATTGAAGTTCGACATCTGAAGCAATACTTTCCTGTCCGCCGTGGGCTGTTCGGGCGGACGGCCGGGTTTGTGCGCGCGGTAGACGATGTGTCGTTTCAGATCGCGCCGGGCGAAACGCTGGGGCTCGTGGGCGAAACGGGGTGCGGCAAGACCACCGCCGGACGGACGCTACTGCGGCTGCTCGAGCCGACCGCCGGGCAGATTTTGCTCGATGGCCGCGATGTCACCCGGGTGCGCGGCGGCGAGCTGCGCGGGCTGCGGCGGAATTTGCAAATCGTCTTTCAAGACCCGTTTGGTTCGCTCAATCCGCGGATGACCGTCCAGAGCATTATCGAAGAGGGACTGATTATCCACCGGCTGGGCGACAAGCGGCAGCGGCTGCAAACGGTGCGGGACACGATGCAGCAGGTCGGCCTCGATCCGGCCTATCTGAATCGCTACCCGCACGAATTTTCCGGCGGCCAGCGGCAGCGGATCGGGATCGCCCGAGCGCTCGCCCTGCGGCCGCGGTTCATGGTGCTCGACGAGCCGATCTCCGCGCTCGACGTCTCGATCCAATCGCAGATCATCAATCTGCTGGTCGATCTGCGGCAAAAGTTTCAACTGACGTATCTGTTCATCTCGCACGATCTGTCGGTCGTCGAGTACATCAGCGACCGCGTGGCGGTGATGTACCTGGGAGAGATCGTCGAGACGGGCGCGAGCGGCGAGCTGTATCGCCATCCGCTGCACCCGTATTCGCAGGCCCTGCTGTCGTCGATCCCGTCGCTCGATCCGAATCGAAAGCAGAAGCGAATTCTGCTGGAAGGGGACGTCCCCAGCCCGATTGATCCGCCCAGCGGGTGTCGATTCCATCCGCGCTGCCCGCTCGCGATGGAAGTTTGCAAAACCACCGTGCCGAAAGAGCTCGATTTCGCCGGGCACAAGGTCCGCTGCCACGCCGTGGAGAAAGAAATGGTGGGTGGGGTGAGCGATCCGGTGGCGCTGAGTCAGATCATCAGCCGGCAGATTGCCGAGCAGCAGCAACCGGCCGTCTAGAGCCGCGCAAGAAGTAAGCGGCGGAGTGGCATTGGCGACAACTCTCCGCTTACTTCATGCGAATCTCTATGTCGCGATTACACGCGCGGCGCAATGTCGCTGTTCGCGTTCGCGCATGTCAGGCACAGAGTGCCTGACCTACGCCTTGACGCCGAAGGCGTCCGGCTCCAATCCTATTAATCCTGCCTAGTCCATCCTCGTCTACAACGTCGGGCCAATGTTCCAGGGCACGAATTCTTCGTCGCCGAGATTCAGGAGCTCGCTTTTTGTTTTCTTGCCGCTGGCGACGGCGAGAATTTCCGCGAAGATTTCCTGGCCGACTTCGCTCATCGCTCGGCCGGCGAGGATCGTGCCCGCGTCGAGGTCCATGTCGTCGATCATGCGCTCGTAGAGCGGCGTGTTCGAGGCGATCTTGATCGATGGCGCCGGTTTGCAACCGAAGCAGCTCCCGCGGCCGGTCGTGAACGCGACGATATTGGCGCCCCCCGCCACGATGCCCGTCACACTCACCGGGTCGAGGCCGGGCGTGTCCATGACCACCAGTCCCGACGTGGTGATTTGCTCGGCGTATTGCAAAACGTCGACCAGCGCTGTCGAGCCACCCTTGGCCACCGCGCCCAGCGATTTTTCGTAAATTGTCGTCAGGCCGCCGGCCTTGTTGCCAGGCGACGGATTGTTGTCGAGCACGCAGCCGAACACGCCGGCGTACCACTCCCACCACTCGATCCTCTCGATGAGCTTTTGGGCGATCGCGGGCGTTTTTGCGCGACGAGTCAGCAATTGCTCGGCCCCGTAGAGCTCCGTCGTTTCGGCGAGGACGACCGAGCCACCGGCAGCGACGAGCAGATCGCTCGCCACGCCGAGCGCGGGATTCGCCGTGACCCCCGACGCGCCGTCGGAGCCGCCGCAGTTGGTGCCCAGCACGATTTTGCTGGCGGAAATCGGCTCTCGGCGCCAGGCATTCACCTCGGGCAAAAGCTCGTGGACCATTCGCGCGCCGGCTTCGATGGTGCGCCGCGTGCCGCCTTCGTCTTGAATGCTTAAGACGGCCGGGCGACGAGGCGCAGCGCCGTTAACGACGGCGCCGCCTTTCGCATTCAAAGACGATCGATGACCGTTAATTTGAAACAACCGCTGTTCCGAGACGAGATGGCCGATCGTGGCCGTTTCGCAGCCCAGGCCGATCAGCAGATAGCCGCCAATGTTCGGATGCCGCGCGATTCCACCGAGCACGCGATCGTAAATCCGATGCTGAAGACCATCGAATTGAATGCCGCAGCCGCCGCCGTGCGTGAACGCGACAACGCCATCGACGTGCGGATAGTCGGCCAGCGCCGTGGCGTCGAACTGCCGGGCGATCGCCCGACTGACCGACGCCGAGCAATTGACCGACGAAATAATCGCCAGATAATTTCGCGTTCCGGCGCGACCGTCCGGCCGAAGATAGCCCATGAAAGTGTGGCCCGCGATCGGGGCGGGGTCAGCAGGCACGGCGGTGGCCGCTTGGTAGTCGCGAGAGAATTGTCCGGCGGCGACATTGTGAGTGTGAACCCAATCGCCGGGTGCGATGGGCGCGGAAGCGAAGCCGATGATCTGCCCGAATTTCAAAACCGGTTCGTTAACGTTGAGCGAGGCGATGGCGATTTTGTGCCCGCGCGGGACGGCGGCGGGCAGCGTGAGAGTTTTTCCGGCGATGGTGATCCGGGCGCCGACAGGTAGATCGCGAGCGGCGACGCACACACTGTCCCGACCATCGAGCAGGACGAAGTCGCAGATTGCCGAAGTTGAAGCGGCGGTCATAGCGCGGGCGAGAAGATTGACTGACGGATCACATCCCGAGAATAACCGGCGCGGCGCCAAGACGCCACCGCAACGGACCGAGTTGCGCGGCGCGGCGAGGAAGACTCCGTGGGCCTAATGTTTTGCCGGAGAGGGCGAATTGGCCGGTTCGCGCAGTGGGGGCGCAGACTCTTTGCCGGCGCTTGCCGGCGGGAGCGCTTTGCTGGACTCCGTGTCCGCGGTCGGTTTGGCGTCTACCGGCGCCGCCGCCGCAACGGGCGCCATCGCCCGGCGAAAGAGGAACACGGCCCGCATTCGTGGCTCGGGCGCCCGCCCCATCGAGGAACGCTCCGCGACACCGTTAGTGGACGAATCGGAATGGGCAGGCGCTTTGCCGCCGCTCTTGTCGCCACCTAGAGCGATATCTTTGTTGGTCGAATCGACGTTCGCCACGGCAGCCGTCTTGGCGGGCATGGTCGATGGGAGATCGCTGAGTTCTTCACCGTTTCGCTCCGGCGCGGCGGGGGCGGAATGCTCGGGCGAAGCTGCTGGCAGCGCGAGAACTTTGGCAACCGGCGGCTGCTTGGGAGCCCTTGCAGGGGTGGATTTCGCGTCCGAGCCGCGGTCGATACTAGGTTGGCCCGCGACTGAATCGGCGCCGGCCGGCGCGAAGTCGAAGGGGGCAGTCGCTTCGATCGAGTTTTGTTGCGGCTTACCCAATTGCGGGAGCATCGCGTCGGACAGATTCTCAGGCAGCGCGCGAAGCCGCCAGGCTGTTCCAACGCTGGACGCCGCCGGAGGCGCCTCGATCGGCGCGGGGCTCCTTTCGATCAGAGCGTCCGTGGGACGATTCAGTATTTGCGGGCCAGCCAATTTCACCTCGGTGTGTTTCGATTCGCCTGATTTCACGTCGCTCGAAATCGCTTTTAGTGGCTTGTCTGACGATTGAAGGGCTGGCGTCTGAATGATTGTCGTCTGAATGGCTGGCGCCTTCGCGGGACTGTTCTTGGTCTCCGTTTGCTCGACCCACTTGGCGGCATCGGCTTTCGGGTCGCCCGCCTCAGGCCCCTTGGCCTTGAATCGATAAACTTGCTGTGCGTCGTCGTCAGTCGTCACTCCGTCAGTCTTCACGCTCTCAGTCTTCGAACCGTCAATCTTCGAGCCGATCTTCGCGGCGGCAAACTTAGCGTCTGCTTGCTTTTCGTCGAGTTTGCCGGATGGTCGATCGAGAATGACCGGCGCCATTGTAGGAGTCGGCTCGTCGGTGGCGATTTGCCGCTGGGCAATGTCCGGCCGTTTGGAGTCCTGATCTTCCGCATAAAATCGGGAGGCCGACGAGCCGAATTCCGTTGCCGGCGTGGTGGCGACGACGAACTGATGGAACACTCCAGGCCGCGAACGAACATCGGCCACCAAACCCAATACTTGAGCCCGTGAACCCTCGACATAAACGACCTCGACCTCATCGGCGTCGGCCCGTCGCGCCGCGGTTTCGTTCTTGCCCAACGATTCGCGGCGGGCGCTCGTCGCGACGAGCGGCGACCGGATGGGCTGCGGGGCCAACGCCGGCCGTTCTTGTGGAGCGGCGACCCCGGCGATCTTCTGAGCTTGGTCGGCTGGAGCGGACGCCCCTTTCAGCGCTACCGCGCCGCGGTTTGGCGCCGAGGGACGTTCCGCGCCGCCCGACTTGCTAAACCTATCGAATTCGATGGTTTCGCCGTCGGTTGCGACACTCCGCGGCATTTGAGTCGCCGACGGATCGTCGCTAAACGCGAAGCTATTGTCGAACACGATGTGATTCTTGGCGAGCAATTGCTGGAATGCCGCATCGGTCGCGCCGTCAGCCGAAACGCACTCGGCGACGATTATTCCGGCCGGCGCCGATGAGCCGTTCGGGGAGCTGAATAGAGTCGCGTCCAAGCCGAGCCCTTCCGGCGCGGAATTCGGCTTGAGTCCGGCGCCATAGCCCCCGGTTGCTGGTCCAGCCAGTCCGCCGCGCTTCGCGGCCAACTCGTCCCGCGACGTGGCGATGGCGCCGGGCGCCGCCGGAGCTCGATCGGGCGCCGCTGACGGGCGCCGCCCGTCCGCTAGATTTCGGTTCCGCTCTTGGATCGATTTTTCGGTTGGAGTTTGACTATCCTTCGCTCCGCCGACTGCCGATCCCGCGGCGCCGCTGGCGCCCTGTTCGGCGAAAAGGGCGATTTTCTTTTTCACGTCCTGGGCCAAGCCTCGTTTATCGCTTTCAGGAGTAACCGGTTTTTCCATCGACTTGGCCAGCGCGCCGGATGTACCTGAAGACTTGCCGCCACCAGCCTCGTCCTGCCGAGCCAAGTCCTGACGACCGTCTCGAGACGCCAATCGAGCGGGGTCTGGAGGCGATTCCAATTCCGGCTCCTTGCGAGCGGTTTCCGAACGCTCGACGGCTGCCAAAGCCGGTCTGTTCAGCCTTCCCGCTCCACGTCCTTCACCCTTGGCGATGTCAAGCGTGTCGACGGATTGTTTGTTTTCCCGCAATCGATCCTCTTCCGGCCGCCGCGTTTCGGCAGCGTCGCGCGAGACCGCGACCGACGACTTTTTTTCCATGTCGCCGAGTTCCGTTTTTTGTTTGAGTTGCTCTTTGTCGAGCTTGGCGATCTCCGGCCCATGGTCGCGCGGCTCGCGATTGAAGATCATGAGCATGATGGCGGTGGCGATCGCCAAGCCGGCCCACAGCGCCGGCCGAATCAGCCGCTCGCGGGACCAGTTGCTGGACCATGCGGGGATCAAATCACCGCCCGCCAAAGTGGACGGAGTTATCGGCGCCGATGACGCTTGCCCGGGCGATGGATCGGCCGTTTCCGCGTCGCGGGCGGCGCCGTTAATCCCGGAGGCTAAGACTTCGCGCTCGGCTTGGCGCAAGACACGCTGGGCAAAGTCGCGCTCGAGCGCGTGACGGGGCAAGAGCTCAAGATCGCTCCGTAGCGCACGCAACTCGTCGACCACCTGCCGCAGCTCGGCGTCGTGACCGAGTCGCTCCTCGAATCGCGCATGCTCGTCGCCGGATAGTTCGCCGTCGATGTAGGCGCTGATTCGTTCGTCGTTATAAAACGGATTCATGGCTCAGTCGGCCCAGGATCGGCGGCGCATCAAGACGCCGCGAGGTAGCCGCTCAAATTTCTGCTAGTGTTCTCTGATTAAGTTTCTTCTTGGAGCACTTCCTTCAGGTGTTCGCGTAGCTCCATTCGCGCCCGGTGCAGCCGACTGCGGACGGTGCCGACCGGCATGTCGAGCATTTCGGCGATCGTTTCGTAACAGCAGCCATCCATCTCTCGCAGGACCAGCACGGCGCGATGCTCTTCGCTCAACGCGGCCAGCGCGGCCTGCACTTGATCGACTCGTTCTTGCCGTTCCATTCGCTCCGAGGGACCGCCGTCGCGAGCGATCGGCTCTTGGCCGGACGCTTCGCGTCGTTGGTCCAGCGACGACGTCGGTTTCCGCTTGCGATGCCGACTGACCGCCACGTTGAACGCGATGCGATATAGCCAGGTATAAAATGCGGCGGTGCGCTGGAACGACTCCAGCTTCAAGAGCGCCTGCACAAAAGCATCCTGGGCCACGTCGCGGGCTTCCTCGGGCGAACCCACGACGTGTAGTAGGGCGTTGTACAAGCGGTCTTGATATTTGGTGACCAGTTGCCCAAACGCATCGGATTGGCCAGCCAGGGCCTGATCGATGAGGTGGGCGTCGTCGTTCACAACCGCTCCAAAATTACGACGCGATAAGGCCCGGAAAAGTTCCGCCTGCGAGAGCTAACCTCGGCGGTTCTCGGCTGAAGTGAAAAAATAGGCGCCGCCGGACGCTTATTTCTCATTATCTTCGCCCGCCGGACGGGGCCTGTCAAACTCTGGTCTGGCAATCACTTGCGCGGGTCGCCATCGGCCCCTTTGAGACTCTCGCGTGCAAGTTAGTGACTTTTCCGGCCGGATTTGTTCAAGTCGGCGCGGCGGGCAGTTCGCGACGCTTTATCGCCGGTCGGCTCAGCAGATAGAGCCAAAACACGGCGGCGGCCACCAGCATGATGACGCTCAAAAACTGCGAAATGCTCATTCCCAAATAAGCCTTCGGTTCATCGGTCCGAATTGATTCCAATAAAAATCGGGCAATCGCATGCACGCCGAGCATTAAGGCGAACACTTCTCCTTCCCGCCGCCGGAGCGGATCGAACGCCAGCAGCAAAAGGCAAAGCAGGCCGGCGTCGATCGCGCTATAAAGCTGCGTCGGATGCACGCTCAGGCTTCGAGTCGGCGGTTCGTCGTCGGCGGTGATGGTCCACTGGACCGGCTCGGGTCGATCGACGAGCCGGAGCGTCACGCGCGCCCCTTCGCCGGTCGCGCCGAGCAGCGCCTCTTCGGCGGCGCCCAGCGTTTCGATCGTCGTGCGGCTCAGCCCGCTGGGCGTCTGGCGAGTATCGACTCGCGGAAAAATCATCCTCGGCTTCGCGTCGCCGGGCGGCTGGACGCTGATCTCGCGTATTTGATCGCCGGGGCGAACTCCCGCGACGGCCGCGGCCGATCCGGGCTTTACCGCCGCGACGACGGCGCCATGCTCGTCCGCTCGCCCATTAAAGGCGAGCCCGTGCAAATAAAGCTGGCCTTGCTCGAGTTGCCGTTCATACGGCGGCGAACGTTCGGGAAATTGCACGGCCCAGGGCAAATCGCAGGCCCCGCCAAAACAACAGCCATTGAAAAAACAACCGATCCGGCCGATCGCCAGCCCTAGCACCATGCTGGGCGCCGCAATGTCGGCGAGCCGGAGCACGGGCAACCGAAACTTGAGCAGAAAATACAGACTACTGGCGGCGCCTCCGATCAACGCGCCGTAAATCACCAGCCCACCTTTGGCGATGTTGAGCACGCCCGAAAGCGTTCCGATGAGATCGAAATTGCTAGCGGCATCGACTCGATAAAACTGCGTTCGCCAGTATTCGATGACATAAAACGCGCGGGCGCCAAGCATGCCGCCGACGAACAGCCAGAGGGCGAGCGAAATGATGATCTCCGGGTCGACGCCACGCTGCCGAGCCCGATGTATCGCCAACGCCACGGCCGAGATGACTCCTATCAGGACCATCACGCCGTAGCCGCGAATCGGCAACCCAAGAGCTTCGGGGTTCGACGGATCGCGGTGCTCTAATAAACTCGGCAGGAATAGCACGAGCACGGCGCCGAGAAACGCCAATAGCACGGCGAGACCCCCGGCGTCGACGGTGAGGCCATACCGGTACACCTGCCGAGCCATGGCGATCAGCGCGCCGACGGCCCAGATGGCGAACAAGATCCCGGGCACGCCGAATACCGGCAGGCCGAAGAGACGATCGGGGATGTAGAACAGCGTTTGAAGCACGAGAGTATTTTAGCGGAGATATGCAGAATGACGAATGTCGAATTCCGAGTGGAGATCGGGTGGCCGGGGCTGGAGGCGCTTCGCCGAAGCCCCTGAGCGTTGCGAAATGGCGAATGTCCAATGACGAATGTTTAATCAATGCCTAAATGACGAAGCACGAATGACGAAGGCCTGGGATTTGACATCTGCGCCCGGGCTGAATTTCATCCGTCGAGCAGCATGTTGTCGATCAATCTCGTCGAACCGACCCTTGCCGCGACGATGGCAACGGCGGGGCCGGTGATTTTCATGAGTTCGGTCATGGACTCTGGGGCGACGATGGCGGCGTAGTCGAGCATCACGCCCGGAACCGCCGTGATTTGACGACGCATCTCGCCGGCGATTGCTTGCGCGTCGCGCCCGCCGGTGCTTACCGCATTAACTGCCGCACGGAGGCTTTGCGATAGCACCAGGGCGCGACTGCGATCGTCGGCGCTCAGGTATGCGTTGCGAGAGCTAAGCGCGAGTCCGTCCGGTTCGCGAACCGTGGGGCAGACCGTGATTTCGATCGGCACGTTTAGGTCGGCGACCATTCGCCGAATCACGACGGTCTGCTGAAAGTCTTTTTGTCCGAAGTAGGCGACATCCGCCGAGGCCATGTTGAACAGCTTGAGCACGATCGTGGCGACGCCGCGAAAGTGAGTCGGTCGGCTGGCGCCTTCCCAGAGTTGACTAACGCGATCGACATGCACATAGGTCTCGTGATCCGGCCGGTACATCGTTTCGGTTTCTGGAGCGTAGACGATATCGGTCCCCGTGCCCTCCAACAATTGCAAGTCGCGGTCAAGCACTCGCGGGTAGCGCGAAAAATCTTCGCTCGGTCCGAACTGCGCAGGATTGACGAAGATCGTGACGACCGTGCGATCGCATTCGGCGGCCGATCTGGCGACAAGGCTTAAATGCCCGGCGTGCAAGGCACCCATTGTCGGTACGAGCCCAACTCGCTCGCCGGCCGCCCGCCAGACGCGCATCTGTTGCCGCAACTGGTCGGGATCGGTAATGACCCGCGGCGCCGGCGATGGTGGTTGAGATGGCGCGTCGGTCATCGAGACTCCATGGCTTGGATCGCCGCCACGAGTTGGGTAATCGCTAGGACAAGCGGCACGCCGTCGAGCCATAAAATTGGACCGCGATTTGGTTCCATTAATTGTTTCCGCAATAATTTTCGCAAGAGGTCGAATTCCGGTGTAGGGCTATCCGTATCCAAGAACACGTGCAGCTTCGGGGCGGGCCACAGGTGGGCTCGCGACATTCCGGCGATCGTGCTGGACTGGAGGAACTGCCCCCGTGGTAGTAGCGCGTAACAGGCCGATTGTTCGATCCAATAATCGCTGATCGCTGGCGCGGACGTTGATCCGCCGTCCCAATCAACCGCGGCCAACTGTTGAACTCGTAACCCGGAAAATTTTATCTCGCGCCCGATGGCATGGGTAGACAACTCGTCGCTTTCGATGATTTCGCCGCGCGCGGGATCGGCCAGAAATCGGCCCCCCGTCGCGGAGGCGGCCGCTTTCGCCAATTCCGTTTTGCCGACGCCTGGAGGACCGGTGATGGCGATGTAGGGCAATGCGGTGCGCAAGTGATCGCGAAGCGTCTCGATCGTCCAACGGATGACGGGATGCACCATTTTTGGAGCGATCTCCGCCGCCGGCTCGATCACGAACCGGCGAAAGGTCATCCGCGGGTGCGGCACGATCAATCGCGGCGAATCGATGACCTCGCTGCCGTACAGCAGCAGATCGAGATCGAGCGTCCGGGCATCCCATGTCACTTGCCGAGATCGTCCAGCGGCCGCTTCGATCCCTTCGAGCACCGATTGCAGGGCGTGCGGGTCGAGCGAAGTTTCCAGCAGCGCGGCGCCGTTGAGAAATTCTGGCTGCCCGGGTGGGCCGCCGATCGGGGATGTGGCGCGCCACGAGCTTACGGCGACGACTTGAATTCGCGGGTTCGCCGCGAGTTGCTTGATCGTCTCGTCAAGATAATTTTTCCGCTCGCCTAAATTGGAGCCCAAGGCTATCAGGGCGGCGGTCATGGGACGAGCGTGGCGCGGCGAGGACGATCATGGCGCAAGTCGCGCCGGGGACAGGGGGCTTACGCCCCGCTCGCCACGAACGCTGCCAAAATAAAAAGCCAGGGGGGACATCCAGGCCACGACCAGGTCGTCGACTATCGATCCCTCAGTCATCGCCCCCAAGCAATTTTGTTTCCGACGGCGGTCTTCCGCCCAAACAACCCGGCTGTTGCTCCGCCTGAATAACCCGGCGGTCCTCCGCCCATGATATACGGCGTTCCTCCGCCCAAACAACACAGCGCAGCAGCAAACCGCTTTCTGTCTCGCCATCTAGCAAGCCAGACTTCTAGTTTGAATCTCGCCAGCCGCACTCGACTGACGTTGTTTTTCCGCGCGACCCAACTTTGTTAACGCAGTCACGGTCGCGCGACAACACCGTGAACCCGGCGCCGATGAATTGCAAAAAGTTTAATGACGGTCACATCGACCACTGGACTGAGTACGACATTTTGCGTGACGGCCGAAAATTGTCAAGCAACAAACCGCGCAAGTTTTTTTCGGCGCGAATCGGCACTTGTATTTTCCGCAAGAGATGTTCTCCGATGTGCTGGCGCCGCCCCCATTTAATGCAGGCGGCGATTCGCAAGCGCCGGCAGTTTGGCGCGAAGTCGCGCCTCGTGCGCTAAATCGATCCGACCGAGCACGAACGATTCGCGCGCGCCGGATGCGGCCATCGCGAGCACTTTGCCCCACGGGTCGACGATCGCCGAATGCCCATGAGTGCTAGGAACGCCGGGTATCGCGGCGCATTGATTCGGCGCGACGACATACGAAAGGTTCTCGATCGCCCGAGCGCGGAGCAAGACTTCCCAATGATCTTGCCCCGTCGCGCGCATGAACGCCGAAGGGACGACGAGCACTTGGGCCGAAGCGTCGGCCATTTTGCGAAACAGTTCGGGAAATCGCAGGTCGTAACAAATGGCCAATCCCAGCACGCCGATTTCCGTCGTCACCGCCACAACTTCGCTGCCGGCCGCGATCCAGTTCGACTCGCGCCCCTTGACCTCGGCGGACAACTCGATGTCGAACAAATGAATTTTGCGATATCGCGCGGCCATCGCGCCGGTTGGCGTAAAGAGCAGGCTGGTGTTGAACGCCTTTGCCGATTGAGGATCGCGCTCGGCGATGCTTCCCGCGATCAGAAAAATATCCAGCCGATCCGCCAATGCGGCGAGCCAGTCGCTGGTCGGGCCCGGTATCGATTCAGCCTGGACGATGATCTCGTCGAATTGGCCGAAGACATTGAACAGCTCCGGCAGGGCGACCAGCTTCGCGCCGGCGTCGGCCGCGGCACGGATCAACCGCTCGGCCGCCTGAAGATTGGCCGCTTTGTCCGGGCCAGACTCCATCTGAATCGCGGCGGCCAGATACGACTCGATCATCGGGATGGCCAACGGCGCCAGAGGCCAGACGAGCCGGAAGCGCTAGCTTCCCGTGTTCAACCCATCGCGGCCCAAGCGGCCATGATAGACCCCGGCGGCTGGGCGTGCCAAGTCGCGAGCCCAGCGATCGATGGACTGAACGGACGAAAAATCCGGGTGGCAATGTTCGGCATGGCGAATCGTGGTTTCAGTGTCGCGCCAGGGCGCGATCACGGCGGGCGGATTTAAATCCCGCTCGGGGACCGCATTGCCACAGGCGCCGGCCATTAGCAAAACTGAAACGACGGCTGCTTGCATCATGCTTGCTCCGGAAAGGATCGAATGGCTACCTCGCCCCTACGCCTTGTATCGGGCGGACTATCCGGGACTCTGATATTTATCGGCCTCCGCACTACAACCGCTTTAATCGAAATATCTTCGCGCGGCGATTCGTTCGAATACTTACCCGAAGCGATAGCTAGGCAGGTTCGGCAAGGATGACCCCAATCCTCACTTACGTTTCGGGTTGGTATGTTCGGCAAATTGAAAAAGTGGATAGCCCGGGAATAATCGGCAAGCTGCTTGGCGCTGCCGCGAGGCTTGAAGTAGTCTAGAGAAGTGGGGTTGCCGCCGGTGATGTCGAGCGGGCAGCCCCTTTGTCGCGCGCAAATCGTTCGATTCGAGCGTGTCGTCGCCGACTCGCCACCAATTCAATTCTCGATTCCCGGCTTCGCAAAACGTGGTTCAACCGGTCCAAACGTCGTTCATCCGCAGTGCTTTGAAAAGCGGATTGATCCTCATCGCCGATCTCGACGCGGCCGAGGCCCAGCTGCGCGCCGGCATGAATCCGACCCCGACCCAGGCCCCGCCTAGCGAACGTCAATTGGCCGACAAGCTGGTGGAGATGGGCCGGCTGACCAGCTATCAGGCCGCTCAACTGGTCGCGGGCGTCTCGAAATTGACGCTCGGCTCTTACCGAATTCTGGACGGCATTGGCGCGGGAGGCATGGGCCAGGTGTTCAAGGCCGAGCACGTCGTGATGGGCCGGATCGTGGCCGTCAAAGTGTTGCCGCGGAATCGTTCCACACCCGACGCGATCGCCAATTTCATGCGCGAGATTCGCGTGCAGGCGCAGCTCGATCACAAGCATCTTGTGCGGGCTTTCGACGCGGGCCACGACGGCAACGTTTATTTTCTCGTGACCGAGTTCGTTCCCGGAATGGACCTCCGCAAGTACGTCCGCAGCCGCGGGCCTCTGAGCATGAACGAAGCGGCGACGATCATCTCGCAAGCGGCCGCCGGTTTGCAGCACGCCCACGAGCAGGGTCTGGTGCATCGAGACATGAAGCCGGGCAATATTCTCGTCACCAACGATGGCCACGCCAAAGTTTCCGATTTGGGACTAGCCGGCTGGCTCAACAACGAGAGCGAAGGAAATCCGCATCCGGGTAAAACGGTCGGCACGGCCGATTATCTTCCGCCGGAGCAGATCGTGGCGCCCGGCTCCGTGACGCCGCCGGGCGATATCTATTCGCTCGGTTGCACGCTGTACTACGCCATCACGGGCAAGGTGCCCTATCCGGGCGGCACGGCTCGCGAAAAAATCCATCGCCACTGCAAGGACACGCCGCTCCACCCGCGGCACTTGAACCCCGCGCTGAGCGACGAGTTCATCGCCGTAATGGCCGCGATGATGGAAAAGGATCCGGCCAAGCGGATCCAGACCGCCTCGGAAGTCATTCGCCGGCTGGCGCCCTGGTCGGGAGAGGTCGTGCCCGCGCCGCGAGACGTGAAGGGGCCCGGGATCGACGAGCCCGTGGCGGCCCCGCCGCTCATCGGCGACGATCTGGCGTCGGACGACGCGAGCGAGCTGGCCGACACGGCCGACAGCTTCGCCGAGTTCGTCGATGCCGCGGCGCCCGACACCGAAAGCGTAAGTCAAGGCTCGCAGTGGACCGACCCGGTTGTCGCGGCCGAACTGGAGACCGTGCCCAATCTATTTCCGCAGCGGATATTGGCCGTGAAGCGCCAAATATACAGCACGCCACTCACCGTGTGGGTGCTGATCGTGCTCGCCCCGGTAGCGCTGGTGACAGTTGGAATCGTAATCGCGCAAATCATTGAGTCGCTGGGTCACTGAAATGGTTCTTTCACAGCGACTATCCAGACCACACGCTTAAAAAAAGTCCGCGGCGTGGGCCTCTTTGTCGCACCGGTCCGCGAACTTGGCGATCTACTTTTTCTTACCGCCGGCGGTGGCCCGCTTTCCCTGTTGGACGTTGCTCTCCTCAGAATGTTCTTCTTCCGCGTCCGTTGCCGGCAGAACCTCTTCCAGAGAGATCGCGGACAACTTTTCGTCGGCAGCCGATTCTTCGTCTAGCGTCTCGGACAACAGCTTGGCGACCTCATCGAGGCCGAGATGCTCCGCCAGTGCTTTGGCCGTCCCATAGGCCGCGATCTCATAGTGTTCCACGCGCTGGGCGGCGCCGATCAACGCGGCGTCGATAACGGGCGATTGACCATCCTCTTCCAAGACTTCTTTGCCTTCTTCGATCAACCCTTCCATGGCTTTGCATTTTTTGCCGGTCATCTTGATCTCGAGGAGTTCGCCAATTTGGGTTAGGCGTTCGACCTGGCCTTCCGTCTCCTCGAGGTGCGACAGAATCGCCGTTTTCAGGGATTCGGTCGTGGCCTTTTTCGCCATTTTCGGCAGCGCTTTAATCAATTGATTCTCAGCGCTGTAGATATCCTTGAGTTGTTCTTCGAGCAATTCGTTCAACGTATCCATAACAAAGCCTTTCCGTGGAAAAGAGTAAGAATGCGACTGCGGTTCGCGGAACGAAATTAGTTAGCGGGCCGAAGCCGATAAACGACGGGGCACAAGTTCGCAAACTCTGTGCCAGCAAGGCGCCACAAACTCCCCGCGAGTTGGCGCCTGCCCTTTCGTCAGTCGGGTACGGGATGAGAACCGCGCAAGTTTCGAAGGTGAAACTCTGAAAGAGTCCCACCGGTGCGCGCCGATTGCGAGCGGTCGTTAGCTTCAATGAGTAGCGTGACCGATACGCAGTGCTACGAGCAAAACCGATTTGTGAAAGTGGGACCCTGCCAAACTGCCCAAGTATTGACCTGCGACGAGGAATTCGTTTCCCGTGACGATTGCCGTTCGCGCACATGCGCTTCGGAATCACACAAAGACTACCAGCGATTTTTCAGTGATTTATTTCGGAGCTTGGGAGGGCTTGAATCTCCATGCATCCGTCGATCGTGGCATGGATGCCGTTCAATGAATCGTGGGGAGTTCCCGATCTGCCCGACAGCCCCACCCAGCGGCATTATGTTCAAGCCCTGTATCATTTAACCAAAACATTCGATCCTACTCGCCCGGTAATCGGCAACGACGGCTGGGAAAGCGTCGCCACGGACATCATTGGGATTCACGATTACGATCACGACGCCGCCAGGATCGGTCACCGCTACGGGGCCGACAGCATGCTGCCGCGGCTTTTGAAACGCGAACGCCCCGGAGGCAGGATGCTCATGTTGAATTCCAGCCCGGGGGACGACCAACCCGTGATGCTCACCGAATTCGGCGGTATCGCGTACCATCGCGACGATGGGGCGGCGTGGGGGGCTACTCGCGAGTCAATTCGCCGGAAGCCTTTTGTCAGACCTACACCCGGCTCTTGGAAGCGGTTCGTGGCCTCGGTATCTTGGCCGGTTTTTGCTACACGCAGTTCACCGACACGTATCAAGAAGCCAATGGCCTGTTGTACGCCGATCGGACGCCGAATTTTCCGATCGCCGAAATTCGCGCCGCCACCGGGGGCAATCAAATCTGCCACGAACCAATCGAATGGGAATGGCGCGAACGTCTGATGGACCTCCAGCGGACGCAGTATCTGATGCCCAGCGACGACTACGGCACTCAGCGCGGCAGGTAGAGATCGCGGCTTATATTAGCGACTCAAGAATCCGGATCTCAGCGAGGCAGCCCGGCGAGCCGCGAGTAAGGTTCCCAACACCGCATAATCGGCGCCGCAAGCTGCCCAGGTTCGCCGTGAATTCTTCTCCTTGCGTTAGCTCTTGCCAACGCACAATCACGATCCAACAATGGCGAAACTGGATTGTTGCGCACTCTCGATTCGTCGTCCGCGGCTCGCCGTCGATCGGCCGTTACCCACAATGAAATTGCTCCCGCGGAGTGAATGTCATGGCGATTCGACCTACCTCCGTGCTCCCCAAGGGGCTGATTCCGTCGCTCAAGCGGCAACAGCCGACGATCAAAGCCTCGGCCATTCTGGCGGAGATGGCCTGTGCTCCAACGGCCACGGTCGCCGAGAAATTGGACAGTTCGCCCGAGGGCCTCAGCGAAGAAGAAGCCGAACGGCGGCTCGAAAAATACGGCTACAACGTCGTCGCGCAGGCCGAGCATCATAGCCGGCTGCTGCTGCTCGGGCACGCGATCGTCAATCCGCTCGTGATCCTGCTGGTCGTGCTGGCGGCCGTCTCGTATCTCACCGACACCGACGGCACGGGCGTGCGCGCGTCGTTCGTCATGATGCTGATGGTCGTGCTGGGCGTCGGTCTGCGATTCTGGCAGGAGTCGAAAGCCGACGACGCGGCCGCCAAGCTCAAGGCCATGATCAGCGTCACGGCGACGGTGCTGCGCGATCGGACGGCGCGCGAATTGCCGCTCGCGCAGATCGTGCCCGGTGACATCGTGAAACTGGCCGCGGGCGATATGATTCCAGCCGACGTCCGGCTGCTGAGTTGCAAAGATCTGTTTCTCACCCAAGCCAGTCTCACTGGCGAATCGTTTCCCGTCGAAAAGTTCGACCAACAAGAACCGAAAGACAATCGCTCGCCCCTGGAGCTAAAGAATCTGTGCTTCTTGGGCACCAGCGTCGAAAGTGGCTCGGGCACGGCGATCGTGCTCTCGACGGGTGGCAACACCTATCTGGGCAGCATGGCCAAGGCGATTACCCAAGAGCAAACGCAAACGAGCTTCGACAAGGGAGTCAATAGCTTCACGTGGCTGATGATTCGGTTCATCATCGTGATGACTCCGACGGTTTTCGTCATCAATGCGTTGACCAAGCTCGATTGGTCGCTGCCGCTATTGCAAGAGCCGAACTGGGGGAGCCTCAAGGACGCCTTCTTCTTTTCAGTCGCGGTGGCCGTCGGGCTTACGCCCGAGATGTTGCCGATGATCGTGACGGTCTGCCTCTCCAAAGGCGCGCTGGCCATGTCGCGGAAGAAGGTCATCGTCAAGCGGCTGAACTCGATCCAAAACTTCGGGGCGATGGACGTCCTCTGCACCGACAAGACGGGCACGCTCACGATGGATCGCGTGATCCTGCAGCGGCACTGCGACGTGGTCAGCGAAGAGGACGACGGCGTGCTGGTGCTGGCCTATGTGAATAGCCATTTCCAAACCGGCCTCAAGAACGTGCTCGATCGGGCGGTGCTCAATCACGAAAAGGTCGCCCACCTCGCCGGCTGCCAAGACTATCGCAAAATCGACGAAATTCCTTTCGATTTTCAGCGGCGAATCATGTCGGTCGTGGTCGAGACGCCCGATCACAAACATCGGTTGGTATGCAAGGGGGCGCCGGAGGAAATTTTCAAGCGCTCGACGCAGTTCGAACTCGACGGCAAACTCTATCCCACGGAGCAAATTCTGATCGAGGATCTGCGCGAGGAGTACAATCGACTCTCCTCCGATGGATTCCGCGTGCTCGCGTTGGCCTACCGCGATCAGGACGGCAGCAAGCAGGTTTACTCGAAGGACGACGAGAGTAATTTGGTGCTGCGGGGCTATATCGCGTTCCTCGATCCGCCCAAGGAAACCGCTCGGCCCGCGATCGACGCGCTGCAAAAGCACGGCGTCGACGTCAAGGTGCTCACCGGCGACAACGATCTTGTCAGTCGCAAGATCTGCTCCGAGGTCGGCATCGACACCGAGCATACGCTGCTGGGCTCTCAAGTCGAGCAGATGGACGACGCTCAACTGGCCGAAGCGGCCGGCACGACGACGCTCTTCGCTCGGTTGTCGCCGGCCCACAAGCACCGCATCATCAAGGCCTTGCAAAGCAAAGGCCGCGTGGTCGGGTTCATGGGCGATGGGATCAACGACGCCCCCGCCCTGCGCGCGGCCGACGTCGGAATCTCCGTCGATACGGCCGTCGACATCGCCAAAGAGTCGGCCGACGTGATCCTTCTGGAAAAGAGCCTGCTGGTTTTGGAAGAAGGGATCCTCGAAGGCCGAAGCGTTTTCGCGAACATCTTGAAGTATATCCGGATGGGCGCCAGCTCGTCGTTCGGCAACATGTTCAGCATGCTCGGCGCCAGCGTTCTCTTGCCGTTCCTGCCAATGTCGCCCATTCAGATTCTTACCAATGGTCTGCTCTACGATTTTTCGCAGGTGCCGATCCCGACCGACGATGTCGATCCGGAGCAGATCGCCAAGCCGCATCCCTGGTCGATGAGCGATATCACGCGGTTTATTTTACTCATCGGGCCGTGCAGCTCGATTTTCGACTATGTGATGTTCTACGTCATGTGGCACGTATTCGGCGCCACGGACAAATTGCACCTGGTCGCGGGAGATCGCTATGGAGAACAGCTTTTTCAGACCGGCTGGTTCGTCGAATCGCTCCTCACGCAGACATTGATCATCCACGTGATCAGGACGAACAAGATTCCGTTCATCCAGAGCCGGGCGAGTTGGCCGCTGATCGTCACCAGCGCGGTGGTGATGGCGATCGGCGTCTGGCTGCCGTATTCGCCGATCGGCCCCGCGCTCGGATTCGTGCAACTGCCGGCGCTATATTGGCCGATCGTGATCGTGGTGTTGCTGGCGTATTTGGGGCTCACGCAGTTGGTGAAGATGTGGCTCATCCGCAAGCGGTGGATTTAGCGCCGGGACGCGGGCCGCTCGACTTCGAGATTCGTCGCTCCCACGGCGCAGTCCGATTTTCCGGCGACAAACACCGCTAACTGGCAATGCCCGGCGGCCGTGGCGGGAATGTCGATCCGCGTCGAGAAATGTCCGTCCGTGACCGGCGTCTCGACCGCCGCAAGCCGGCGCCGATTCGCTTGTAGATACGCCGGCTGATACGCGGCCAGCGCCGCCGCCGAGCCGTCGAACTGTTGCCTTGGCGGCGCTGCGGAGTTGGCAGCCTCTTCATCCGCCAGAAGTTCCAGCGTGCAGACGCCGTCCAGCGGCGCTTGGCCCGTCACATTCACGGCCAGCCCTGCAACCGTCGACGATGTCGTCGAGACGGTGGCCTGCCGAGGATACGAAAATCGCAGCAGCGGATCGCCGAGCAGATTGAACAGATGCAGATGTTCCGCTCGCTCCGCCGCCAGATCGCTTCCCTTGGGACTCACGGCCCGTGCCAATGTGTCGAGCATCAACCTCCGCGAACTGAGCACGGCGTCGTCGACGGCGACCGTGCGCCGCTTGGCGCGCAACATGGCTTCGCCGATCGTCGCCGAGTGCCGCTCGAAGCATTCGTCCATGAATTCCGTCCCCAGCACGCTCATCCCATAGGGCATCGTCACGCGCGAGCCGCCGATCACCGCCACGGGCCCGCCGTCGGACCGCAGCAACTCATCGCCAAGGCACCGCTCCTGGGCATCGAACGCGCCGCTATAACAGGAGAGAAAAATGGCGATCGGCGAGCCGGCCGCACAGCGCAGCCCGCCGGCGTCGCGGCGGTCGAAGCCGGGGAAGCTGCCCAGCGGAGTGCGCAGCCCATCGATCCGAGTCGGATTGGCGTGTCCCATATAGACCCAGAACAGGCAGCCCTCGTTCAGCCGGTCGGCGATCGTCGAGCGAAATAGCCGCGGGTCCGGACAATAGGAGCTTCGCCAGTTGGCGTATGTCAGCGTCGTTTGATAGCCGGCGGGCACGCCGCTGGAAATCATCCGCCGCACGGTCGATTCCAGCACGGCATCGACCACGGGACTGAAACCGCCGACACCCGCGACGAAGTTGACCCGCGCTCGCCAGCGGGCCGCGTCTTGGTTAGTCTCATAGTGCAGAATTTTCTTGACCAAATGCGATAGCTCGTCAGCCGACTCGACCGTCAACCGGCCGATCGCGGCGCTCGGCAGCCCGTCTCCCTTCAGATCGGCATACCAACCATCGGAGGCAATCTGCGGCTCGGAGCCCCAGCGGATATTGACCTTGGCAGTTTCCAGATGCACGGGCACCGACCGCGCGCGAACGAGGGGGTCCAGCGGTTGGCGACTACCCGCGCCGCCGACCAACACGATGAACTTAAGATCCGCGCGACGCGCCACCGCCCGAATCCTGTCGCGAACGTCTTCGGGCGAGCCAGTGCTGGAGACGATCGTTACATCGTGTCCCTGCCGCGTGCGAAAATCGATCCACGGCTGAAGGGCCGAGCGAAACTCGGCGGGGCACACGGCGACCGTGTCGGGCGAGCGCGGCGGGGTTTCGACGACGCTGAAAAGAGCAAGCCAGATCGAGAGGATGGCGGCAGTCATGAACGAATCTCGCGGCGCACGCGGTGGGCAATTTCAGGGCGAATCAAGTCGGAAGGTACCCGCAACGGCGAGATCGAGCCAAGGGCAGTTTATCGGGCTCCCTCTCCCTTTGAGAGAGGGTGGGGGTGGGGGGTGGCGGTGAGGGAGTGCGGGCGTGGCGTGGACGTTGAACGCTCACCACAACTACGCTTCCGCTCACTCTGCCCTCTCCCGGAGGGATAGGGTTTCCAGCGGCCTTCGGGCGCGCTTGATGGCATGTTCTTACGCCGGTTTCGCGTCGCGGTGTTTTTCCATCACGACGCGATTGCCGCAGTCGTGATACTCGACCCGCGACATGAAGCAGCGCATTAGGAACACGCCGCGACCGCAGGGTGTTTCCAGATTTTCGTCGGCGGTCGGATCGGGAAGGCAGCCGGGATCGAAGCCGACCCCCTCGTCGCGAATCTCAATCCACAGCCGGTCGGCGGACAACTTGCAGATGACGTGAACTTGCTTCGCCTGATCCAAGCGGTTCCCGTGGCGGATGGCGTTGGTCAACGCTTCCTCGACGGCCAGATGGACGCCGTGGACCTCCTGCTCGCTCCAATGCGCGCGGCTCAGTTGCTCGAGCAACTCCTGAAGCACCGCTTTGCCGGCGGCATATTCGCTAGGAATACGAATGTCCGTCGACCAGGTGCAAGGAGCGTGCGGCATGCTCATTCAGTTCCGTGACAGCGGCGGGGCCAAGGCGCCAGTCGAACTACTTTTCGAGCCCGGCCTGATGTGCTCTGTTCCTCTCGTTGGGCCGAGAGGGCCGGAATGATGGGACATTGCCAGTCAATCAACCGCGAGTCGTCGAAATGCTTCTGCGCTGCGCCGCGATTCGCCTATTACCTAAAAAGCCGCCAAGGCATCCGCTTCGTCGTCCTTGATATCGAACAATTTGTTCAACTTGGTGATCGCAAAGACTTCGTAAATCTGGGGGCGGATGCCGCTCAACTTGAGCCGGCCGCCGTGCAGCTTCACCTTCTTGTCCAAGGTGATCAGCTTGCCGAGGGCCGCGCTCGAAAGAAATTCTACGTTAGAGAAGTCGAGGAGCAAGTTTTTACGGTTTTCCTCTTCGATCAATTGGAACATCTCCTGCCCCAACTCTTGAATGTTCGTCTCGTCCAAGATCTTGCGGTCGACGAACCGGACGATGGTCACCTCGCCCTTTTCCTGTACCTCTAACCGTCGTCGCTGGGCCATCGCAATCCTCCGAGGAGCAAACGCCTATTGAGGCTGTATAAGGAACCCGGCAGCCAAGTGCTCGGGCAAATCGCTAGACTAATATCTCACACGGAAAAATCGCCGCGACCGCTGCCGAGACTTCGTCAGACCCATCGGCCGGAACTGCCGCCACGATCGTTTTTCGCAATCGAGATTCGAGACCGCAAAATGGCCGCAAACCCCTATGCGCCATGATATTCGGCCGCAAAGGCATGTCAAGGCGCGCGTCGCGTTCCGGTCGACTTCGTCCTCAGCATCGACTGGGTAACCAGTAAATAATTCGTTCCCCGGTATTCGGTGATGACGCCGCTCACCGACCATTCCAACTGATCGGGACTATCGCCGATCGCCCGTGCGACTCGTTCGCTGGCCAAGTTCTCCAGGCCATCCAGCCGCAACTTGCCATCGGTCGAGATAAATGTGATTCGATCGCCGGTCAGCTTGAAAAAGCCGAGCTGATCGACGAGCCGGCTTCCTTCGCGCCAGCGTCCGCCGACTTGGGCGCCCTCGATATGCGACGAAGCGGCCGCCGACGAGGTCAGATTCACGGCGCCAGCGGATGCGCCTTTGGTGGGCTGGACAGTTTTGGTTCCGCTCGCGTCGCCGCCGGTTGGCTGCGCTAAGCTTGCCGGCGCAGATTCGTTTTCGGCCCGGCCAGTTACCGGACGGAGCACGAACACCAGGAAGAACAAGCAAAACGGAAGAGCCGCCGCCAGGATAATTCGAGGGTGGCCGGGGCTGGACCGCAGGGAAGCCCCGGAGGCCTGCGTGTGATGTCGAAACCACTCACCGGGGCTTCGGCGAGTACGCCTCCAGCCCCGGCGACCCGTCAGGGCACCCGAAACACGTTTTAGCCGAACCTGCATGGCTATCCTCCCGGCTTCTTCATGGCGAAGCTATGCAAGATCAACACCGAGCCGATCGACATCAGCGACCAGCCGAGCCATTGGGGCGGGCGAACGACTTTTCGTGAAATCGAGTTGGTCGAGGCCAAGGCGAGCGGACCGGCGGGCGCTTGGCCCGTGTCTTGCAACCGACTGACGACGAAGTGCGTCGTTTTTTCGTTGAGCGTGAACGATTCGAACGTTCGGAATTGGATTCCGAACAGCATCACCAGCACGCCCGTCATCATGAATTGATTGCGATTGAATTCCACGGCCGCAGGCCTCCCTCCATAAGAGAACGGCCTCCTGCCGATCGACGCGCCGCCGGCGGGTCCTAAAAGACGCGCCACGCAAAGTCCTTTTCCGTAATCGACCTATCGAGCCGCGAAGCCGCAAAACTTCAATGTTCGCTTAAATGGTCCGATTGCGCCGCCGGTTGGGATGGCAAGATTGTCCGGGGGCAGGCGACTCCAAGCCGCCGCCGGCAGGCTTGAAGCGAGAGGCCGGAACTCGAGACGTCGCGTGGGGGCCAAACCCGCACGCACTTTTCAAAAGTCGCCAGCGGCGAATCGCTCGGGAGGGCCGCTCGGCCAACTTGCTTCGCGACGCCAAGAAGTCAACGGCGATGAGGTCTTATGTCGCGGGGGCCGTTTCGACGCGCGGGGCTTGCAGGCGTTGCGAAAGGCGGTCGCGAACGCCGACAAATTCGAGGACCGCCCGCGTGCCGGCGTCTCCCAATCGCGGCTTGGCTAGCCGCATGATTCGCGTGTATCCGCCTGGACGACCGATGAACCGGGGCGCCACGGTGGTGAACACCAGTTTCATCGCCGGCTTGTTGTTGCCGAGCATCCGCAGCACGCGGCGACGGGCATCGACCGCGGGCGCCATCGCCTGATTCCACTTCTTCCAGTCCTCTCCCTCGCGCCACTTCTTCCACTCGTCGCTGTTGCGGGTCGCGGTCGTCGCATGCTGACGGGCGCCGTCTTCCGCTTCCAGCCCCTTGCGGGCCAGCGTGATGCAGCGCTCCACGAGCGGCCGAACTTCTTTCGCCTTCTGAAGCGTGGTGATGATCCGGCCCTTCACCTTCGGCTCGTTGTCGTCCAACTCCGCGTTCCGCTCGGTCAAGAACAGATTGCTGGCCAGACCGCGGAGCAGCGCCAAGCGATGACTGGGAGAGCGGCCGAGGACGCGGCCTTTTTTTCGATGACGCATGGGAAGAAGGGGCTAGGGTAGGTCAGGCCATTGGCCTGACGGTGGTGGAGACTCAATCATGGGCGGCGCGCCTTGAAATAAGGCGTGTCCCGCGTCAGGCCATTGGCCTGACCTACAGCTTAGGCTTAAACACCGCTGGCGGCTGGGACTCGCATGCCCAGCCGCAGACCGAGTTCGGTCAGCTTTTCGCGGACTTCACGCAACGTGGTCTCGCCGAAGTTGCGAACTTCCAATAATTGATCTTCGTTCCGGCTCACCAGATCGCGAACCGTGTTGATGTTTTCGCTCTCCAGGCAGTTGGTCGCCCGGACCGAAAGCTTGAGCTCGGCGAGGCTCATGTTTAACTTCGATTCGACGGCCGCGTCGTACGCGATCGGACCGGCGCCGCGAGTCACCGCGCTCACCCGAGGCCCGAGCTCGCTGTACTGCACGAACGGATTGAGATGCTTTCGCAGCACCTTCGCCGACTCGACCAGCGCCATTTCCGGGCCGATCGAACCGTTCGTCCAAATCTCGAGCGTCAGCTTGTCGTAGTTCGTCTTCTGACCGACGCGGGTCTCTTCGATCTCGTACCGCACGCGAACGACCGGGCTATAGACCGCGTCGACCGGAATGATCCCGACCTCTTGCACGTTCGGGCTGTGCTCGGTGGCCGGAATGTAACCGCGGCCGTTTTCGACGACCATCTCCATCGTGAACGGCACATCGTCGGTGAGCGTCGCGATCACGTGATTCTTATTGATCACGACGACCGAATCGTCGGTGAGCACATCGGCGCCCGTGACGACGCCGCGCTTGTTCTTCTCGATGCGAATCACGCGGGTCGATTCGCTATAGTTCTTGACGATCAGCGATTTGACGTTCAGCACGACGTCGGTCATGTCTTCGACGACGCCTGGGAGAGTCGTGAATTCATGCTGGGCGCCGTGGACTTTAATCTGCGTGATCGAACTGCCTTCGAGGCTGGATAGCATGATCCGCCGCAGGCTGTTGCCGATCGTCACGCCGAACCCGCGCTCGAACGGCTCCGCGACAAATTTGCCGTAGGTGGCGGTCAGCGACTTCGCGTCGCAAGTGACCACGCTGGGAAGCTCCAGACCGCGCCAACGAATATGCATAACAAGCCCTCCCGACTGTGCGGCGCCGATGCGAGCGACGACTGTCGCCGACCGCGCCACGGATTGACCGAGCCGTAAACTATTTCGAACACAATTCGATGATCAAATTCGCCTGCACCGGGATCGACACGTCTTCCATGCTCGGAAGGCGGCTCACCCGACCTTCAGGGATCGGGCCATCCGTGCGGGACAAAAACTCGGGCACATCGCGATGGAATTCCGAAATATTCGCGAGCACCGCTTGCAAACTCTTCGGCCGATTCTTCGCCCGAATGATGTCGCCGGCCTTGCAGATGTAGCTAGGGATATCCACCCGGCGACCGTTCACGGTCACGTGACCGTGGCAAATGAGCTGCCGGGCCTGAGAGCGCGACTGACCGAAACCCAAGCGATGCACGACGTTGTCCAGCCGGCTTTCGAGCAGGGTCATCAGCGTTTCGCCCGTGTTGCCCTTGCCTCGGACGGCCCGCGCGTAATAGCCGCGGAACTGGCGCTCCAGCACGCCGTAGTAGTGCTTGACCTTCTGCTTCTCGCGCAGATGCACGCCGTAGTCGGTGAGCTTGCCGCGACGGGTTTGATTCATGCCCGGCGGCACGTCCCGTCGTTCGATCGCGCACTTGGGCGTATCGCAGCGGGATCCCTTGAGAAACAGCTTCAGGCCGTCGCGACGGCACAAGCGACAAACCGGTCCAGTAGTTCGAGCCATGGTGTTCCGATAACGTGTTGATAATCGCAGTAAGTTGTACGAATTTGCCGCGTCACTTGCGACGCAATGTGCGGTCCGATTGAGCGCGTCGCGAGCGACGCGGCTAAAATTGACCGCGATTACACTCGGCGCTTCTTCGGCGGCCGGCAGCCGTTGTGCGGCAGCGGCGTGACATCCTCGATCGACTTGATCGTCAGCCCGGCCGACTGCAAGGCGGTGATCGCGCTTTCGCGACCGCCCCCCGGCCCCTTCACGCGAACTTCGAGTTCCTTCACGCCGAATTTCGAGGCCTTCTCGGCGCACTGCTGCGCGGCGACTTGGCCGGCGAACGGCGTGCTCTTGCGACTTCCCTTGAAGCCGCATGTGCCGCCGCTTGCCCAGCACAAGGCGTCTCCCTTGGTGTCGGTGATCGTGACGGTCGTGTTGTTGAAGCTCGCCTTGATGTGGGCGATTCCCACAGTCACGTTACGGCGGGCCTTGCGCCTTTTGCTCTTTCCCACGTTGTCGCCTGCTGGATCGTTAGTGGTGTTGGATGATTGACAAATAATGCGGCGAGGAGCGCGTCGCGAGCGACGCGGCTAGGGGGACTTACTTGAGGTCCTTGACCCCCTTTTTGCCGGCTACAGTTTTCTTCGGGCCCTTGCGGGTCCGGGCGTTCGTGCGAGTCCGCTGGCCCCGAACGGGCAGACCGCGACGATGGCGGATGCCCCGATAGCAGTTGATGTCGCGCAAGCGCGAGACATTTTGCGAGACCTGGCGGCGAAGCTGACCCTCGACCACGTAATCCTTGTCGAGTAGGGCCGCGATGCGGGCGACCTCGTCCTCGTGCAGATCCCGGGCATGGTTCTGCGGATTCACGCCCGCCTTGTGACACAGTTCGCGAGCTACTCGCGGGCCGACGCCATACAAGTATTGCAACGAAATGATCGTCGGCTTATCGCTCGGAATATCGACGCCCAACAGACGAGGCATAGGTGAACCACTAAATCTCTTGTGAACACAAATCCCCCGGCGGAATACCGGGGGCAATAAAATCGATTCTCATTTGGCGGGGTGGCCTTAAATTAAGCCGGGCCTATCCCTGCCGTTGCTTATGGCGGGCGTCATTCTTACAGACCACGAACACCACGCCGCGACGGCGCACGATCTTGCACTGTTCGCAAATCCGTTTCACGCTTGCACGAACCTTCACGGTGGCACGCCCTTCTCTTGCACGTTGCTGCTTCGGTCGAAAGCGTGTTAGTTTACACCTTTGGACTACAAATCTTCAAGCCCCGTCGCACGGTTTTTTGCGTTGCACCGGCTTGCAGCCTGTGTCCTTCGATTTGACCGCTATTTCACGACATCAACTCAAACTTCGTCAGGCGGGAAGCCTGACCTACGCGGACTGAGCCAGGGCCGCTTACACCGCCGCCGGGGCCATGCCGTTTTTCAATTCCTCTTCCGTCGGCGGGCCCGTCAATATCCAGGGACCGTCCTCGGTTATCGCGATCGTATGCTCAAAATGGGCGCTGAACCGGCCGTCTTGAGTCGACTGGGTCCAGTGGTCGGGCATCGGCTTCACCCGCTTCGTGCCCATGTTGACCATCGGCTCCACCGCGATCACCAGCCCCGGCTCCAAGCGAAAATCGTTGTTCCTGCGAAGCTGTGGGCTGACGAAGTTTGGCACCTGCGGCTCTTCGTGCATTTGCCGGCCGATCCCATGGCCGACAAAATTCTCGACCACGGAAAAGCCCGCGCTGCGAACGTACGTGGCCATTTCCTTGGCGACTTCGCTCCAGCGAGATTTCTCGCCAATGAGCTCGATCGCCAAATCGAGCACGCCGCTGGTGATGTCCAATAGCTTTTGCACGTCCGGCGGGACGTTGCCGACGGGCCGAGTAATCGCCGAATCGCCGCACCAGCCGTCCAACCGGCAGCCGGTGTCGATGCTCACCACGTCCCCTTCGCGCAGAACCCGCGGCCCGGGAATGCCATGCACCACTTCTTCATTGACCGAAATGCAGGTCACGGCCGGGAACGGCACTTTCCCCGGCACGCCCTTGAATAGCGGCTGCGCGTTGCACTTGACGAAATAGTTCTCGATCGCCCGGTCGATCGCGCCAGTCGTGATGCCCGGCCGGACCATGTCCGCGGCCATTTGATGCGCCTGCCAGACAACCAGCCCGGCCTTGCGCATCTGCAACATTTCGCGATGGGACCGAAGCGTCAACACGGGATGCTCGCTGAATGTCTAATTTTCTAAATGCCTAATGACGAAATACCCAATGTCTAATCAATGACGGATGACGAAGCACGAATGAGGAGGGTTGAGGGTGAGATCGTTGGCAATACGGCGCGAACGCCTAACATCAGGCCTTCGTCATTCGTTATTTAAGCATTCGTCGATCATTAGACATCGGGTATTTAGTCATTCGTCATTTCCCTCTGCTCATCCGCTCCGCGCCCCGCCTTACTCGCTCGTACACTTCCTCGGGCGTGCCGATTCCGTCGACCGACTGCAGCAGCCCGCGCTCGCGGTAGTAATCCAGGAGCGGCTCGGTCGTGCTATGGTAAGTGGTCAATCGCTCGCGGACCACCTCGGGGCGATCGTCGGCTCGACCTCTCCCGGCTAGCCGGCGAACGAGCGACTCGTCGTCCACGTTGAGCTCGAACACGCCGTTGAGCGGAATGTTTTGCGCCGCCAGCAGCTTATCGAGCGACTCGGCCTGCGGCAGAGTTCGGGGGAAGCCGTCGAGCAGGCAGCCCCGCGAGCAATCGGGCTCCATCAGCCGCCGAGCGATCATCGCCAGGATGATTTCGTCCGGCACGAGGTTGCCACGGTCCATGTATTCCATCGCCCGGATACCTTCGGGCGTATGGTTCTGCACCGCGTCGCGAAGCATGTCCCCCGTGGACAAATGGGGAATGGGCCAATCCTTGACGAGGAATTGCGCCTGGGTTCCCTTGCCTGCGCCGGGGGGTCCGATCAGGATGATCCGCATGACGGTTTGGGCCTTCGCCGAGCGCCCGCAGCACGCCACCGACCGCCACAAGCGACGCGGATCGCGCTGACGGCAGGACGGATTATTCCAGTAATCCCCGGTAGTTTCGCATCACCAAATGACTGTCGATCTTCTGGACCAGATCGAACGCCACGCTGACCACGATCAACAGACCGGTGCCCCCGAAGTAACTGGCCACATTGGGCTGAATGTGCATCAAGTTGGCGACGACGGTCGGCAAAATGGCGACCACGGCCAGAAATCCGGCGCCCACATAGGTGATCCGCACCATGACCCGTTCCAAGTGTTCGGCCGTGCGCCGCCCTGGCCTGTAGCCGGGAATGAACGAACCGAAATTCTTCAGATTGTCGGCCATGTCCTTCGGATTGAACGTAATGGCCGTCCAGAAGTAACAGAAGAAGTAGATCAGCGCCACATACAGGACGTTGTAGGTGAGCGAATGACCACGACTGAATATATCCGACAGATCGTGCCAGCGCCCGCTCCAGGTGGAACTCGTCGAGGTCATCGTGCCGAACCAGTTGAAAGCCAACTGTGGCAGCATGAGCAAACTGCTAGCGAAGATGATGGGCATCACGCCGGCTTGATTGACTTTGAGGGGCAAGTATTGCCGCGTGCCGCCATAGACTTTTCGACCCCGCACATGTTTGGCGCTCTGCGTCGGTATCCGCCGCTGTCCCTGGGTCATGAAGACGACAAAGGCCACGACGGCCAAGAACAGCACCGCCAGGATCAGGAGCGATTCGACCCCTTGCTTGCCGTTTTCGCCGCCTAGTTCCCAAGTTACTTGGCCGAACAGTTCCTTCAAGGCCCCGGGCATTCCGGACAAAATGCCGGCCATGATGAGCAGACTGATCCCGTTGCCGATGCCGAATTCGTCGATCTGCTCCCCCAGCCACATGAGGAACATCGTGCCGCCCGTCATGGTCAGCACAGTAATGAAGACCCAGAAAAAGGGAACGCTGCCATCGGGGTTGAGCACCCCGGCGTTCACATAGTTGTTCGATTTGTTCAGCAACACCGCGCTGACGTAACCCCAACTTTGGAAGATACAGATGACGACGGTGAGATACCGCGTGTATTCGTTGATTTTCTTGCGGCCGCTCTCTCCTTCTTTTTGCAATTGCTCGAGCGGACCCCAAACACTGCCCAAGAGTTGCAAAATAATCGAAGCGGAAATGTAGGGCATGATGCCCAGACCGAAGATCGTGACGACGTTCAGCCGCGTGGCGCTGAACATGGCCACGGCGTTGAACATGTCGGCCAAACCGCCGCCGCCGCCGGACCCGGCCTTGGCCAGCATCTTCTGCTGATCGACGATCGGCAACGGCACCTGCCAACCGACGCGATAGATGGCCAAAAACAGCAGCGTCAGCAGAATCTTCTGGCGCAGCTCGGGGATCGTGAACACGACCCGGATTTTTTCGAACATGATTGGCTCCGAAATGGGAGTGTCCGGCCGTGGACGGGCGGCGCCACATACTCGCCGCCCTGCTGTGACGCCGACCGCGCTCGCGTGCGGCCTACTTGCTCTGAGCCCGCTGGGCGTCGCGTTCCTTCTTCGACAACTTAATAACAGGGGCCGGCATCGGCAGCACGGTGTGCTCCGCGCCCGCTTGTTGAATCTTCTCCAATGCCGACTTGCTGAACAAGTGGGCCGAAATTTTGAGCTTCTTCGTAATCGCGCCATCCCCCAGGATCTTTAAAAAGTCGTAGCGGTGCTTGAGCACCCCCTTGGCTTTGAGCGTCTCGGGCGTGACATCTTCGCCGGCCCCGAACAGTGCGTCCAGGCGACTGACATTGATCGAGGCCACGATTGAGCCCCAGCGGTTGTTAAAACCGCGTTTGGGAATCCGCCGGACCAGCGGCATGCGGGCGCCTTCGAAGATCGGAGACGCCGACCAACCGGCGAGCTGACCCTGGCCCTTGTGACCGCGACCCGAGGTCTTGCCGCGACCGGAGCCTGGGCCGCGCCCGATCCGGAGCCGCTTCTTATGCTTGTGGATGCCCTTATTGACGTCGTTCAAATTCATGTCAGCGAAACTCCTCGCAACCGCTCGATTTCTTGGCGGGTGCGCAGTTGACCCAAGGCATCGATGGCCGCCTTGACGAGGTTAACGGGATTGGTCGAGCCATAGCACTTAGTGAGCACGTCGTGGATGCCGGCCGCTTCGCAGACGGCCCTGACCGCGGCGCCGGCGATAACGCCCGTGCCCGGTCCGGCGGGAATCAGCACCACGCTGCCTGCGCCGAACGCGCCCAGCACCGTATGCGGAATCGTGCCCCCTTCGATCGGGATCTCGATCATGCTGCGGCTAGCGTCTTTGACGGCCTTTTCGACGCTGGGAGGCACTTCATTAGCCTTGCCATAACCCCAGCCGACTTTGCCGCGGCCGTTGCCGACCACGACCATGGCCGCGAAGCTGAACCGGCGGCCCCCCTTCACCACGGTGGCGCACCGCTTGATCTTGATGACCTTGTCGACAAGCTCGCCGCGATTGGACTCGCCGCCGCGATCTTTGCCACGATTGTCTCTGCCGCGATTGGACTCGTTTGCCACGGAAATCTCTCTGGGGATATTTTGCGAGCTAGATCTCGGCGATTGGCCGGGATTGCGTTGCGTCAGAAGCTCAGGCCTGATTTTCGGGCCGCGTCGGCCAGCGCCGCGACTCGACCGTGATATTGAAACGAACGGCGATCGAAGCAGACTTGTTTGATCCCGGCGGCCAGCGCTCGCTCGGCGACGGCCTTGCCGATCGCTTCGGCGGCCGCTTTGTTGCCGCCATATTTGAGCGAATCGCGAAGCTCTTTGTCGTCGGTGCCGGCGGCGATCAGGGTCTTGCCCAGCGAGTCGTCGATCACTTGGGCATACATGTGCTTGCGACTGCGAAACACGGCCAGCCGAGGACGCTCGGGCGTGCCCCGGATGCGTTTGCTGACCCGAAATCCGCGCCGCGCCCGCTGCTTGGCGATGGTCTTTTGATGATTCATAGTGGTGGCCGTTTTAGCCCCCGGCCGATGGCCGGGGGGGTGCAAACTCTTGACTAAACGTAACGCTTCCCCCGGCGACTCGCCGGGGCTAATTTGAATGAAATCGCGCTGATTTTAAACTACTTCGTAACGGCCTTGCCGGCCTTGCGGCGGACTTGCTCGCCGTCGTACCGCACGCCCTTGCCCTTATACGGCTCAGGTTTGCGGGCGGCACGCACTTCCGCGGCGAACTGCCCAACCAGTTGCTTGTCGATGCCCTTGATCAGAATATGCGTCTGATCGGGACACGTCACCTTCAATGCCGGCGGGATGGTGAAGTGGACTTCGTTGGCGAATCCGACTCGCAGTTGCAAAATATCCTTCTGCACGGCCGCCAAGTATCCGACTCCGACGATCTCGAGCTTCTTCTCGTATCCCTGGCTGACGCCGACGATCATGTTCCGCACCAGAGCCCGGGTCAGGCCATGCTGTGCCTTCGACTGGCGAGAATCGCCGTCCCGGGTCACAACGACCGTCTGGGCCCCTTCGTCCATCGCGATCGTCGTCTCGCGGCGAAACGTCCCCTGCAACTTGCCGAGCGGACCTTCGACCGAGACGGTTTGACCGTTGACGCCGACTCTCACGCCGGCAGGCACGGGCACGGGAACTTTGCCGATCCGGGACATGGCTTAACCTTCCGACTCGATTACAAGGAATTTTTTGACAGGATTAACAAGATTGACAGGATTGGTGTAGCGACACTTCGTATCGCAAATCACCCGACGAATTCACGACGCAACTTCGGTATTGCCTAACTTCTAGCCCCTAGCCCTTCTTTAAATCCTGTAAATCCTGTTAATCCTGTCTACTACTTCTGCTTCGTTTACCAAAGTTCGCAAAGCACTTCGCCGCCGAGGTTGCGCTGCCGGGCTTCACGGTCGCTGATCACTCCGCGGCTGGTGCTGAGGATGCTGATGCCCAGGCCGTTGAGGATCGGTCGGAGCCGGCTCGAGCCGGAGTACACGCGGCGGCCCGGCTTGCTGACTCGCTTTAAATGGCGGATGACCCGCTCGCCGTTGGGGCCATATTTTAAGTCGATGCGAAGCTGCGAGGCCGGCTTGGCTTCGATCTCTTTCCAGTCCCAGATATAGCCTTCGCGCTTCAGCACTTCGGCCAAGCCGCGCTTCACTTTCGACGTCGGCATATCCACGCTAGGCCGCTCGACGCGGACCGCATTGCGGATCCGGGTCAACATGTCGGCGATCGGGTCGGTCATCATGGGGTTTTTAGATCTTCAGTTTGTTTGTCAAACTAACTTAACGCGTTGCGAACGAGCGCGGCTAAACAATTGAATTCAATCGATTCGTGGCGCCAAAACTCTTTACCAACTGGCTTTCCGCACGCCGGGAATCTTGCCTTGATCCGCCAACTGGCGAAAACAAATGCGGCAAATTCCGAACTTGCGATAGACGGCCCGCGGCCGCCCGCACAACATGCACCGCCGCTTGAGCCGCGTGGGATACTTGGGCTTATTCCTCGCCGCCTCGACCATCTTTGCCTTGCTCGACATACGACTTCCCTAAAAGCGACTGGTTGTGTTTGTTTTCAATCTCCGCCGCGTGACCGCTTGCCCTATGCCGCGCCTTTATTCCCCTTGCCGCCCTTCACTTCCGGAACCTTGAATGGCATTCCCATCCCCCGCAGCAACTCTCGCGACTCGTCGTCGCTGCCGCCGGAGATCACCACGGTGATATTCATCCCTTGCGGCCGGGTGAACTTGTCGGGATTCAATTCCGGAAACACCAGTTGCTCCGACAGGCCCAGGCTGTAGTTGCCGTGACCGTCGAAACCCTTGGGACTCAACCCGCGGAAGTCGCGGACTCGGGGCAGCGCCAGCGAAATCAGCCGATCCAAAAATTCGTACATCCGCGCGCCGCGGAGCGTCACCTTGCAGCCGATCGGCAGATCCTCGCGGAGCTTGAAGCCGGCGATCGCCTGACGCGACTTGGTGATCAGCGGTTTTTGACCGGCGATTTGCGCCATCGCGGCGACGGCCTCCTCGAGATACTTCTTCTCGGTGATCGCCTCGCCCACGCCCATGTTGATCACGACTTTTAGAAGTCGCGGCAGGGCGTGACGATTGGTGCGCCCGAGCTTTTCGGACAGCGCCGGCAAAATCTCTTTTTGATAGCGCTCCAAGAGCCGCGGTGTCGGCGGCGGACCGGCCGGGGCGGCGGGCGCTTCGGTTGTTTTGGTTTTCTTGGCCATATCTTTCAGCAGTCTAAAAACTTCGGACTAACGTCTCGTCAAATGCCCCCTCTCCCTCTGGGAGAGGGCCGGGGTGAGGGTTCGTAATTCAGCGTGGTATCGTCACGTCTTGGACAAATGGTTTGTGTTGGCTCTCATCGTTGATCTAGCGACGAGTCGAACCGACCGCTGCGGCTGGCTTCTTCTTGCGGACGGGCGACAGTTGACCGATGTCCTTGCCACAATTCTTGCATACGCGAACCTTGCTGCCGTCTTCGCGAATCGAGGCCCCCGTGCGACTGGGCTTGCCGCACGCCGGGCAAACCAACTGCACGTTGGACATTGCGATCGGCATTTCTTTCGACAGTCGGCCGCCGCGTGGGTTCTTCTGGCTGCGGCGGACGTGCTTGTACACTCGGGCCACGCCCTCGACGATCACCTTGTTGGCGTCGGCCAGGACGCGGAGGACTTTCGCCCGCGTGCCGCGATCGGCGCCCGTAATCACTTCCACTGTGTCGTTGGATCGAATATGCATTACACCACCTCGCCGGCGAGGCTCACGATTTTCATGAAATTACGGTCACGCAGTTCGCGGGCCACCGCCCCGAAGATACGCGTTCCGCGGGGATTCTTGTCGTTGTCGATTAGCACCACGGCGTTGCTGTCGAATCGCACATAGCTACCGTCGGTGCGCCGGGTCGGTTTGCGGCAGCGGACGATCACCGCCTTGACGACCGCCTTCTTCTTGACTTCGCTGCCGGGAATGACCGTCTTCACGCTACAGACGATGACGTCTCCCAGTCCGGCCGTGCGGCGTTTGCTGCCGCCGAGGACCTTGAAGCACATCACTTCCTTGGCGCCCGTGTTGTCGGCTACCGTGAGCCGAGTTTGCATTTGAATCATGTGGATCTACCTTGCTAATTCGCCGCTTCTGCTCCCTCTCCCTCTGGGAGAGGGCAGAAGAAAGGGTCTCAGTGAGGGCTGGCCGCACTGTGTGTTTTCCTTAACGAGTCCTTGCCGTTTCAAGCCCCTCTTCGGCCTGTGCCTTGGCGGCCGTTCGCATCGCCGCGATATCGACCGCCCGGCTCTTCGAGATGATCCGCACGAGCTCCCACCGCTTCAAACGCGAGCGGGGCGGGCATTCTCGAATCTCGACCGTGTCCCCTTGATGCGACTCGTTGGTTTCGTCGTGGACGTGGCAGACCGTCTTGCGATGGATGATCTTTCCGTATTTGGCGTGCCGCACCAGCCGGGGAATCTCCACCCGCCGGGTCTTGGCTGCCTTGTCCGACATCACGACGCCGATTTCCATTCGCTTGGGCATAACTCGCTCGACACATTTGTATTGAACAGATCGGAATTACATCGCTTCGCTCGCTGAGTCGCGTCGCTTGCGACTCGCTCGCGTCACTTCGTCTTAACAACATCCTTCTTGGCGACTTCGTCCGCCACGACTGCCTGGACCTGTTTGATCCGCCGCTCGTTCAAAATCGTCTGGCAGCGGGCAATCAGCCTCCGCTGGCGGCGCAATTCCGAAGGGGCGTCCAAGCGCTCGGTCTGAGCCTGAATCCGCAGCTTGAACAGATGCTCCGCGGCATCCTTCCAAGTCAACTGGATCTGCTCGTCGCTCATCTCGCGTAGTTCTTGCGTCTTAGCCATCGCCACTCTCAACTTATTTAATTCAAATCAGACAGGATTAACAGGATTTACAAGATCTAGGAAAGTAAATTTTATTTCGCGGCGAAGCCGTGAAACAAAATCCTGAAATCCTGTTAATCCTGTCTATTTTACTTCTTTGTCTTTTTTGTCTTTGTTCTAAACCGAGCGTCTTCGCAGGAATCGAACTCGAACTGGCATCTTGTGAGCCAGTCGGGCGAAGCACATGCGAGCCGCTTCTTCCGATACGCCACCAATTTCGTACAGCACCGTGCCGGGCTTGATCACGGCCGCCCAATACTCCGGCTCCCCTTTGCCCTTGCCCATCCGTGTTTCCAAGGGAATCGAGGTGATTGGTTTGTGCGGGAACACGCGCACATACAGCCGTCCTTCGGTGCGAAGGTACTGCTGAGCCGCGATACGTCCCGCTTCGATCGTCTGAGCACTGAGCCAGCCAGCCTGTGCGGCCTGGAGGGCGAAATCGCCAAACACCACGCGGTTACCCCGCGTCGCGTCACCTCTTATACGTCCTCTTTGGCTTTTTCGGTGCTTGACCCGCTTCGGCATCAACGCCATGGCCTGCGTCCTCGTACATACCTTGATTGATCCACACTTGTACGCCAATGTTTCCCTGAGCCGTCGCGGCTTCAGTGAAACCGTAATCGATCTTCGCCCGGAGCGTCGACAGAGGCATCGATCCGGAGATCTGCTTCTCGCGCCGTGCCATTTCCGCTCCGCCCAATCGGCCCGCCAATTGAATCTTGATTCCCTTGGCGCCCGCTTCCATCGACGTCTCGACCGCTCGCTTCATCGTCCGCCGGAAACTGGCCCGCTTGGCCAACTGCTCGGCGATGTCCTCGGCCACCAATTGGGCATAAATCTCCGGTCGGGAGATTTCCTCGATCTTGATATTGATCCGCCGGCCGAGTAATTCTTGCAGCTCGCCCTGCAGCCGTTCCACTTCCTGACCCTTGCGGCCAATGATTACGCCCGGCCGAGCCGAGAACAAAATGACCTTCACTTCATCGCGGGTCCGTTCGATTTCGACCTTCGGAATTCCCGCGAACTTGTATTTGGTGGTGATGAACTTGCGGATTCGATGATCTTCGAACAGCAGTTCTTTGAACTCTTGCTTCGAGGCATACCAGCGGCTCTTCCAGCCTTCCATGATGCCGACGCGGAACCCGACTGGATTGACTTTCTGACCCATAGATTACCTGTGGAGTGCTTTTGGACCTGCTGCCTACCTCCCTCTCCATTTGGGAGAGGGCCGGGGTGAGGGCCTTTGAACTCGGACTGTTTCTTAATGTTGTATGAGTAAATTGCCGCAGGACAGGGAGCTTACGCTCCCCGCTCGCCTATTCCAGCGCCACGCGGATGTGGGCCATTCGCTTCTTGATCATGAACGCCATGCCCCGGGCATGCGGTTGGATTCGCTTCAAAATCGGGCCGCCGTCGATTCGGGCATCGGTCACGATCAGATCGGCGATATTCGACGCCCGGCGGTCTTCCGCGTTGCCCAGGGCGCTTTTGAGAACTTTCTCCAACAATCGCGCCCCGCGCTGCGGCATGTATTTCAAAATCTCCAGCGCCTCGTCGGCGTGCTTGCCGCGAATCAAATTGGCCAGCGGCCGAACCTTCTGGGCGCTGATCCGAGCAAAGCGATAAGTTGCGGCGTATTCCATAACGATTACCCCTGCGAGTCTCAATGTCGAATGACGAAATACCCAATGTCTAATGAATGACTAATGTCTAAATCCTAATGGCGAAGGCCTGAATTCAAGCTGTGTGCGCTGCCCTTAGTCATTCGTCATTAGGTCATTCGTCATTGATTAGGCATTCGTCATTAGTCATTAGTAATTTCTATTTGGATGGCCCCTTGGACGCCTTGCCGCCGTGACCGCGGAATGTCCGGGTCGGCGAAAACTCTCCCAGCTTGTGACCGACCATGTCCTCGGTCACGAACACCTTGATGTGCAGCTTGCCGTTGTGGACCAAAAATGTCTGGCCGACGAACTCGGGAATAATCGTGCAGGCCCGGGCCCAGGTCTTGATCGGTTCGCGACCGCCGCCGGCGAGCATTTTTTCGACCTTGCCATACAGACGAGGGTCGATAAACGGACCCTTTTTCAGCGACCTTCCCATGCGAATACTCTCTCTTACAATCGCGTCGCGAGCGACGCGGCTAAGTGTTTAGTGGATTTTGACTTGGCCGTAGCGGCGCGACTTGCGGCGGCGGACGATCGCCGAATTGGACGGCTTGCGCCGCTTCCGCGTGCCGCCACCCTTGGCGCTTTTGCCCCAGGGGCTGACCGGGTGCCGACCACCCTTGGTGCGACCTTCGCCGCCGCCGTGAGGATGATCGACGGGATTCATCGTCGTACCCCGGACGTGCGGACGCCGGCCAAGCCAACGACTGCGGCCCGCCTTGCCGAGAACGACATTCATATGATCCGAATTGCCGATCGCTCCGATCGTGGCTCGACAGGAGGCGGGCACGCGGCGAATTTCACCACTAGGGAGCGTGAGCTGCGCCCATTCGGCTTCTCGGGCAACGAGCGTGGCGCTCGAACCGGCCGACCGACACAGCTTACCACCGCGGCCTGGCTGAAGTTCAATGTTATGCACGGCCATGCCCAACGGCACGTTCCGCAGTGGCATGCAATTACCAACCGATGGAGGCGCGTCGGGCCCACTCATGAGCTCGGCGCCCTGCTGCAAACCGTCCGGCGCCAGAATGTAGCGTTTTTCGCCATCCACATAATTTAACTGGGCGATGCGAGCACTGCGATTCGGATCGTATTGGATCGAATCGACCTTCGCCGGCACGCCGTCTTTGTTCCGACGGAAATCGATCAACCGATACGCCCGCTTGTGGCCGCCACCCCGATGCCGGGATGTGATGACCCCCTGATTATTGCGACCGCCGGAGCGGCGCAGTTTGACTGTCAACTCCTTGACCCGCTCGGCGCCCGGCGTCAATTCCTTGAAATCGCTGACGCTGGCCCCGCGGCGGCCCGGAGTAGTCGGATTGTATCGGCGAATTCCCATAATATATCCTTAGCCGCGTCGATTGCGACGCGTTCAAACCACTAGCAAATAATACCGTTTAGAAAAAGTCGATCCGATGCTCTGAGTGCAGCGTCACGATCGCCTTTTTCCAATCCTTGGTGCGTCCCAGATGAAACTTGCTGCGACGAGGCTTGCCTCGGCGATTTTGCGTATGCACGCGAATCACTTTCACGTTGAACAAATGCTCGATCGCGCTGCGCACATCGTGCTTGGTGGCCAGCCTGCTGACCTCGAACGCATACGCATTGTGCCGGGCCGATCGATGCACGCCCTTTTCCGTCACCAGGGGACGGATAATCACCTGATGCGGAGCGAGCAGGGGCGCGGCTGCGTGCGCATCCGCCGTTGTCTTGGCTAAAGTTTCAGTCGCCATAATTCACCGTTTTCAAATGTCTAATGACTAAGGTAGGAGTGAGAGACGTATTCGATTTGGTACCGATTGACGTCCTTAGACATTAATCATTGCTTAGACATTGGGTATTTCGTCATTCGTCATTCTGCCCGATTTCGTCATTCGTTATTATTCTCATCCGGCCGCGCCATCGCCGCCTTGGCCTTCGCGCGGAAGCTATCGAGCGCGGCCCGAGTGATCAGCACTCGCCGCGGCGTCAGCAGCACCCACGCATTGAGGTCCGTCACCGGCGAAACATCTACGCTCCCGATGTTTCGGGCGCTCTTGAATACGTTCACGTCGTGGCCCGCCGTCGTCACCAATAGCGTCTCGCCGTTCCACTTCAGGGCCTTGAGAATCGCGGCCATGTCGCGGGTCTTCGGCGCGTCGAATTTCAAATCGTCGATGATCGTGACCTGATCGTCGCGAATCTTCGACGCCAGCGCCATTCGCGTGGCCAATTGCAGGGCCTTCTTGGGCAATCGGTAGGTCCAATCGCGGGGCACTTTGTGAAAAATATGACCGCCGCCACGACGGATACCGCTCCGACGCGACCCGGCCCGGGCGTTGCCCGTTCCCTTTTGGCGATACATCTTCTTCGTCGATCCGGCAACCATTCCGCGCGATTTCGTCGCCGCCGTGCCCAATCGCTGATTGGACTGGTACATGACCACCACATCGTGCAAGAGTTGCTTGCTAATGCGGGGCGCGAGATCAGTGGGCGCGATGTCGTACTTGCCGACTTCTTTTCCCGCTTTGTCGAATACCGTCAAACTAGACATAATAATATTTGTTCCGTCTTAGCCGCGTTCGCTCGCGACGCGCTATTGACCAAAAATCAACTACATAATGTTCGTGTGCTTAATCACCAGATAACCGCCATTGGGCCCCGGCACGGCACCGCGCACGAGCAGTAAGTTATTCTCAAGATCAACCCGCACGACCTTGAGATTACGCGACGTCTTTTGCTCGTTACCCATCCGGCCGGCCATCCGCTTGCCTTTGAACAGACGAGCGGGAAACGTATTCATCCCGGTGCCGCCACCGTGGCGATGCACTTTCTTCACGCCGTGGGTCGCCCTTTGGCCCTTGAAATTGTGGCGTCGCATGACGCCTGCCGTGCCGCGGCCCTTACTGGTGCCGGTGACATCGACGGCGACGACTTTTTCGAAGAGATCGACCTTGAATTCCTGGCCGACCGTGACGCCCTCGACCGTGGCGTCGAATTCGCGAACGAAACGCTTCGGTTCGCAATTGGCCTTGGGCAGAAGTGCGACGCCCGACTTGGCTCGCTTGCTGTCGAGCTTGGCCACTTGGCCGCGCTGGGACCGGGAGGCAAGGCGGCGGGGCTTGTCGCGAAAGCCCACTTGCACCGCTTCGTAGCCGTCACGCTCTTTCGTGCGGAGTTGGAGCACGTGGCAGGGCCCGGCTTCGATGACCGTGACGGGAATCGCCGTTCCCGCTTCGTCAAAAATCTGAGTCATCCCGACCTTGCGGCCGAGTAATCCAATAGCCATCGCTCGTATTCCCTGCTGAAAAGCGCTTGCGGGAGATCAAAGACCTTGGTTTGGCCGCGTTTCGAAAAACGCCTAGCCCAACCGCGTCGACCTTCTGAAGCCGGACTTGGTGAAACCACCAACATCCGGCGGCCGACTCAGCTCCGACTTACCCGAAAAGCTTCCGTTGCATAGAGTCTCTTGGTGTGAATAACGGCCAACAAATATCGTCTACTGTCGCTTTAATGTTTCGTTTTGGCGGGCCGGACTAGTGCCTGCCGCTCGCCTTGATCTTGATATCGACACCGGCCGGCAGACTGAGCTTGTTGAGAGCCTCGATCGTCTTGGCCGTGGCCTGCACGATATCGATCACCCGCTTGTGCGTGCGAATCTCGAATTGCTGCCGGGCCTTCTTGTCGATATGCGGACCCGACAGGACCGTGTATCGCTCGATCCGGGTCGGCAAGGGGATCGGGCCATGCACTTCCGAATTCGTTCGCTTGGCCGTGTCGACGATTTCCGCCGCGCTTTGGTCAAGGACCGAATGGTCGTAGGCCTCCATCCGAATCCGAATCATTTCGTGCGAGTGACCCGCCACAAACGCTCTCCCGCCAGCCCTGGGCCAGCTCCGGAACTAAATTGGAAACCACCGATGATATGGGCTTTGTATTGAAGTGTCAATTGGCGTCAACGGGAAATTTTGGCCAAGTTGGGGAACGGCCTAACAGCGACGAAAGTATCGCGGAACTCTGCTCAAGAAAGGTGAACAAAGTCGCCGTCTCCCATGTCTAAACGACGCCGAGCGAATAATCGTCCACGCGAGGCCCATCAAAGTCGCCCTGCGGCATGGGATTACGAAAATTTTCCCATTTCGGCCGCTTCCGCATATACTTCCTGCGGCGGAAACAGCCGATTCGATGGTAAAATAGAACGGCGCCTGCAAGCCGCCACGAAATCGATTCTCTCGACAGACCGCAAAGGAGGACCAACCCGACCGTGACTGAAATGAACCGGACCGACAGTGTCGCCAGCGAAGCGGCGATCTTGGTGGGCGTTCTGATGTCCGACCGAAAGGATTACGAGCATCCGCTCGACGAACTTGAGGGGCTCGCCGAAACGGCCGGCGCCCGCGTGGTCGGCCGGCTCACACAGCGGCGCGAAGCGCCCGATGTCACGACGTATCTCGGCAAAGGCAAGCTGGCGGAAGTCCAGCAACTCGCCGCCGCCACCGACGCCGATGTCGTACTATTCGACAACGATCTCAGCCCCGCGCAGATCCGCAACCTCGAAGAAGCCCTGTCGATCAAGGTGCTCGATCGCACGGAGCTAATCCTCGACATCTTCGCCGGTCGTGCGAAGACGTACGAAGCCCGGCTGGCTGTCGAGATGGCCCAGCTCCAATATTCGTTGCCGAGACTGAAGCGGATGTGGACTCACTTGTCGCGAATCAAGATGGGCATCGGGATGCGCGGGCCCGGCGAGAAGCAGTTGGAAGTCGATCGCCGCCTCGTTGAAAAGCGAATTCACGATTTGGGCCTGGAGCTGAAGACGATTCAGCGCCGCAAGGAGCGCGAGGTCGCCAATCGCCGCGATCGGATGACCGTTTCGCTCGTCGGCTATACCAATGCCGGCAAAAGCACGCTGCTCAATAAACTGACCGGCGCCGACGTCCTGACCGAGAACAAGCTGTTCGCCACGCTCGATACGCGCACCCGCCGCTGGCAACTGCCCGGCTGGGGTCCGGTGTTGCTGAGCGACACGGTAGGCTTCATCCGCGATCTGCCGCATCATTTGATCGCCAGTTTCAAGGCGACGCTTGAAGAAGCCCGGCAGGCCAACCTTTTGCTGCACGTCGCCGACGCGAGCAATCCGGCGGCCATCGACCAGATCGCCGCGGTCTACGGCGTGCTCGAAGAACTGGGGATCACGGAAAAAGATACGATCCTCGTGCTCAACAAGATCGACGCCGTGGACGACGGAGTCGTTAGGGGTTTGATGGGCCGATACCCGTCGGCGCTGGCGATCAGCGCGCGGCGCAATCGCGGCGTGGCTCAACTGGCCGGCGCGGTGAGCGATGCGCTGAGCCGAGATTTTGCGGATGTCGAGATCGAGACGGGCGTCGAAAACGGCCGTCTCCAGGCCTTTTTGGCAGCGCACGGCGAAGTGCTTTCGACTCGCTATCATGACAGCCGAGTCGTGATTCACTGCCGGATCAGCCAGAATCATCTCGGCCGCGTGCGCGAGGAAGGGAGCGTCGTGCGACCTTACGCTAACGGCGACGCGACGAACGGTTTCTCGTCGAACGGCCACGCCGAGGGAAGCTAAACGCCGTGGCTCGCCGCCCCATTGCCGGTTCCCGCGCTCTCATTACCGGCGCTTCCGGGGGCATCGGCCGCGCGCTAGCGATCGAATTGGCCCGGCAAGGCTCGCGTCTTACGCTGCTGGCTCGACGCGCCGATGCATTAAGCGCCGTCGCCGCTGACATCCAAATGCTCGGCGGTGAGGTCGAGTGCATCGTCGGCGACGTGACCGATCCGGCCACGCGAGCGACCGCGCTAGACCGGGCGACGACTCGGTTCGGCGGCTTGGATATTCTCATCAACAACGCGGGCGTCGGCGCCTTTGGCCGATTCGACGAAGCCGCCAGCGCGCGGCTGCGTCAATTGTTCGAGGTGAATTTCTTCGCCGCCGCCGAACTGACTCGCGAAGCGCTGCCGCTGCTGAAAAAATCCGAGCGCCCGATCGTCGTGAATGTAAGCTCGATCCTCGGCCATCGCGCCGTCCCACGGTCGAGCGAATATTGTGCCAGTAAATTCGCGCTGCAAGGGCTCAGCGAGTCGCTGCGGGCTGAATTCAGCACGCTGGGCATCGACCTGCTCGTCGTCAGCCCGGGCACGACGGAGACGGAGTTCTTCGAGCACGTCGTCGAGCGCGATGTCGCCAAGGGTCGCGGCGGAACTCGCTGGCCGAAGCAGCGCGGCGTATCGGCCGAGTCCGTGGCAAAGGCCACGGTCCGAGCGATCCGCCTGGGCCGTCACGAGATCATTCCCAACTTCCGCGGCCGGCTGCTCGTGCGATTGAACCGGCTGGTTCCGGGCTTGGTCGACCGACTCATGTCGCGATACGGGTAGGCGAGCGGGACGGCGTAAGCCCCCTGTCCGATGGCTTAGATGGCCGCGCGATTTCAAAGCAACGAGAAGCCATTCGGCCGCGTGCGACAATCAGCGCCGGACATCCAACTAGCTAGATCACGAATCCCAGGGGGCTTACGCCCCCCGCTCGCCGCCCCCCGCCCCCCGCTCACCGCTCGTTAGTTGACGTCGGGCCGCTCGATGGCGCCGTTGTGAAACACGCCGATCTCGGTCTTGCCGCTGCCGGTCCAGTCGCCGACCACGGGCGTGTCGCCGGCTTCGCCGAGTTGGCGGACTTCGTCTTTGGCGTCTTCTTTAAAGTTGTGGTTCGAGTCCAGAATCCATTTACCCTGGCGATAGACTCCGATCGAATCCATGCCCGTGCCGTTCCAATCGCCGACGACCGGCATATCGCCCGGTTCGCCGAATCGAACGACCATGTCATCGGCTCCGAGCTTGCCGTCGCCATTGGAGTCGAGGAACCAGACACCGTCGCGGAAGACGCCGATCGTCTTAACGCCGCTACCGGTCCAGTCGCCGACGACCGGCACGTCGCCGCGATGACCGAACTCGAACACGTGGTCGATCACATCTTCGCGAATCTTGCCGCGCGAAGTGACCTTCATCTCGCGATGGCCGGACGCTTCTCGCGATTGGGGGGGATGATTCTTCTTGGCGCCGGTCGGAGCGTTGTGGGGCTTGGGCAACCCTGGCTCGCGAGCGACAGCCGTCGCGTCGTTGGACCAAGCCGGTCCGAAGACGCCGATGTCATCTTTGCCGTCGCCGTCCCAGTCGCCGACGACCGGCTTGTCGCCGGCGTTGCCGAGCTTGCAGTACATGTCCCCTTCGTCCCACACGCCGTTGCCGTTCATGTCGATGAACCACTCGCCATCGATGAACACGCCCATGCGGGTCTTGCCGTCGCCGGCGAAATCGCCTTGAACCGGAATGGCGCCCGGCGTGCCGAACACGTATTTCAGTTTCGGATCGCCGGCGGCCGCGCCGTTGTTGATGGTCCACTGGGCTTTGCCCAGATCGATTCCGGACCACGAGTTGATATTGAAACCGGCCGGGGTGAACGCGGCTCGCGGCTCGTCTTGCGACTCGCGAGGCTGACCGCCGTCGACGACGCTCAAGTGCCAACTCAAATTCGGCTCGTCGAACCCGCCGACCATGAACAGCGTGAACGTCAGCGGGTTATAAGGGGGAGCGAATTGCACGGGCGACGCCGGTGGCGCAAAGAACTCGATGCTACCGATTGGGAATTGCGGCGGCGCCGGTGGAATGAACGGAGGGATCGGCGGCTGCGGAGGCGAGATCGGCGGCTCCGAAGTCGTCACCACGACGCTGAAATTGTTGAGCTCCGATTGGCCGCCAATGGCCAGCGGAATCTGAATGATCGCGTTCGATGTCAGCGGAATCGCCAGATTATGGACGATCGCCGGATCGATGACCGTGTTGGGATTCAGGGCGATGCCGCCGGTCGTGCCCGGAGTATCGAGGCCCTTGACGGTATTGGGTTGTTGGTCGAGGGCCGATTGATTGAGCACGGTGTACGTGCCCGCCTGCAGGCCGGTGAATTGGTAGAAGCCATTGGCGTCGGTCACGGCCGAGATCGGCTGCAGGTTGTTGTCGAGCATAAGTTGGCCGTCGGCGTTGCCCAAATACAGCATGATGCCGCCGAGCCGCTTATCGCCCGTGACGAACTGACCGGTCCGATACTGGGCGACTTGAGCCGGGGTGAGCGTTGCCCCTTGCGGCAAGACAATTTCGGGACCGTCTTGGAATACGAACCCGGAAATCGTGCCCGGCGGATCGATGAAGAAGTTGTAGTTCACGCCGTTTTGTCCGGAAAGCAGCGTGACCGTTTCGATCGTGTCCGCTCCGACCGTGCTGCCGCCGAGCGAACCTGCATCGGCCTCTTCGGCGAAATAGCCGCCGGGAGTGATCGCTTGCACGCCGTACGTGCCGGGCAGCATGCCGCCGGCGAATACATAATGGCCATTGGCGTCGGTCGTCGTCGTGCTTAGGATGTTTCCTTCGCTGTCGAGCAAGTTGACCGTGACGCCCGACAGCGGCGTTGCATTCGGATTGGTGGAAGGATTGCCCGTCTTGTCGACTTTCACAAAGCCGCTGATCGTAACCGGCATCTCGTCGCAGAAGTCGTAACCGGTGGCCTGGGCGCCATCGTCGAGCGTGACATGGACGATCGACGCATCGGCGGCGATTTGCCCACCCGATGTGCCAGCCGTCTCGTGGTCGTGCAGGTAGCCGGCAGGCAAGATTTCTCGCACGCCGTACGTCTGGCCCGGTTTGAGTCCCGCGAACTGATAATTGCCCGATTCGCCGGTCGTCGTGCTGCTGACGACGTTGCCATTGGCGTCGAGCAGTTGAACCGTGACGCCCGACAACGCCTTGTCGAGCGAGCAGTCGGCGACGCTGCCGCCGAGACTCGCTGGGAGCACGTCGCAGAAGTTGTAACCCACGGCCGAGACGCCATCGCCGAGCGGAATATTGATAAATGCGTCGTTGACGATAGCGCCGCCGGAGGCGCCGAGATTTTCGTCGTTGTGCATGTAACCGGCCGGCAAGATTTCGCTGACGCCGTACTGCTCGCCCGGAGTCAGGCCCGAGAAAGAGTAGTTGCCCGCTTCGTCGGTCGTGGTGGTCTTCAACAGGTTGCCGCTAGCGTCGGTGAGTCGCACCGTGACGCCAGCCAGCGGCGTGCCCGCCAGACAGTCGCTGACATTGCCGCTAATACCTGCCGGCTTAACGTCGCAGAAGTCGTAGCCGACGGCTTGCACGCCATCGCCGAGGGCGATTTGCAGAATCGAGGCCGCAGTCGTGATCGAGCCGCCGGCGGACCCCGCCTCTTCGTCGTGGAACGCATAGCCACTGGGAACGATCTCGTCGACACCGTAGGTCGCGCCCGGCTGGAGCCCCGCGAACTTGTAATTGCCTTGAGCGTCGGTCGTCGTGGTTTTCAGAATGGCGCCATTCGCATCGAGCAACTGCACGGTCACGCCGGATAACGGAAGATTGGCGACGCAATCGGAGACATTGCCCGACACGCTGGCCGGCAACACGTCGCAGAAGTTGTAGCCGACACCCGAGACGCCATCGCCGAGCGCCACTTGCGTGATCGCATGATCCACGATCGCGCCGCCGGCGCTGCCGACATTTTCGTCGTTGTGCACATAACCGGTCGGCAGAATCTCGCTCACGCCGTAGGTCTTGCCCGGCGCGAGGTTGTTGAATTGATAATTGCCCTGCGCATCGGTCGTGGTTGTGCCAATCACGGCGCCATTGGCGTCGAGCAACTGCACGGTCACGCCCGCGAGCGCCTGATTGGCGAGACAATCGCTCACGTTGCCGCCGATCGCAGCGGGTTTGACGTCGCAGAAGTTGTAGCCGGTTCCGCTCACGCCATCGGTCAGGGCGATTTGGACAATCGCGGCGTCGGCCGCGATCGAGCCGCCGGCCGTGCCGACCGCTTCATCGTTAAGGATGTAGCCGGTCGGCAGAATTTCCTTCACGCCGTACACGGCGCCGGGCGACAGGCTCGTGAATTGATAGTTGCCCGCTTCGTTGGTCGACGTGGACTTGATGACATTGCCGTTTGCGTCGAGCAGTTGCACGGTGACGCCGGCGAGCGGCGTGCCGGCCAAGCAATCGCTCACGTTGCCGGCGATGTTGCCCGGTAGTCGCTTGCCGAAATCGTATTCGACTCCGGCTTGGCCGCCGAGAATCGAGACGCCGGTGATTTGATCGCCGACTGCGGCGACCGTGCCGCCGAGCGATCCGGCGGCGACTTTGCCGTCGAGATAGCCGGCCGGCTGCTGTGGTTCGGTCACGGTGTACTGGCCGGGGGCGAGCCCCGTGACGGAGTACGAGCCGTCGGCGGCCGTTACGGTTTGGAGCGGCGTCGTGCTGCCGTCGATCGTCGAGATCGGAGTGACGACGACCGTCACGCCGCCGAGGCCCATCTCGCCCGTTTCGCGGACGCCATTATTGTTCGTGTCGTGATAAACATAGCCGCTGAGGCTGCCAGCTTGCGCGAGCGCGAAATCGTTGTGGACGCTATCTTCGCCGCCATCGACGGCGATCTGATTGACGACCGTTTTACTTGCCACCGAACCGTCGGTTACGCCAAGCACCGTGCCGGCCGAAGCGCCGACGGCGAAATAGCCGGCTGGCTTGGATTCGACGACTTCATACGTGCCTGGCTGCAAAAACTGGAACAGATAGCCGCCACCCGCGTCGGTCGACATCGTCTTGCCGGTCGTCACATAGCTGCCGCCGCTGAGCTCCATCAGCGTGACGCTCACGCCGCCGAGGCCGACTTCGCCGGCGTCCCGATGGTTGTTCAGATTCGGGTCGCTAAAGACCGTGCCGCCGATCGAGATCGGCAGCGGGGTCTGCGTGACGAGCACGTTGGCGCCCGTCGTCTGGTTGGATTGATCGGTCTCGCCGGGCGGCATGTAGCTTTGATTGGGCAGATCGAGAGGCGCGCCGAACGTCGTGTTGTTCTGGTTGAACAGTACATCGAAGCCGGCGACGTATCCGGTGTTCACGCCCAAATTTTCGTAGTGCGGCGCGATGAACGTCCCAACGAGATGGGCGCTTTGGAAATCGTTTCCCTTGGTCAGCGGCGCAAGCGTCGCGGCGCCGGTCACGGGATCGATCGCGGTGACCTTCTCCGCGTTGTCGGTCAGCACGAGCTTTTCGCCCGGGTCAAATCCGCTGAGCGTGAAGACGATTTGCGTGCCGCCGTTGATCGCCGTCTGGTTGACGACGTTAAAGCCATTGTGCGACACGACCGTCAGCGGAGACTGCGAGCCTTGCGCTGGCGAGCCGGGCCCTTGCCAGACGACGTCGCCGACGGCCAGCCCGAGCTGATTCTTGCTGCCGTCGATGATCAGCTGCGTGAGTTGCGTGCCGGCGACGCCCCCTTGGAACGTGACTTGAATCGTGTGCGGCGTGGTGTTCGCGCCGGGCGCGGAATCGAAAAACACCGACCCGAAATGAATCTGCGGGGGCGCCGCCGACAGCAATTGGCGAGGCTCCATCTGCTCGAAGCGGCAGAGCCGAAAACGATCGTCCCCGCTGGGAAGCTTGCGGTTGGGACCACCAAAAATGCGACGCCAACTGGCGATGGTGCTGAACAAGCTCACGAGCACGTCCTCCCTGACGATTCGAGTATATATGCTGTCTCGTATCACAACGCTTCGTCGTGAAGCGCCGAATAGCCCGGCCAAACGCCGGTCCCAAAAAACTCCCGACTCCCGTCTCCCGACTCCCGACTTTCCTACAGCGTCAGTCCCTTGCCGCGGCCGGCCGTGTCGTCGCCGGCCCGTTCGATGTTCCAAAAGCGGATCGTGGTATCGAAGCTGCCGGAAATCAGGCGATGATTTCGCGGATCGGCCACGAGGCCCGCGACCGTGCCCGTATGGCCCACGAGCCGCTCGATCTCTTGTTTCGTCGTGAGGTCCCAGAGATGGATCATATTGTCGCTGCCGCCGGTGGCGAGCACTTTGGCGCCGCAGAAGGTCAGCGAGTGAATCTTGGCGCCGTGGCTTTCGATCGTCGCCGTCTCTTGGCCCAGTTGGGCGTCCCAGAGGCGGATCGTTTGGTCTTCGCTGGCGGTGGCGAGTTGGCCCCCGTCCATCGAGAAGGCCATTGCGCGGATACGGGCCTTATGGGCGTTCCAATCCTTCAACGTGCTGCCGTCGGCCATGTTCCAGACGCGAATCTTGCCGTTGCGACCGCCACCGGCCAACAGGGCGCCGTCGGGCGAAAACGCCACGACTCGCATGTCCTTGCACGGGCAATCGAGAATCTGCATCGGCTCGCCGGTCGCGATGCTGTAAATCTGGAGCTTACCCTCGAAACCGGCCGCCACGAGTTGCTTGCCGCTGGGGCTGAACTGCACGACGTGGATCGCGATGTCTTGTTGCTTCAGCGAGCGCGAGAGCTTGCCGCTCGACACGTCCCACAGCCGCACTTGGCGATCGTCGCCGGCCGAAGCCAGCGTGCGACCGTCGGGGCTGAATTGCACCGAACGAATCCAATCGGTATGGCTATGCAGCGATTGCACGAGCCGCGCGCTGTCGACCGACCAGAGTCGGACGACATGATCGTCGCCGCCGGCGGCCAACAGCTTGCCATCGGGACTCAGCGCGACGGCCGTAATGACCGAGGCCCGAGCGCCAACCTGCGTGGGCTGGAGCTGAATCACCTGGGTCGCTTTACCGACCACCGGCGCCGCGGCAAATAGATTGGTCGGCATGCCGTGAAACAGAGCGACCGCCGTCAGACCGACAAAATGCCGGCGAAGGATGCGAGCTTGCATGACCGTCCCTGGTGAACAAGTGGCTTAAAACAATATGCTGGCGCCGCCGAAATCCGAATCGGCGAGCAGCGCGAGCGCAAATGCCGGCGCGGGCGCATCAGGCCTTGCCGTCTATATCGGTTGAATCCCCTGTTGGCCCATAGCCGAATTGGGCGACGAGCAGGCGAAGAATGTGAGCCTGGATAAACGAGGGCGAGCGGGGCGGCGTCAGCCCCCTGTCCTCGGCGTCAAATTGCTAGCACACATCGAGTTCGAGAGAAATTAGTCAATCGAACGGTTGTCGCTGCAAGCACACATGGCGAAACCGAGCCACTTAAAGATTCCTCAGCGCCGCGATGTCGAGGACAGGGGGCTGACGCCGCCCCGCTCGCCTATCACTTAGGCATCTTGCCTTGCGCGAGCTCGACATCCCACTGTTCCAAGAGCGGCCAATCGATCGCGCAGGTGCCGAAGTCGGCCATGTGAAGATAAGTTTCCAGCCGGGCGATCGCCTTGTCGAGCAGCTTGTCGTCCTTGCGGAAGATCGGCCCGTGACTAGGCAACAGCCATTTGACGTCGCTGGCCCGAATCCGCTGCAAGCTGAGGATGAAGGCCGGGATATCGCTGCCGTGATGGGCGTCAATGGCGCCGACGCAGCCGTCCCGATAGATGTTGTCGCCGCTAAACAGCAAATCGCCGAAGCGAAAAGAAAGCTGGCTGTCGGTGTGGCCGGGGGTGTGCCAGACTTCGAGATGCACGTCGCCGACCGTGACCTCATCTCCTTCGTCGATCAGCCGCTCGAAATTCACGGAGGGCATTTCCATGTGAATGTTTTGAGCGGAGATTACGGCAAACGTTTTGATTAAGTCGACTTCGGCGAGCGCCTCCGCGGCCAGCCGATGCCCGGTGACGGTTGTCTTGAGCGCGTGCTTGAACTTGGCCAAGCCCTGAATGTGGTCGACGTCGGCGTGAGTGGCGATAATCGTTTGGCAACTAGACAGCGGAAAATCGAGTTGCCGTATCAGCTCCAGAATCTCGTCGGCCGTATCCTGAAAACCGACGTCGATGAGCAGCCACTGATTGGCGTCGTAGACCAAATAGACGTTGCACCCCAGGCGTTGCCCTGCCTGATGATTGATTTCGATCACGTGAGGGAAAACGGGTTTCCGTTGAATCATTGGGCGTGGAGCGTGAAGCGTAATACTAACCCGAAGCGTTAGCGAGGCAGTGGGGTCGTTCCCAAGAACGGCGTCCACCGGATTTTAAGAGGCGGCGTGCATCCCGGCAAGGAGTTCGGCGAGCCGCTCGGGATACTCGCGCTCGTCGAGTCGGGGGTTTAGTTCGGCTCGCATACGCGCCCCGGAGATGCGCTTATCGGAACCGCCGCGACTTGCCGCGAGGTGCGATGGGGCAGCCCGCTCGAAATGCGGCGCAGCGGCGCCAAGCTGGCGTGCCAACTCGGTCGCATATTCCATTCGGGTCAAGGGCCGACCATCGGACACTAAAAAAATCTTCGGCGGCTGGCCACGCTGTTCGGCGGCCAGGATGACCCGCGTCGCGTCGTCCACGTGGATCAGGTTTAGGTAGCCATCGGGATCGGCGACGATTGCGCGGCCGGCGATCAAATCCCGCATGTAGGGAATTCGATCCGGGCCATAGATCCCGGCCAGGCGGAGGATAATCGCGCGGGCGCCGAGTGCGTGCCCGGCTAGCAATTGCTCGGCCGCAAGCGCGATCCGACCCGCGTCGCGCACGGGCTCGCAGGGCGTGTCCTCGTCGACCCACTCACCGGTCGTTTGCCCGTAGACACCCGTCGTGCCGATAAATACGATCTTCGTCGCGCCGCCAGTCGGCACGGCATCGAGGGCCGCTTTCAGACCAGCGAGCTGGACTTGGTCGCGCGTGGCGCCGGCCGAAGCGTCGTAACCGATCGCATAGAGAATCGTGTCCGCGCGCGGAAGCTTGTTGGCCAGCGAAGCCGGGTTGGCGACATCGCCGACGATCGGTTGGATGCCGGCGCGAGCTAGTTCAGCGGCGCGTTCGGCGGATCGGGTCAGAGCGTGAACCGTGTCTCCCGCGGCGAGCCAGTGCTGCGCGACTCGGCGACCGAGGTAGCCGCAACCGAGGATGAGTTTGGTGGTCGGCATTGAAGGAAAGAGGCAATTTCGAGTCGGGGACAGGGGGTGCACACCCCCCGCTCGCCTTTATTCGTCGAGGCCGGCCGGGTTGCGGCGGGCTTCTTCGCCGGACTCCAGGTAGGCCGTCAACAAAATTTGAGCGGCTAACTTGTCTAAGCGGGCCTTGCGCTTTTTCTTGGTCAGTTCCGCTTGAGCCAAGTAAATTTCGGCGTCGCGGGAGGTGAACCGCTCGTCGAAGTATACGACCGGCACGCCCGTGATCTCATGGAGCCATTTGCCGAATTTTCGGGCGTCGGTCGATTTTCCGCTCTCGCGCCCGTCTAGATGCACGGGCAGGCCGACGACGAACTCGACGATCCGTTCTTCCTTGGCAAGCTGCCGAAAAAACGCCGCGTCGGCTTGCTCGCCGCGTCGCGTGTAATTCTCCAGCGGACTGGCGATCCGCCGCTCCGGATCGGTCACGGCGACGCCAATCCGAACCGTGCCGAAGTCGACGCCAGCCAAGCGGCCAAGCGGAGCGGGATGATTAGGAGTATTCACGTCGGCACGGAGAGTTCGGGTCCAAATCGCTTGCGGCATAGCCGCTACAAATATTCGCGCCACCCGCGCTCTTCGAGAAGTTTTACAATCCGACGAATCGATTCTTCATCGCCGCGATTGGCGACCAGCGTGGCGTCGGGCGTGTGGACGACGATGCAGTCTCGCAGGCCGACCGTGACGATCAAGTGCTCGCCGTTGGCTCGGACGATCGTGCCGGTCGTGTTCAAACCGAGGTGCTTTCCGTCGATCGTGTTTCCCTCGGCGTCGGCGCCGCGCAGCCGGGCCATCGCTTGCCAGCTTCCCACGTCGTCCCAGTTGAACGGCGCCTCGATCACCGCCACGCCCTGGGCTTTCTCCATCACGGCGTAATCGATCGACACGCCGCGAATCGCCGCGAACTCGCGATCGAACGTCTCGGCGAAATCGGGTCGGCCATATGCGGCCACGATCGTTTGCAGCCGCTCGAGCATCTCGGGCGCGTCCTGCTGCAGCGATTCCAGGATCGTCCGCGCCTTCCACACGAAAATCCCTGAGTTCCAGTAGAAATTGCCGGCGGCGAGGTACTGTGCCGCCAACGCGACCGGCGGCTTTTCGTGAAACTTGGCGACTTCGTACAAGCCCGGGCCGTCGAGCGCCGCGCCCCGTTCGATGTAACCAAAACTTTCAGCCGCGTACGTCGGCCGAATGCCAAACGTCACGATCCTCCGCGGCTCGCGATCCACCAATGCGGCCGCCTGGGAAATCGCCCGCTGAAATGCGGCGATCGGCCGGATGACATGATCGGCCGGCGTGACGACCATCGTCGCCTCGGGATCGTCGCGGCTAATGAGCAGCGCCGCCAAACCAATGCACGGCGCAGTGTCGCGCTTGCACGGCTCGCCCAAAATCGAATCGGCCGGCAGTGAGGGAAGCTGCCGCCGCATCGCCTCAACCATCCGCGCGGCCGTCACGATCAATACTCGCTCGCTCGGAACAAGTCCGTCCAAGCGATCGACCGTCTCTTGGATCATCGTCCGCTCGCCGGACAGCGCGAGCAACTGCTTCGGCCGATCGGCCCGACTCTCCGGCCAGAACCGCGTCCCCGCCCCACCGGCCATGATGACTGCATGCAGCATAGCGCGAGAAAAACTAACAGCAAATCCTGTCGTGGGGCATTTTGCGCCCCTCGAACATAAACGGAATAAACACGGAGGGCGCAGAGATAACAGAGAAGCGAATGTTTCTAAAGTGTGGAGAACACTAATCTCCACTAATTGTCGCTAATGAATGATTAGCGGCAATTAGCGCGGATTAGTGTTCCCCCGTCCGCAGCGGTTTTGTGAGGGCTTCTAAAAAATATCTGTTCCCTCCGTGTTCAAAAAACCCTTTGGCAACTTAACAAAAAAGTCGCGGCTCGGTAACCTCCAGGCCTGACGGGACTTTGCCCGCAAGCTCGTCGGCGTCGATTGCAAATAGCGGGCTGATCTCGACCGGCGCCGTCGGCGCCACCGTGGCCCCCGCTTCCGTGAGCCACCGGGTGTGCTGGGCCACGAGCGCGGCTTGCATCGTCGCCAGCGTGTCTTGCTTTTCGCCGGGCCCGTTTTTTACCGGCGCGAAACCCTCGGCCGGGTCGATCTCGACGACGATTGCTCGCTCGGCCTTCGGCAAGAGATCAAACACGAACCGCTCGAATTTGATCGCGTTCGCCGCAGTCGGCTCGACGCGCTGGCCCGCGGCGTCGACGTGAGGAACCTTCTTCTTGGCAATGTGAAACGGCAAGCCTTCGCTGTCCGCCTGAACGCGATCCAGGAAACTCCGCTCGAAGAAATGGATCGCGATGCTGCCGGCCCAAATTTTTAGCGAGCCGTCCGGATTTCGCAAATTGGCGGCGGCCTCCGGCAAGTCGCTGTATTCGACGATCTGCAACCGGCCGTCGACATCGACTACGTTGCCGACCTTCTCCAGCGGATACCGTTTCGCCACGACCTGGCTCGACATCTCCGACTTCACGAGCAAATGATAACCGAGAAACACCGGATCGCACATCTGCACGAGCGGATTGTCGACCTGAAAATAAAAGATGTGCTCGAGCCCGCGCTGAGTCATGTCCGCCAGGCCACCGCTCGCGGAGAGGGCCGAGAGCATGCCGCCATGCCCGTCGGGGCTCAGCGCCAAGCTGTCTTTCGATTCCAGCAGCAGCCGTCCCGATTGGATATCGACCGCCGGCATTTGACCTTGGCAGAATACGACCCCCTGATTGACGCCGAAGTGTCTGTTCTCAGCCAGGTACGCAAGCGTCTCTTCGTGCGTTGCTGGGCTCGTCATCAAATACAGCCGCACCGGTTTGCCAAATCGCTGCCCGACCGCTAGCAGTTTTTCGAAGAGAATCTTGAACAGCGAATCGCCGGAGACGGGACCCACCGGGAGCATTCCCTTGGGATGATTGAAACCCAATCGGCTGCCTTGACCGCCGGCAACCAGGATGGCCCCGACTTTGCCCTGGGCGAGAGCCGCTTCGCCAATGCGGCGGGCTTCATCCACGGACCAGCGATTCTCGCCATTCAAGCGGAACGCCGGCGGCGGCGCGGCCCGTTTGATGATCTCGGCCACATCGACTGGGCTTTGCTTCTGCTCGATCAACCGCGCCAACCGGGCGAAATCGATCATCTTAATTTGCTCGGCAAGTTTGCGCCGACCGGCGTCGTCGAGCTGATCCCAAAACGTCAGCACGTGCTGCTGGCCGTGGCCAGTCAAAATGGCTTCGAGCTCGTGCTTCACGACGTCGGCCTCCAGCTTCCGTTCACAATCCCCACCATCCGCGCACCCAGGCGGTGGCCAGCAAGCATAGCAGCGGAAAGCCCAGGAAGATCAGCAGGTAGGTAAAGAGCGTGGTCCAAACGTGACGAGGCCAACGCGCCATGATACGATTCTTGAGTCGATCGAAGGAGCCGCGCACACAGTAAGCGACTGGAAATTTAACGCTAAGGCCGATTTCGCTTACTTCGTGCGCGGCTCTAATTGTTTTTTCTCCGCGTGCGCCGCCTCTGCTACATTGTCGCCGGCCCGCGGCGCTTCGGCCGTGAATTCCATTATGACCGCCGCTTGCTCCTTGGCGATAGCGGTCCGCTTGAGTTCCAGCCTCATGCCAAATGGTAGAACTTGCACCGGCTTCACGCGACTGGAGGGGCCTGACAATTGGCGGAGCGCGACCCGGGGAGACTCATCGAACGGCGGACAAAACGCGACGTGCAAGGTCACGTTCCGCTCACCCGCGGCCAACGCGGTTTGCAGCCAGCCCTGCAATCGATCGGTGGTGGCCGATTGCGTGCGAATGAATTGTTGGGTGACGTTCGGTCCCAACGGGTAGAAATCGATTCCGGTCGTCGACGGAGCGGCGCCCGGCGGGGATTTGGAGTCCGCGACAATTGTGGCGGTCATCGGGGCATCGGCTAGGGAGGCAGGCAAGACCGGCGAGGAGTCAAGCCGAAGTTTTCGCAACGATAACCTCGACCGCTTGGCCCCGCGAATCCGCCAAGCCTGCCAGAGTTCAAACCCCTGTCGGACCGCGATGATCGTCCAAACGGCGGCCAGAGCCGGCGCGGTAGAACCAGGAACCGACAGGGCGACACCGCCAATCACAAGCGCGAGGCCTGGCGTCCAAAATGTTAACTGATCGAGAGTCCCCTGAAATCGTGTCGCCGAGCCGAGTTCGCTCAGGCGGCGCGTCATGCTGGCCACCATCGCGGCGGCAAAGATTGCGCCGATCAGAGTCTGCCAAGGAAGCGGGGACATCAAACCGCCGGCCAAACGGCGGCTTGCGAGCGCTGTCGCCGCGACCACGAGCGATAACGTCATAGCGCCGGCGGAGAGCCCGGCTAGTTGATGGGCCAACCGTTGAGATGGCCGGAAGGACGCAGGGGTGGCGACGGGAACCGATGAACTCACGATCGCTCTCCCTAGAGCCGCACACGAAGTAAGCGGAAGCGGAACCTAGAGCCGCACACGAAGTAGGCGGAGGCCGATCGGTTGGCGTCCGACGCGCTTACTGCGTGCGCGGCTCTATTCGATTATCGAAGGCCGGCCTTTAGCCGACGGCCGCCAAGCCGGCCGCTTCCGCAAGTTCAGCGGCGCGGGCGGTGCTCTCCCAGGTAAACTCCGGCTCGCTGCGGCCAAAATGTCCGCCGGCCGCCGTCAGGCGATAAATCGGCCGGCGCAGGTCGAGATACTTGATGATCCCACCGGGACTGAGCGGGAACATCTCTTTCACTAGCTCGCAAATCCGGGAGTCTTCGACCCGGCCCGTTCCCTCGGTATCCACGCACACGCTCACGGGCTCCGACACGCCGATCGCATAGGCCAACTGCAATTCGCAGCGATCGGCCAACCCAGCCGCGACGATATTCTTCGCCACATGTCGCGCCATATACGCGGCGCTGCGGTCGACCTTCGTTGGGTCTTTGCCGCTGAACGCGCCGCCGCCATGCCGGCCCCAGCCGCCGTAGGTGTCGACGATGATCTTGCGACCGGTCAGCCCGCAATCTCCTTGAGGGCCACCCACGACGAATCGGCCCGTCGGGTTGATGTGATAAGTGATGTCGCCGTTGACCAGTTCATCCGGCAGGCAAGGCCGCACGATTTTGTCGATCACATAACGGCGAATTTTTTCGTTGCTGATCTCGGGACCATGCTGTGTGGAAACGACCACGGTATCCACGCGAACGGCGCGGTCGCCGTCGTATTCGACCGTGACTTGGCTCTTGCTGTCCGGCCGGAGCCAATCGACTTCGCCAGTCTGCCGGGCGACTGTCAGCCGGTTCAGAATTCGGTGCGCCAAGGCGATCGGCAGTGGCATCAGCTCCGGGGTGTCGTTCGACGCATAGCCGAACATGAGGCCTTGATCGCCGGCGCCGATTTCCTTGCCGGCGCCCGAGTTCTCGTTCACGCCCTGAGCGATATCCGGGCTTTGTTTGCCCAGCGCGACCATCACGGCGCACGTATCGGCGTTGATGCCCATCTGGTCGTCGGTATAACCGACATCGCGAATCACGCCGCGCACGACCGTGGGATAATCGATCGAAGCCCGGCTCGTGATTTCGCCGGCGATCATGACCATGCCGGTCGTGACCAGCGTTTCGCAGGCGACGCGGCTCAACGGATCTTGGGTCAAGAGAGCGTCGAGAATGCCGTCGGAAATCTGGTCGGCCAGTTTATCTGGGTGCCCCATGCTGACCGATTCGCTGGTGAACAAGAATTTTCCGGCTGCCACGAAATGTCTCCTGTCTGAAAATCGGCGGGCGATTGGGCGGGACGCAAACGAGTGCGTGCAATTCATCAGTATAGTCATTGTCCACCGGGCGGGACAACCGTTGTTTGACGCCGGCGCCGAATACATAGCCGCGGCATCCTGCCGCCCCGTCCGGCATTTTAACACGCACGCAATACGGCACGGCGCAGTAGGATGCCGCGGCTAAGTCGGGTTCAACCGGCTTGCGCGGCGTCGGTCTCTGCCGTCAATGCAATCTTGCCGCGCCACGAAATATTGAGCGCCGTCTCGAACACACTCTCGAAGAGCTTTGCGCGCCGCCGGGCGCCCCACACGTCGACGTCGGGATTTTCCGCCGCCTCGACGAGCATCGTTAACTCGTCGTCGGTGCGCTCGAGGACGACATCGCTGACCTGCCCGGAATGGCTGCGATCCAAACCGCCGGCGAGTCTAAGAATCGACGCCAGTTGCTTCACGCGCTGCTGGTCTTCGCTCGATAGCTGCCGGAAATTCGCGTGCCGTTTTTTCGGTTGCGATCCCCGATGGTATCTCGCCACGTTGGCCATCATCTCCAGTTCGCTGGGCTGAAACCCGGCCAGTCCGCTATTCAAAATCAAATGGTAGCTATGCTTGTGGTGCGACTCGTAGTTGATCAGATAGCCGACATCCTGAAGCCGGGCGGCCGTTTCCAACAGCGGCTGATCGGCCGGATCGAGGCCGTAGAGCGGCGCAAGTTGAGCAAAAATTCGGCCGGCCAGCCGAGCGACCTGCCGCCCGTGCGCCAACTCGCCAGAGCAGGCCGCCGCGAACCGTTCGATCGCCGCCTCTCGGTCGTGCGGATTTTGGCTGATCGCCGCGGCGCTGTTGTTCATCATCGAAAGAATCAGCCCATCCCGCACGCCCCGATTGTGAACTTGCAATAGATTCACTTTGAAATGACGCATCAGCCGGTCGATCACGGCCAACCCGGCGACGATGATATCGGCCCGATCGGGGCTCAGACCCGAAACGGTCCGGCGATTCTTAAGTGGCATTTTTCGCAGCCGGTCGACCAGATGGCTGACCTCGGCGTGCGTCACGTTGTAGCCACGGGTGGGCAGCCCGACTTGGCCCTTCTGGGCCATGATCATTTCGGCGAGCGTCGTGAACGTGCCCCCCGATCCGATCAGCAAATGCGGATCGATGTTTGTCTTTTTCCCCAATTTGCGAAGCTGCCCGTCGATGGCTTTGAGCAGCGCGGCGAAGTCGTGGTCGGTCATCGGTCCGCCGACGCCGCCATACGCTTCGGTCAGTCGCACGGCGCCAAGCGGCGTGGTGAACGTCGATTCGATCTGATTGCCCGAGGCGAGGATCACCTCGGTGCTGCCGCCGCCGATATCGGCCACGGCGACGTTTTTGCCGGTTAGATCGAACGCCCGTTGCACGCTGTTGAACGCGAGTCGAGCTTCCTTCTCGGCGCTGATGACTTCGATTTCCAGCCCGATTTCGTCTTTCGCGCGGCGGCAAAAGTCGGGGCCGTTGACGGCCTCGCGAACGGCGCACGTGGCGATCGTCTTGAGCTGATTGACCTGAAAGCCCTCGGCGATTTGCTTGAACCGGCGGAGCGCCGCCAGCGTCAATTCGATGGCCTCGGGCTCGAGGCGGCCGGACGAATCCAAGGCCCGGCCTAGCCGCGTCGATTCGCGTTCTTCGTCCAAAATCCGATATGTGCCGTCGCGAAGCGGTTCGGCCACCATCAGCCGCACGCTGTTGGAGCCGATATCGATGGCGCCCAGGCGATGGGCCAACTCCGAAAAATAGATCTGCTTTTCGTCCATCACGCTCGCTGCCAAGGGCGCGGTTGCCGAGCCTCCTCAAGTTCCCTCATTACAATAGCATATCGGCAAATTGGGAAGCCCTTGGAGGGGGGCCGGTTGAAGCGCCCCGGCCGGCGTCACATAATGCTGACACCCGTGGCGAGCGTCGCCCCAACGATGACTACTGATCTCATTTATTTCCCCGGCTACTTTGCAAGTTTTCCGCGATCTCTCGCAACTCCCCGAGGCGCTCAAGCACGGCGCCGTCGCCATCGGCAACTTCGATGGCGTGCATTTGGGGCACGCCGAAATCGCCCGGCGATTGATCGCCGGCGCTCGCGACGTGGCCGGCGCGTCGATCGTCTTCACATTCGACCCGCACCCGGCTCGCATCTTGCGCCCTGAAGCCGCCCCGGCGCCGCTGACTTGGACAGATCGCAAGGCGGCGCTACTGGGCCACCTCGGCGTCGACGCGATGATCGCCTATCCGACCGACCAGCGGCTGCTGAGTCTCACCGCGGCCGAGTTCTTTCGAACGATCGTACGCGAGCAGCTACAGGCCAGACAGCTTGTCGAAGGACCCAACTTCAGCTTCGGTCGGAGCCGGGCCGGCACGATCGACGTACTCCGCCAAATGTGCGACGTGGCCGGTCTCGGTCTCGAAGTCGTCCAGCCGATCACGATCGACGGCGATTATGTTTCCAGTTCGCGAGTGCGCAAGCTAATCGCCGAGGGCCAAATCGATCAGGCCCGGCGAATGTTGACCGAGCCCTATCGACTCCGCGGAATGGTCCGCCACGGCGCGGGACGCGGAGCGACGATCGGATTTCCCACGGCCAATGTCGACGCGATCGACACGCTGCTGCCCGGTCCCGGCGTCTACGCAGGCCGCGCCATGACGTCGGGCGGCGCGTGGCCGGCGGCGATCAACGTCGGTCCCAATCCGACGTTCGGCGAACAAACGATGAAAGTCGAAGTCCACCTGATCGGCTTTCAAGGCAGCCTCTATGGCCAGCCCCTGGAGGTTGACTTTGTCGCGCGACTGCGGGACATTCAGCGGTTCGACAGCGTCGGCGACCTGCAAGCCCAGTTGGAGCGCGACGTCGCCGCCGCAAAAGCAAAAGTCGGACAGGATTTACAAGATTAACAGGATTTTGAATCCATCGAATTTTTGTTTGATGCAAGCCACTCCATCGCCTTCTTAATCCTTAAAATCCTGTTAATCCTGTCTAGTTACTTGTCATTGTCCCCTCCCGAGTCGTCCATGAGCATCAATTGGTCACGGTTTGCCGAGATCGTCAACAGCCATCAGCGGTTTATCCTGACCAGCCACATTCGGCCGGATTGCGATGCGCTGGGGAGCGAGCTGGGAATGGCGGGCGTGCTGCAAGCGCTGGGCAAGGAGACGCTCATCCTCAATGGCCAAGTCACACCGCGAAATCTCGAATTCATCGATCCGGCGAAGCAGATTAAGGCGGTCGCCGTCGACGTGCAGCCGGGCGATCTCGCCAAGTACGACGCGCTGATCGTGCTCGACACCAGCGCCTGGGCTCAACTCGGGCCGATGGGCGAAGTCGTTCGCAGCACGTCCGCGAAGAAACTGATCGTCGATCATCACTTGAGCGGCGACGATCTGGGCGCGGAGCTATTCAAAGACACGACGGCCGAAGCGACCGGCCGGCTAGTCGTCGAGGCCGCCCAACATTTGGGAGTGCGGCTGACGCCCGAAATCGCGACGCCCCTGTTTGCGGCGATCGCGACCGACACGGGCTGGTTTCGGTTCGGCTCGACCAAGTCGATCACGATGCGAGCCGCCGCCGACTTGATCGATGCCGGCGCGAGTCCCGCGGCCCTGTATGCGGCACTCTACGAGCACGATACGCTGGCCCGAATCAATTTGATCGGCCGAACGTTGGCCCGAGCGGTGAGCGATCTCGATGGCCGGCTGGTTTATACCTCGATCCTGCAAACCGACTTTCGCGAGACGGGCGCCCTGGCGAGCGATACCGAGGATATCATCAACATGACCTTGGGCGTGGGTGGAACGGAGGTCGCGATCATTTTCGTCGAGCTGCAAGTGGGGGGCGTAAAAATCAGCTTCCGCAGCCGCGGCAGGACCATCGATTGCAGCAAGCTGTCCGAACAGTTCGGCGGCGGCGGCCATCGCGCCGCGGCGGGCGCCACGATCGACGGGCCCCTCGCCCTGGTGCAGACAAAAGTGCTTGACGCGGTGCGGCTGGCGATGAAAACTGGAGCCTAATCCCGCCTTACATGGCCGCGGCGCCCTGCCGCGCCGTTCAGCAGTCTCGCCGCAGCCCGCCTTCCTCGATCAGCAATTAACTCTTTCATGGCCCATCGGCCGGCGCATCACCATGCCTCCCCCCAATCTCAAGACCCTCACGACCCCGCCGGGCAAAACGCCGGCGTCCGACGACCCTTCGGAGCGCCGCGGCTTCTTCGGCAAATTCGCGGCCGTGGTCATCGGCGGGCTCGTCATGCTATTTCCGTTCGCGGCGGGTCTGCTGGTCTTCGCCGATCCGCTACGACGCAAGGCCGAAGGCAAGCGATATTTGAAGGTCACGGCGCTCGATTCGGTTCCCGACGATGGCGTGCCTCGCGCTTTTCCAGTGACCTCCAGTCGTACCGACGCCTGGACCTACTATCCCAGCCAGCCGATCGGCGCCGTGTATCTGCGGCGGCAGAAGGGCAAGATACTGCCGGTGGCGCTTCAAACGACCTGTCCTCACGCCGGCTGCCGCGTTGATTTTCTACCCAGCGATGGACTGTTCAGATGCCCGTGCCACAACAGCGCGTTCGACCTGAACGGCGAGATACGTCAGCCCAGTCCCAGCCCTCGGCCGATGGACCAATTGGCCTGCGAAATTCGCAGCAATCAAGGAGTCTCCGAGGTGTGGGTTGAGTTTCAGGATTTTTATACCGGCGTCGCGGATAAGGTGGCTAAGACGTGAGAGCGTGCCGGTCGTTTTAGCAGCTCGAAATTGATTGACCGTCGGTCGGCCTTGTCGCGTTTTACTCAACAGGGACCTGACGCCCGTCGCTCGCCTTTTTTTACTCCCGTCTCCCGTCTCCCGACTCCCGACTCCCGACTTGCCCCTCCCATGCTCGCCTCACTTCGCAACTGGCTCGACAGCCGCACCGGATACCGGTCGCTGATCCACGAGGCTCTCTATGAGCGAATTCCTGGCGGCGCCCGCTGGCGATATGTGTGGGGCAGCACGCTCGTGTTTGCCTTCGTGGTCCAGGTCATCACCGGCATGTTTCTGTGGATGGCCTATAGCCCCAGCGCTCAGACGGCGTGGGAAAGCGTTTATTACATTCAGAACGAAATGCAGGGCGGGTGGCTGCTGCGTGGGCTGCACCACTTCATGTCCCAGGCGATGATCGTCCTGCTGCTGCTGCATCTCATGCAAGTCGTGATCGACGGCGCCTATCGGGCTCCGCGGGAGGTCAATTTCTGGCTCGGCTTGGTCCTGATGATGATCGTGCTCGGCCTGTCGCTCACGGGCTATCTCCTGCCCTGGGATCAAAAGGGCTATTGGGCGACCCGCGTGGCCACGAACCTCATGGGTCTGGTGAGCAACAAGGCGCCGCAATTGGTGATCGGCGGCCCCGACTACGGTCATCACACGCTGACTCGCTTTTTCGCTTTGCACGCCGGCGTGCTGCCGGCGCTGTTGGTCGCGTTTTTGGTAGTTCACGTGGCCCTGTTTCGCAGGCACGGGATCAGCGCGAAGATGCCAGTTCGCCGGCCGGACTGCTCGTTTTGGCCCGATCAGGTGCTCAAAGACGCGGTCGCCTGTCTCGCCGTGCTGGCGGTCGTGTTGTTCTTGATCGTGCGGCCAGCCCTGTTTCACGGCAGTGGGCTCTCGGCGCCGCCAACGAGCTTGGGCGCCGAGTTGGGCGCGCCGGCCGATCCATCGAACGCCTATTCCGCCGCCCGGCCCGAGTGGTACTTTTTGTTTCTGTTCCAGTTCCTCAAATTGTTCGAGGGCTGGGGAGCGCGCGGCGAATTTTTTGGCGCGATCGTTGCGCCGGGCCTAATCATGCTGGCGATGTTCCTGATGCCGATCTTCGGCCGCTGGAAGCTCGGCCATCGGTTCAATATTTTGTTCACGCTCTGTCTGCTAGCCGGCATCGGTTGGTTGACCGCTTCCGCGTATATCGAGGACCACAACGCCCAATGGGCCGATCGCGAGGCGATGGCCAAGACCGAGGCGGAGGTTCGCCAGATCGCCGGCGACGACGCCAAGATGGAAAAACTATTCGATAATGACCCGACCAAGATCGCCGATTTCCGCAAGCGCCGGGCCGCTTACGAAAAATACAAAAAGTCGGCCGACTACTTGTCCGCCGTCTCGCGCGCCGATGAGGACGCCGACCGAGTGAAGGAACTGGCCGGCCGACATGGCATCCCGCCGACGGGCGCCTTAACGATCCTAGCCGATGATTCCAAGACGCAAGGGGATCGGCTGTTTACCCGGCACTGCGCGAGTTGCCACGCGCATCTCGATCCCGATAGCCCGGTGACGGCCGAACTCCAGCGGGCGACGGCGCCCAATCTATACGGCTTCGGGACCGCGCGCTGGATCAGCGGCGTGCTGGATCCGAAGCAGATTAAGGGCCCAAATTACTTCGGCGCGACGGCCCACAACGATTCGGAAATGACCAAGTACGTCGAAAACAAGGTCGCGAGCCTAAAATACTGGAAGCCCGAGGAAATCAAGCAGGTGATCGGCGCCCTCGTGGCCGAGGCGGCCGTGCCCAACTACACCGATGGCACGGCGGCGAGCACGGCGGATATCAAAGCGGGCCAAGTCCTGATCAAAGACACCGAGCGCTGCGCCGAGTGCCACCGGTTCCACGATCCTGAGGTCTCGCTCGGCGCCGCCCCGGACCTGACGGGCTACGGCTCCCGCCAATGGCTGACGGACTTTATCGGCAATCCGGCCCACCAGCGATTCTACGGCGACACGAACGACCGGATGCCGGGCTTTGCCAAGGACAAGGATCCCCACAAAAACCGTCTGACCGCCCAGGAAATCCAGTTCCTCGTCGAGTGGCTCCGCGGCGAATGGGACGAGGAGCACAGGCCGGAATGAGCCAAATTAACCACCGAAGACACGCAGCAAGGACGAGGAAGTTAGACATGATTTACAGGATTTTTATGCCGTGCGGCTTTACGGCATTTTTAATCTTGTAAATCCTGTTAATCCTGTCGATTTAGTTTTTTTCCTTGCTTCTTCCGGCTTCGTGTTTCGCTCAAACAGCCGCGCAGCATAGACCCACAAGAATGTCGTACAGCGCGTGCGAGCCGGCGGCGATGCCGAAGCCGCGGTAGACGAATAGACCCGCGAAGAACGCGCCGGCCACGAAGCGGAAGGCGAAGGTCGACGGATCGAGCGGCTGACCCAGCGGTCCAACATAATGCGCCGCCGAAAAGAGTAGGCTGGTCAGCACAATCGCTGCTATCAGACTCTGCCGCGTCGTGCAGCCGCAGGCCTTCAAACCCCACACGGCGAGCGGCAACATAATCAACCGGAACAGCACCTCTTCGTAAATGCCCGCGCCGAAGAAGCTGAACAGCTTGCCGGTCATGCCCAGCGTACAGGGCACAATCGAGGCATGGACGGGCCAGTCGGACTGAGCGGGCAGAAACATCGAGAGCAGCGCCCCCTGGAGCTGGGCGATCACCACCAGCGCCAGGGCCAGCACCAGACATTCGGCCGCCATCCCATACAGCACGCCCGGCAAGATCTGCCAAGGCTGCCTGGTCGTATGATGCCAGCCCATCAAGATGCCGATGGCCAAGACCGGCAGTAGAAAATACTGACCGAAGCCGAGCAGGTCCAGGAGCTGCCGCAGCCAAACATCGGCGCCGTTGCGCATGGCCTGGGCGCCGAGCCACAGCACGCCCCCCTCGTACAGCACCAACAGCGGCAGCACAAACGCCAGACAGGTCAGCGGCCGCCGCGACTGCTGCCAGTAATATCCGCTGGCCTCGGGCCAATCGACCGTGTTGTCGAGCAGAGCGCTGAGCAAGGAGGCGTGGGGCGTGAAGGGTGAAGCGTGGAGCGTGACGAAGAAAAAAAGGCGAGCGTGGGGCGTCAGCCCCCTGTCCTGCGGTTCGAACCCGTTTTCGACTCCCGGTCGTCACCGCTTTTTACTCGCCTACCCCAGCGACCCGATGACTCGGTGGGCGGCTGCGAAATGCTTCGGACCTAATCCGATCTCGCCGCACTTTCATCTTCGGAATCGCACGCGCGAACTCTTCAGCAGCGCGTCGCCGCGCGTTGTTCTTGGCACGACCGCTGAAAGCACGGCAATCGCATCTAAATCTTTGGCAGTATCGTGAGCGGCTTGAAAGAATCAAGTGGCTTGCATGAATTCCTTCGGGGAGCACTTACTCACGGAGGTTTTTCCCATGTCCCAGCGCCTGATTGCCGTTTTTTCAACTTTTGAAAATTTGACAGACCCTCGCATCGAGCGAACCCGCCGGCACGAGTTGTTCGAGCTACTGGTCGTGGCCCTGTGTGGCACGATCGCCGGCGCCGATAGCTGGGCGGACGTCGAACGCTTCGGTGAGAAGCGGCTCGAGTGGCTGCGGACATTCCTGCGACTGGAAAACGGCATCCCCTCGCACGACACGTTCGGCCGCGTCTTTGCGATGCTCGATCCGGCCCAACTCGCGGCTGGCGTTCAACAATGGTTGCAGGACGTGGGCCGCGAGATCGGAAAACACATCGCCATCGACGGCAAGACGTTGCGTGGTTCGTTCGATCGAGCCGCCGGCAAGAATCCATTGCACTTGGTTTCGGCTTGGGCTTGCGAAGCCCGATTGACGCTCGGGCAAATCGCGACCGAGGCGAAATCGAATGAAATCACGGCCATTCCGCTGCTCTTGGAATTGCTGGATCTGAAAGGGGCCACGGTCACGATCGACGCGATGGGCTGCCAAAAGGACATCGCCCAAAAGATCGTCGACCGCCAAGGCGAGTATCTCTTGGCGCTCAAGGACAACCATCCGAAGCTAGTTCAGGCGGTCGCGGACGAATTTACCGCGGCCCTTGTCGACGCCGGCGTTCCTTCCCCAGGCCTGCGACGGCACATCACCGCGGAAACCAATCGTGGCCGCAAGGAACGTCGCGAATACTTTACGTTGCCGGCGCCCCGGACCCTGCCTGGGTTTGCCGATTGGGCTAAGTTGGCGACCCTGGTGATGGTGATTCGCACCACGCTCGTCGGCGGACGGGAGACCAACCAAGTCAGTTACTTCCTGTCGAGCCTGTCGGGCAAGGTGAAGACTTTGGCGAAATTGATCCGCCAGCATTGGAGCATCGAGAGTCAATTGCACTGGGTGCTGGATGTAACTTTTACAGAGGACGCCAGCCGCATTCGCAAGCAGCACGCCCCCCAGACGACGGCCATGTTGCGACGCTTGGCAGTGTCCATCTTGTCGGTGGACACTGCGATCAAAGACAATATCAAAGGCAAGCGCTACCGGGCCTGCCTCTCGACCGAGACCTTGGAACGCATTCTCCTCAGTTTCGTCGAGAATTAAGATGCGATTGCCGTGCGCTGAAAGTGGTATCTCGGGGAATGCAAAGCGGAATCTTTCGCTGGCGCCCCGAGCTTCGGCCAGCCGGCGATACCTCTTTGATTTTGGGATGCCATCGGGCATATTGGTCGCGTTCTCCCGAACCAGCGCCAACCGAGATGACGACCATGCCTGACATCCAAGAGATCGCGCATCTGATCCATACGCACCGCGACTCCGATCATCAAGCGATCCGCAAAATGCTGGTGGATTTGCCCGTCCCCGATTTGGCCGATGTGTTCAACGCGGCGCCGGCCGTGTGCGAAGTCGCCGAGATGTTGGGCCTCTTGCCGCTGGAGAAAGCAATTAAGGTGTGCGACGAGCCGCGATTGGCGCGCCGTAGCGCCATCGTCGAAGAAGCGCCCCCGGAGTTGGCCGCCAAACTGCTCGACGGCATGGCTTCCGACGAGCGGACGTCAGTCGTGCGACATTTGAGCCTGCACAGTCGCCGTTCGCTGTTGTCGCTGCTCAGCGCCGCGTCGCGGGCGGAAGTCGAGCGCCAGCTTCAGTATCCCGAGGGAACGGCCGGCGATCTGATGACCTCCGAGTTCGTGCATTTTCCGCCGGCCACGACTGTCGGGCAGGCACTTAACCAAATCCGGCTGGAAGCCCACGACCGCGAGACGATTTACGCCTGCTACGTTGTGGATCCGGGCACGAGCCAACTGATCGGCGCCATTTCGCTGCGAGATTTGGTGATGGCCGATCCGAATATTCCCGTCAGTCAGATCATGCGAACGCACCCGGTGACCGTCGCCGCACTAACGCCGCGGAAGGAAGTCGCGAACAAGATCAGCAAATACAATTTACTGGCCGTGCCCGTGCTCGAAACCGACGGCCGGCTGGTCGGTTTCGTGACGGTCGACGATGTGATCGACGCTTTGGTCGAAGAGCAAACGAACACGGTGCTGCGGATGGGCGGCGTCGAAGCCGGGGCCCTCGACGATCCGTATATGAATACGCCCTGGCAGACGCTGGTTCGCAAGCGGGCGAACTGGCTCGTGCTGCTGTTTCTCGGCGAGATGCTCACGGCCACCGCGATGGGCCGCTTCGAGGGGGAAATCGCAAAGGCCGTGGTGCTGTCTTTGTTCGTGCCGCTCATCATCTCCAGCGGCGGTAACTCCGGTTCGCAGGCGACATCGCTGTTGATCCGAGCTCTCGCGCTCAATGAAGTGCGGCTCGGCGACTGGCGGCGCGTGCTAGGTCGCGAACTGGTTTCCGGCCTTTCGCTGGGGCTCGTGCTCGGAAGCATCGGCCTACTGCGAATTAGCCTGTGGCAATGGCTGGGATGGTACGACTATGGCCAATATTGGCATCTGGTCTCGCTGACAGTCGGCGTGTCGCTGGTCGGAATCGTCCTGTGGGGCAGCGTGGCGGGCGCGATGCTCCCCTTCATTTTGAAACGACTGGGACTCGATCCGGCCACGTCGTCGGCCCCCTTCGTCGCCACGCTCGTCGATGTCACGGGACTCATTATCTATTTCACCGTGGCGAAGCTCATATTGCACGGCACGCTGCTGTGATGCGGACGCGATCGGGCGAACTTACCGAAAGCTGTTTGCACTCTGGTCTTGCAACGTATGAAACAGAGCCACGATCGTCATTGTGCGTCGCGGTGCGGGCGGAGCCACTGGTCCCTGGCTTTGGCGATATCTTCCTTAACTTGCTGAATCGTGAAAACATCTCCAGCCTCGACGTCCTCAAGCGATCGCTCGATCAGCGTCATGCGCTCCAGAGTGAAAAACTCATCGAGATCGGGCGTTTCGGCCCGCAGGTCGAGTGCGACCACATCGGCGACATACTCGGCGACGCTGGCAAAACCCGCCTCGCCCGCCGCTGGGCGTCCAGAGAGAGTTGGTCCGAAAGACTAACCTGATGCACCGGAATCTCCTTTTGAGCCCTACTCAACCAGCAAGACAGAGAGGGTCAGACCCATTTTGCTCACCGGGCATCGTAAAATCGGGCCAGGCCCCGGCCGGTTGAGTTAGGGCGCCTTTCGGATCGGAAACGCAATTATATTATGTGCCGCCAAGAAGATCATCGCCGCTGCGAGGGAAAGGCGGTCGGACAATTGCACATTCCGCCTCGTGGACGCGGGGGGCGAAGCAAATTTGAGATCGGTGCATTCGGCAATCCGCAACCGGCTTGCGCGTGGCGCTGTATACTCCAGTAGGCGGGCTGGCGTAAAATCGCCCCGTAATGCCTGCTTTCTTTGGAGTTTACGCGCCCTTGAATAGACTCGCTATTACCATTCTTGCGGGGGCCGTCGGTTGCTTCTTACCGAAACTCGCGGCTTCGGCCGTCGAAGCTTTGCCCTCCACGCCGGCGCCGGGGACGTATTCCTTCAATTTCAAAATCGGCGACTTCGAGCGGACCGCGCTCGTGCATGTCCCCAAGTCGTTCAAGGGAACGATCGCCGGTAAGCTGCCGCTGGTGATCGCCCTGCATGGCGCCGGAGGTCATGGCGGTCACATGCTGGAGGCCGATCATTGGGCGGAAAAATCCGACACGGAAAATTTCTTCGTCGTGGCGCCCGATGGTCTTCCGCTGCGGCCCTGGCTTTCGGCGAACATCGTAACCAATCCCGCCGTGTGGAACGCCGGCCAGTTGAAACCCGGCTCGCCCCGCCGCGAGATCGACGATGTGGCGTTTATCCAAAAGCTGCTCGATAAACTGAAGGATAAAATTCCTTGCGATCCCCAGCGAACGTTCGTGGCTGGCCATAGCAATGGTGGCAGCATGGCCTTTCGGCTCGGCAATGAACTATCCGACCACTTCGCAGCGATCGCCGAAGTCGCGGGGCAGATGACCATCGACCAGCCGCATCCCAAGCGGCCGCTGCCGACGCTGTGCATCTATGGCACGAAGGACCCGGTCCTGCCGGTCGATGGCGGAGAGAGCCATTTGCCCTGGGGTAGCCGGGTGACGCCGCCCGTGGCCGACCGGCTGGCGATTTGGGCCAAGGCCCTGGGCTGCGAGACGACGCCCAAAACATTGTCCGATAAGGATGGCGTCCGGCGCGTGGAGTACGCCGCCAAGACACCCGGCGGACCGACGCTGACGGCGCTTTATCTCGAAGGGCACGGCCATCATTGGCCCGGCAGCACGCGATCGCTTCCGCCGGCGATGATGGGGCCGAACACGAGCAAGCTCGACGCGACGGAGACTATCTGGGAGTTCTTCAAGAGTCGGTGAACGGCGAAGAGGCTAGGGGCGATGGGACTAGGGGAGGCAGCGGCAACGTACGGCGGCGAATGCCACCGAAATCCCTAGTCCCTGGTCCCACCACTTCGGGAAAGAAATAGCCGAGGACCGAAGGGCCGAGCACGAGCCCCGCGGCAATTTCGCCGACCACGCCCGGTTGCCACAGTTTGCGAAACAGAATCGAGAACACCCGAGACGCCACCACGATGACGGCCAATTGGCAGACTACCGGCAACAGCACTTGCTCGAGGTCGAGCGAACGGAGTGCGTCGAGCGGGCGGATTTCCGCGGCGGCCAAAAAGAAAAGAGAGGGCCCCATCGTGGAGGTTACTTCGCGAAAGATTTTATCGTTACGGTAAACACAAGGAGCCGCGGCGCCGCGGTCTTCGCGGCATGCTCCTTGCTTGACCACGCTGATCAGCATTTCATGCCGGACGCTGCTTGCGACTTCATGGTTTGGTTGTAAGTTATAACCGTGGCCGGAGCCCGGGCAAGCTCGCGCACACCGAGGCGTGGCCGACCCGGCACGAGGTTTGCCAACCCGTCAACGCAAAACCAGTGGAACCGCGGAACGACTTCAGCGATTGATTCATGAGCGCTAGCCCTACCACAAAAAGTTCGCCCCCCACCCAGCGCCGCTTGGCGATCGGGGCCGAGGTTCAACCTAATGGGGGCGTTCATTTTCGCGTCTGGGCGCCGCTCCGCCGGAAGGTCGAAGTCGTGTTTGCCTCGGCGGAGCAAGCCGCTTCCGACGAAATTTCGACCAGCGATCTGCAATCGGTGGAACTATGCCGGGAGTCGGACGGCCACTTCGCCGGTCTGGCGTCGCTGGCGGACGTTGGCAGTCGTTATGGCTTTCGGCTCGATGGCGACGAGCGAACGTACCCCGATCCCGCGTCGCGCTATCAGCCCGACGGTCCGCACGGCATGTCGATCGTCGTCGATCCCGCGGCGTATGAGTGGCAGGACCAAGAATGGCCGGGCCTCGCGCGGCACGGCCAAGTGATGTATGAATTGCACTTGGGCACGTTCACGCCCGAGGGAACTTGGGAAGCGGCCCGGCGCCAGCTATCGCGGCTCGCGGAACTGGGAATCACGGCAGTGGAGATCATGCCGGTCGCCGAATTCACCGGCCGCTTCGGCTGGGGCTACGATGGAGTGAATCTGTTTGCGCCGACGCGGCTCTACGGCGAGCCCGATGCGTTTCGCCAGTTTGTCGACGAGGCCCATCGGCTCAACGTCGGCGTAATTCTGGACGTCGTGTTCAATCACTTTGGTCCGACCGGAAACTATCTCGGCCAATTCTCGGACCATTACACATCGAAAAAGCACCACACCGACTGGGGCCACGGAATCAACTTCGATTCGCACGATTGCGCCCCCGTGCGGGAGTTCTTCATCGCCAATGCCGGCTATTGGATCGACGAGTTTCATGTCGACGGTTTGCGGCTCGACGCCGTGCAAGCGATCGTCGACGATTCGCCCGATCATATTCTGGCGGCCATCACTCGCCGCGTTCGCGAAATGGGAGCGGGCCGCAAGACGCTAGTAATCGCCGAGAACGAATTTCAGCAGACGCACTTGCTGCGGTCTGTCGACAAGGGGGGCTACGGCCTCGACGGGGCGTGGAACGACGATTTCCACCATTCGGCCCGCGTCGCGATGACCGGCCACAGCGAGTACTACTATGGCGACTATCACGGCACGCCGCAGGAACTCGTTTCCGCAGTCAAATGGGGCTACCTTTATCAAGGCCAGTGGAACGTCCGGCAGCAGCACCATCGCGGAGCATCGACGAAGGGCTTGGCCGCCGAGCAATTTGTCACGTTCTTGCAAAACCACGATCAAATCGGCAACTCGGCCCGAGGGAAACGCTGCCACGAACTGACATCCCCGGGCCGGCATCGAGCGCTCACCGCGCTGTGGCTCCTGGCGCCGGGCACGCCGATGTTCTTTCAAGGTCAGGAATTTTCCGCGTCCGCTCCGTTCTTGTATTTCGCCGACCATGAAGTTGAGCTCGGCAAGTTGGTCCGCCACGGTCGGCAAGAATCGCTACGGCAGTTCCGCAGCTTGTCAGGCCCCGACGTGGAAAAGTATCTCATCGATCCTTGCGCTCCGGCCACCTATGAGATGTGCAAGCTGGACTGGGCCGAGCGCGACTGGAACTTGGAGGCGTATGCCTTGCACTATGACTTGCTGCGGCTGCGGCGCGAGGATGCTACCTTTGCAGTCCAATCGGCCGAGCGAATGTACGGCGCCGTGCTTGGACCCGAAGCGTTCGCGCTGCGATTCAACGGCGCGGGCGACGACGATCGATTGCTGATGGTCAATCTCGGGCCCGACTTGGAATGGACTCCGCCGACGGAACCGCTATTGGCGCCGGTCGAGGGGCACGACTGGGCCGTGCTCTGGTCGAGCGAAGATCCCAGGTACGGCGGTTCGGGCAGTGGTGTGCTCGATTCCAAGCATTGGTATTTTCCCGGACACGCCGCGCTCGTTCTATGCCGCGCGCCATTACAAAAGAAATCATCCTAACGTCGCGCAATATTCCTCATGCCCCCTGCCACGCACGCCGCTCGCACCGCCCGGGTGGCGGAAACCGTCGCCGCCCCTGCCGATCCGCTGTGGTACAAAGACGCGGTCATCTATCAATTGCACGTCCGCTCGTTTTTCGACAGCGACAACGACGGCATTGGCGATTTCGTCGGCCTGACGCAAAAGCTCGATTATTTGCAGGATCTGGGCGTGACGGCTCTGTGGCTGCTCCCTTTCTATCCCTCTCCGCTCCGCGACGATGGCTACGACATCGCGGATTACATGAATGTCAATCCGTCGTACGGCACGCTCCGCGACTTTAAGAACTTCGTTCGCGAGGCCCACGCGCGCGGGCTGCGCGTCATCACCGAGATGGTGCTTAACCACACGTCCGATCAGCATCCCTGGTTTCAGAAAGCTCGCCGCGCGGCGCCGGGCAGCGTGGCCCGAGAATTTTACGTCTGGAACGACTCGCCGAAAAAGTATGAAGACGCCCGGATTATCTTCAAGGATTTCGAAAGCTCCAATTGGGCCTGGGACCCGATCGCCCAGGCGTACTATTGGCACCGGTTCTATGCGCATCAGCCCGATTTGAATTTCGAGAGTCCCCACGTTCACAAAGCCATGTTCGAGATTCTCGACTACTGGCTCGCCATGGGTGTGGATGGCGTGCGACTGGACGCGGTTCCTTATCTGTTCGAGCGCGAGGGGACCAATTGCGAGAACCTGCCCGAGACGCACGAGTTTTTGAAGAAGCTTCGCAAGCACGTCGACGACAATTTCTCCGATCGAATGATGTTGGCCGAGGCGAACCAATGGCCGGAGGACGCGATCGCTTATTTCGGGGACGGCGACGAATGCCAAACGGCGTTTCACTTTCCCGTGATGCCGCGGCTGTTCATGGCCATTCACTCGGAGGATCGGTTTCCGATCCTCGACATCTTGCAGCAGACGCCGCCGATTCCGGACACCTGTCAGTGGCTGGTGTTCCTGCGCAATCACGATGAATTGACGCTCGAAATGGTCACCGACGAAGAGCGCGACTATATGTGGCGCGTATATGCCCACGATACGCAGGCGCGGATCAACTTGGGCATCCGCCGCCGGTTGGCGCCCCTTCTGGGGAACGATCGGCGGCGGATCGAGCTCATGAACGGCCTGCTGTTCTCGCTGGCCGGCACGCCGGTGATTTACTACGGCGACGAAATCGGCATGGGGGACAACATCTATCTAGGCGATCGCGACGGCGTGCGAACTCCGATGCAGTGGAACCCCGACCGGAACGCCGGTTTTTCGGGCGCCAACACCCAGCAGCTGTATTCGCCCGTGATCATCGACTCGGAGTATCTCTACGAGGCGGTCAACGTCGAAGTGCAGCAGAAGAACATCCACTCGCTGCTCTGGTGGATGAAGCGACTGATCGCGCTGCGACAGCGATATCCCGCCTTGGGCCGCGGCACGTTTGAGGCGCTCGCTCCCGAGAACCAAAAGGTGCTGGCGTTCCTCCGCGTTTACGAAGGGCAGTATTTTTTGGTCGTCGCGAATCTCTCGCGATTCGTCCAGAGCGTCGAACTGGATCTGTCGGCTTATGCGTCGTTGCGGCCCGTGGAGGCGTTCGGCCGGACGAAGATGGCGCCGATCGGCAAGACGCCCTATATGCTGACCCTCTCCCCGCATGCCTTCTATTGGTTTTCCCTCGAAAGCGACGCCAGCCAAGCAACTCGGGCCGTAGCCGGCGATCTCCACCCGCGGTTGACCGTAGCCGAGCACTGGGAAGAAATCTTGCGCGGCCGATTGAAAAAGAATTTCGAATCGGCCTTGGTTCGCGATCTGCCGCATCGCCGCTGGTTCGCCGGCAAATCGCGCCCGATTCAATCGGTGCAGATCGCCGAAGTCGTGCCGCTGGACAAATCGCCCGAAGCGGGCGGCGCCGTGTTGGTGTTCGTTCGCGTCGAGTATCTCGAAGGAGAACCCGAGGGTTATTCGCTCGTCTTATCCGCCTATTGGGATCAAGCGGCGGAGCGGCTCCTGGCCGAACATCCGCAGGCCGTGTTGGCCAAAGTGCAAAACCGCTCGACGGAGCAAAATGGTGTCGTTTACGACGCGCTCGACGAACCGACCGCCGGCCATCGATTGCTCGATTTGGTTGAGCATCGCCGCCATCTCAAGGGGCCTCGCGGCGAGCTTGTCGGTAGGGCTGAAAATCGTTTGACGGACGTTGTCGGCGGCGAGCGCGAGCCACTTCCCGTCGCCCCGAACAAAACCGATCAAAGCAATAGCTCGCTTGTGTTCGGCGACAAGCTGATCCTAAAAATCTTTCGGCGAGTGGAACGCGGACTCAGTCCTGAACTAGAGATGGGTCGAGTGCTGGGCGTCGACGATAGCTTTCCTCACACGCCGCGACTGCTGGGATCGCTCGAATATGAGCTCGCGAGTCGCGAGTCGGTGACGCTCGGCGTGTTGCACCAGTTCGTGCCCCAGACCGTGACGGCTTGGCGGTTCACGCAAGATTTTCTGGGCCGATATTTGGAGCAGGTCTTGACGGCGGCGCCCGAACAGCGCCCTCCGCAGGCCGTCGCTGGAGTCGACGGATCGCTGTGGAAGCTGGCTCAAGGAGACGCATCGGCCGCAGCCCGCGAGCACGTCGGCGGATATTTGGAATCGGCGGCGCTCCTGGGTCGGCGGACGGGAGAATTGCATGTCGCGCTGGCCAAGGCTCCGGCGGCCGATTTCACGCCCGAGCCGTTTACGCAGCTTTATCAGCGCTCGCTTTATCAAGCAGCGCGCGAGATTGTGTCGCAGGCGTTTAGCGTGCTGCGGCGCGAAGCCAAATCATTTACCGGAGAAGCTCAGCAACTGGCGACGCAACTGTCCGGCCGCGAAAAGGAGCTGCTCGATCGGTTTCGCGGCATCTCGCGGCAAAAACTGCGAGCGAAGCGAATCCGCTGCCACGGCGACTATCATCTCGGCCAACTGCTCTGGACCGGCAAAGATTTTCTGGCGATCGACTTCGAAGGGGAGCCGCACCGACACTTAGCCGCGCGGCGAATCAAGCGTTCGCCGCTGCAGGACGTCGCCGGCATGATCCGCTCGTTCCACTACGCGGCCGTAATCGCCGTGCAGCGATTGCCGCAGCGCGGCATCAACGTGAGCGACACGCACGCGGTCGGCCAACAGGCGGCCGATTTCTGGCGGATCTGGAGCAGTTCCGCGTTTCTCAAGTCCTACGCCGCCGCCGTGGCCGACGCCGATCTCTTGCCCGAGGATCCGGCCCACGTCGAGGCGTTGTTCCAATTTCATCTGCTGGACCGGGCCGTCTATGAGTTGGGCTATGAGCTGAACAATCGACCGGAGCAATCCGAAGTTCCGCTCCGCGGCCTGACCGAGCTCCTCGCAACGCTAGACACCCACCAAGAGCCGCGCACGAAGTAAGCGTCCGCTGACGCCCCGTGAAACTCAATCCGTCCACGCTCCCCGCATGACATCTCCCGACTGGCCGCCGGCTTCTGCTTGGCCCCACTACGAGCTTCTCGATTTCGGGGACGGTCAGCGATTGGAACGGTTCGGACAGTTCATCGTTGCTCGCCCGGCGCCGGTCGGCGCGGACATTGTGTCCAGCCTCTGGAGCACAGCGACCGCAACATTCGAAATCGGCTCCGATCGTCGGGCTCAGCGCGGCATATGGCGCCCCGCCGATGCGCTACCGAGCAGTTGGCTTATCAAGTGTGGTCCGCTGCGGTTGGAACTTAAGCCGACCGACTTCGGTCATCTCGGGATATTCCCGGAGCAGGTCGGCAATTGGCGGTGGATCAACGACCAAGTCGGTCGTCAATTCGCTCGCAAGGGTCGACCGCCGCGTGTGCTGAATTTGTTCGCCTACACGGGCGGCAGCACGCTCGCCGCCGCCGCCGCCGGCGCCGAACTCACGCACGTCGATAGCTCGCGGTCCGCCGTCGCCTGGGCCAGACGCAACGCCGATCACTCCGGCCTGGCCGCCGCGCCGATTCGCTGGATCGTCGACGACGCGGTGCGATTTGTCCGCCGGGAGATCGCCCGCGGCAATCGTTACGACGCCGTGATTCTCGATCCGCCCAGCTACGGCCACGGTCCGGCCGGCGAGATTTGGAAGCTGGAAGATCAGCTTCCGACTCTGCTCGCCGAGTGCGCCACGTTGACGGCCAGCAGCCGACTGTTCATGCTGCTCTCCTGCCACACGCCGACCGTCACGCCCGTCGCCGCAGCCCGTATGCTCGCCGAATCGCTCGGCGTGAGTCGCGATACGATCGCAGCCGAGAAGTTAGCGATACGCGCGGCCGATGGACGGCAATTGTTCTGCGGCGTCGCTGCGCGTTTTTGCGAACCACAATAGACGATCGAATCGCCGACATGGACGACATCACCAGTTTGCAAAACGCCCGCGTCAAGGAGGCGGCCAAGCTTCGCGACCGTCGGCAGCGGCGCAAGCAAGGGCGGTTTTTGATCGATGGCGCCCGCGAACTCCGCCGCGCGATCGAGGCCGGCGTCGAGCTGACCGAAGTGTTCATTTGCGATGCGCTCTGCCACTCGACCGATTGCTCGACCGTGCTCGCGAAGTTGGCCACCCTCGCGACGCCGCAGGCCCGGGTGACCGCAGCCGTATTCGAAAAGCTGGCGTTCGGCGATCGCGCCGAGGGCGTTCTCGCCGTCGCGCAAACGCCGCACCGCTCGCTCGCCGATCTCAAGCTGCCCGAACGGCCGTTGCTGGTCGTGCTCGAAGGGGTCGAAAAACCGGGCAATATCGGCGCGATCCTTCGCAGCGCTGATGCGGCCGGTCTCTCGGCCGTGATCGTCGCCGGGAGGAACGACGATCTCTACAATCCCAATACCGTTCGGGCCAGTTTGGGAACGATCTTCACCGTGCCGGTTTATGCCGACGATTCCGCCGCCATCCGCGATTGGCTGATCGCCCGCAAGATTGCGATCTTCACGGCCCGCGTGGACGCCCACCGGCTTTATACGGCCGCCGACTTGCGTGGCCCGACGGCCATCGTCCTGGGCAGCGAAGCGGAAGGGCTAAGCCCCGTTTGGACCGCCGCCAACATCACGGCAGTCCGGCTGCCGATGCACGGCGCCGCCGATAGCCTCAATGTGTCGGCCACCGCTGCAGTGCTGTTCTACGAAGCGCTCCGCCAGCGCGGCGGCTAAGAACCGCTAACAATACTCCGGGTGGCCGGGGCTGGAGGCCTTGTAATTACCCACAAGTGTACAAAGTTTTTCGGCTGGTCGGCCGAGTGGGAATTCGATTTATCGCGATGGGTTCATTCGGGTTACGATTTCCGCGTGGGACATCTGAGGGCGTGGAA
>JBBQWR010000022.1:0-78279 GCA_038210495.1 Pirellulales bacterium
CACCGGAAACGCCTTGAAACGGCCTTGGTACAAATGGCCCGTGCCTGACGTGTGGTAGTGGGCGTGCCAGCGCATCGTGTGCGTGTGCGCCAGGCAACGCAGGAATGCGGTCAACTGCCCGTCCTTCACCGGCCTCAGTACAAGATGCCAATGATTGGGCATCACGCAATAGGCCAAGATATCGAGAGGAAATTTGTCATGGGCCTCTTGCAGCACCCGCTCGAAGGCCTCGTAGTCCGCTTCCTTCTGAAACAGCGGCAATCGGGCGACGGCTCGATTGAGCGCGTGATACACAAGACCCTTCGGGGCGCGGCGAGCAGTTCTGGGCATGGCGCCAAGCCTAGCGAGTGCCCGCCCGATCGTCAAGAACGAATCGCGTCCCCTTTTTATTGCTTAGCGGCGTTCGTGCTCGCCTTCGCGTTTAGTTTGGCGGAGTCGAGGTTCGACGAAGGCCGCCTGACCGTGCTGGCGGAAGCCAACGGAATTGGAACTACCTATTTGCGCGTTCGGTTACTGCCGGAACCGCAGAAATCCGAGACCGGCAAACTGCTTCGCGAATCGTTGACGGCGCGCCACGTAAATGCTAAGTTCGCCCTTCCGGGTACGGATGCTCGCCGGGGCCAAATACCTTGATTTTCGCACGGCAATGGCATCAACCAATCGATTCCAATCTCAGGTCGCAGTCCCGCGTTTGTTCATTCTGCTAGGCGTGGCAGGACTTGGCGTCGCTGTTGGCATTGGCGGCGCCGGCTTAAAGCGGTGGCTCGGTTCGCCAGCGGACGGCGGTCGGCAGCCAAGCGCCGATCAAGCGGCCGGTCGCCTCGCGGACGCTTCCTCCGCCGCTGTTGAATTGGTGGGAGATTTTCGGCCGACCGTCGCCAACTTTTCCCTGCCAGCGGCAAAGGCGCCAGATGGCATGGTCTGGATTCCCGGCGGTGAATTCTCGATGGGCGGCGCCGATCCGACGACCTGCCGCTATGGCGGCGCCGATCCCATGGCTGACTCTCGGCCGGTACATCGCGTGCGAGTCGACGGCTTTTGGATGGACAAGACCGTCGTCACCAACGAGCAGTTCGAAAAATTCGTCAAAGCTTCGGGTTATGTGACGATCGCCGAGACGACACCGACCGCCGAAGAATTTCCCACAGCGCCGCCCGAGAATCTGATCGCCGGTTCGACGGTATTTACGCCGACCGCCGGCCCCGCGCCACTGAGCGACCATTATCGCTGGTGGCGATATCAACGGGGCGCCAATTGGCGGCATCCCGAAGGGCCGGAAAGTGATCTCAAAGGGCGCGAGCGCTATCCGGTCGTCCAAGTGGCTTTCGCCGATGCGGCGGCTTACGCCAAGTCGGCCGGTAAGCGGCTGCCGACCGAAGCAGAATGGGAGTTCGCCGCGCGGGGCGGGCTATCGGGAAAGTTCTTCGCCTGGGGAAATGAATTTCTGCCCGACGCCAAACATATGGCTAACACGTATCAAGGAAAATTCCCCTACAAAGACTCGGGCGCCGACGGGTTTGCCGGCCTCGCGCCGGTTGGCCGGTTTGCGCCCAATGGCTATGGACTCTGCGACATGTCGGGCAACGTCTGGCAATGGTGCAGCGACTGGTATCGACCAGACTATTACCGATCGCTCGCGGCATCGGGCAAATTGGCCGTGAATCCGCAAGGTCCTGACGATGCGCTGGATCCCGCGGAACCGGGCGTAAAGAAACGCGTGCATCGCGGCGGTTCATTTCTGTGCACGGATGAATATTGCAGCCGCTATCTGGTTGGATCACGAGGAAAAGGGGAGCCGACGACCGCGGCAAATCATCTTGGCTTTCGTTGTGTCCGGCCCGAAACGGCGATCGACGATAAGAATCGTTAGTGCAGTTAAGAGACCGTTAGCGCTCGTTCAAGGACGGGCGTTTAATGTGTTGTATTGTGGTTTCAAGGGGCTGAAGCGTATTCAGCCCGGTGCTGTTTTAGGCTGCTGAAGGAGACTCACCATGATTAGCGGAGCGCGATTGCAAATGATCGCCATGCTCGTGATTGGCGTGGCAGGAGGCTATTTGATTGCGTCCAGGCCACCGGACTCGACCGACCGAATTCTCGCCGGCGAAGTGCCTCGCGCCGCGGATGCTCGCCGCGCCACTAGTTTGAATGTCACCGACAAGGCTCCCAAGACTACCGCGGCGACGCCCGCCGTCTGCCTAACCGAGCCCAAGACGAAAGGCGATCTGCTCGCTATGGCCAACGGCGATGACGCCGGCATCCGCGTGGCGCAGGCGCCAAGGCGCTCCGCGTCGGGCAAAAAGCCAAACATCTTGTTCATCATGGGGGACGACATCGGCATGTGGAACATCGGCGCCTACCACCGCGGCATGATGGCCGGGCGGACGCCGAATCTCGACAAGTTGGCCAAGGAAGGGATGCTCTTCACCGACTATTACGCCGAGGCCAGTTGCACGGCCGGCCGCGCGAACTTCATCACCGGCGAATTGCCGATCCGCACCGGCATGACCACGGTCGGCCAGGCCGGCGCCAAGACCGGGCTACCGGCCGAGGCTTGCACGATCGCTACCGCGCTGAAAGCCCAAGGATACTCCACCGGTCAATTCGGCAAGAATCACCTTGGCGATCTGAATGAATTCCTGCCCACCGTGCATGGCTTCGACGAATTTTTTGGCTACCTGTATCACTTGGACGCGATGGAAGATCCTGCGCACCCCAACTATCCGCAGGACCTGCTCGACAAAGTCGGTCCGCGCAACATGATCCACAGTTGGGCAACTGAGAAGGACGACTCGACCGAGATGCCGCGGTGGGGCAAGATCGGCAAACAAAAGATCGAGGACGCCGGCACGCTCTATCCCAAACGGATGGAAACAGTCGACGATGAAATCCGCGACTTCGCCGTCGACTTCATGGACAAAGCCGTCAAAGACGGCAAACCGTTCTTCTGCTGGCTCAACCCGACACGGATGCACATTGTGACGCACCTGTCGCCGAAATACGAAAAGTTGCGCAATTCAAAGAACGGCTGGTCAGAAGAAGAAGCCGGCATGGCGCAGCTCGACGACGACATCGGCCTGGTCATGCAAAAGCTCAAGGACATGGGCGTCGACGACAACACGATCGTTGTTTTCACTACCGACAACGGGACTGAAGTCTTTACGTGGCCGGACGGGGGACAAACGCCATTCGCGCAGTGCAAAGGCACGGTGATGGAAGGGGGCTTTCGCGTGCCGTGCCTCCTCCGCTGGCCCGGCCATGTGCCGGCAGATTCCGTGCAAAACGGCATCTTCTCCGGGATGGATTGGTTCCCGACGTTCCTTGCAGCCGCGGGCAACCCGGACATCACCGAGCAGTTGCTCAAAGGGGTGAAGCTGGGCGATCGCACGTACAAGAACCACCTGGACGGCTATAACCAGCTCGACGCCATCACGAGCAAAGGTCCGTCTGCGCGGCATGAAATCTTTTACCTCGGCGAGAGCACCGTCGGGGCGGTGCGCATCGATGACTACAAGTATCGGTTTATCGATCAGCCGGAAGGCTGGCTGGGTGCAAAAACACACATGGACGTACCGTATTTGACCAACCTCCGCCTCGATCCGTTTGAGCGAACCGGCTGGCCCAATGCCGGCACAAAAGAAGGAGCCCAGCAATATTTCGATTGGTTCAAGTTCCAATTCTGGCGCTTTGTCTTCGTGCAGCAGGTTATGGGCAAGGAACTTCAGACGTTCCTCGACTATCCACCAATGCAACGCGGCGCCAGCTTCAATCTGGACGCTGTGAAAGCCGAAATGGCCAAGCGGATGCAACAGGCCGAAGCCGCCAGCCATGGCAATGGCGGTTGATTCGGTGTGAGCTTGCGCGGCGGGCGGTCTAATCAGGCCGCCCGCCGATTGGCAAGAACAAGGCAACCTGCAACTTTGATTTGGCAAGCTGGAGAAACAAGTCGTGAATGTTTCGTTTCTGCGGCAGTCGCCGCCGGTTAAAGTCTGCGCGGCGCTGATTGCTTTGTTTTGTGCTGGAGTTTGCCGCGCGTCGCAGTCTGGCAAGCTATGCCGCCTGCGCCGGTCGTAATCGCGGCCGGTTCACATTTCGCGGCGCGTGTTATGGACAACATGCATTCCAGGTTGCGGCAGCTACGATAAACAGAGCAGGGGACGGACCCCAATCATTTTCGGTGATTTGCATCGCAACCAGGGGCTTGCAGACATGGATGTCAAATTGCGTCGCATTGCGCTGTTTTGTTCTCTTGCCTGCGCGTGTCAGGCCTCGGCCGCGTTTGGCCAAGGCTACGGCAGCGATCTGCAAAATATCATGACGCCGGCCGCCGGTGGCATGGCGGGGGTCAGCGTTGCTCGACCGCAGGACGTTCCGGCCGCCATCTTCGGCAACCCGGCCAGCATGACGCAGTTCAAGGGAACTGAGTTCACCTTCGGAGGCGGCTGGATCGAAGGGTATCCCACCGTGTTCAACGACGGGACGCTCAACGGCGGCACGCCCTTCAATGTCACATCGCGAACCGAGGGCTTTGTCGCGCCAGAGATCGGCGTCACGCAAGCCTTGGACGGCATGGGCATCCCCGCGACCGTCGGCCTGGGACTGTCGAGCCTGAGCGGGTCAGGCGCCGAATATCGGGGGCGGGCGCCGGGAACAATCCTCAACAACCTAAGCAGCCAGTATGTCGTGCTGGGACTAACGGCCGGCGTCGGAATGCACGTGACCGATCAGTTGTCCGTCGGCGCCTCGACGACGCTCGGAACCGCGTTCGAGCAACTAGGTTTTGTTGGTCCACTGGTCGGTTCGGCGATGGTCAATGACTATGCCCTGCGGGCAACGCTCGGCGCCGACTACGATGTGAACGATTGCAACACGCTGGGCGTGTTCTGGCAGTCGGAAATGCAGTTTCAATTCAACGACGCCGTCCGCTTCAACGGCGTTTATAACGATCTGCGCGTTGACCAGCCGGCCACGATAGGTTTGGGTTGGGCGAACCGGAGCTTCATGGACGGCAATCTGCTCATCGGCTTCGACGTGTATTACAAACTCTGGGAAGACGCCGCCCTGTGGCGCGATGTGATGGTGAACGAGTGGTGCTTCGCTGTCGGCACGCAGTACACCTGCGGCTGCTATAAGTACCGGCTCGGCTATTCGTACAACACCGATCCGATCAAGCACAGCGTCGGGGACAACTTGGACGGCTTCCCGGCACTGCAGCAAAACGTCGAGCTGTTTCAGGCCGGCAGTGCCCCATTTGTGAACCAGAATCGAGTCACGATGGGTATCGGCCGACGAGGCCTATTCGTGCCGAATCTCGATGTCGATCTATTTGCCGGCGGCCTGTTCAAGGCTAGCGGCAATTTTGGACCCGACACTCGCTCGTCGCTCGCAATCTATTATGTCGGCATGGGCATGACCTGGAAGTTTGGCGACGGCTCGCCGCGCCCACAATGCCAATAACCGGCTACGTGTGCAACCTTGCCGCGACTTAAGCGCCGCCGCGTATGCCGGCGACGGCGGCGAGGCTTCCTGCCAAGGGATCGGCCAATTGACGATTGAGGCGATCCTCAAATTGAGCGAACGTTTGCAAGGGACAAGAAAAGGGGACGCGACTCGTTTCATGGCGTTGCCTTGAACGGCGGCGATTTCTTCGGGCGCCCTCTAGCGCGAAACGGGGAGAGGAACGCTAATCGACGCTAATTTCCACTAATCATTCATTAGCGACGATTAATGGAGACTAGCGTTCTTCGCGGTTAAACAGAGGCCAAGCACTAACCGACCAGTTCCTTCACCGCCTTGCCGCCGTCGACGATCTTGAGCGGGCGGCCGACGGGGCTCATGTTTTCCTTGTCGCCGGCGATTTTTAGGCTCTTGCAGGCGGTTTGGAATAGGTCTTGGATTGTCACGGGATGCGAGACGATGTCGGCGCCCGCCTTGTCCGTTTCGCCAATCACTTGGCCGCCGCGGATGCCGCCGCCGGCTAGCACGGCGTTGAACGCCCGCGGATAGTGGTCGCGGCCGGCGCGGGGATTGATGACCGGCGTGCGGCCGAATTCCCCCATCCACATGATCAGCGTCGTGTCGAGCATCCCGCGCTGCTTGAGGTCGGCGATCAGTGCGGCGAACGGTTGATCGACTTGCCCGGCGAGTTCCTTCGTCTTGGTGAAATTGTCGGCATGCGTATCCCAGCCGCTCAGATCGACCTCGATGAACGTCACGCCGGACTCGACCAACCGCCGGGCCAGCAGGCAGCCGTTGCCGAACGCCGTTTTCCCATAAGCTTCGCGCATCGCGGCCGGTTCTTGCGACAGGTCGAACGTCTTCATGCTGGGGCTGAGGATCATCTTGGCCGTTCGCTCGTATTGCTTTTGATGATCGACGACCTCTTGCGGCGCCGACGTCGCGAAATCCTGCTCGAGCTGACCCAAGAGACTGAGTCGGCGGCGGTAGCGGTCGACGCTGGTGGTCGTAGCCGTATTGGTCGGCATTGCGGCTGGATTGCCGATATCGAATGGATCGAAATCGACGCCCAAGAATCCGCCCGTGCCGCCGGCTTGCGGCCGTCCGCCGATTTTCACGAACGACGGCAATTCGTTTTTGGGATCGCCGATCTCGTGCGCCACGGCCGCGCCGAAGCTTGGGTGCTTGATGCTCGCGCTGGGAATATATCCGGTGTGCATCAAGTACGTGCCCCGCGGATGGCTCCCCTCTTTGCTGGTCATCGAGCGGATGATGGCCATGTCGCTCATCCGTTTGGCGAGCAGCGGATAGTGCTCGGCGATCTGGATGCCGGAGACCGATGTGGCGATGGCTTTGGTCGCGCCGCCATTGGCGTGATCGGGCTTGGGACTGAACGTTTCGAACTGGCTAGGTCCCCCAGTCATCCACAGCAGAATGCAAGCGCGGTTCTTCTTCCGCAGTCGATCGGTCTCGGCAATGAGCAGATCGGTCCAACTCAGCGTTCCGGCGGCCAGCCCGGCCATCGAGACGCCGCGCAAGAAATCGCGCCGGCCGACCACGCGGTCGCGATTGACCGAGACTCGAACGCAGTGATGGAGCGGATTGAGGCTGTCTGGCGTGGACATGATCGGGGGCCTTTCTGAAAAAATGAGCCCAGTAAGGGGGCAAACAAATCAGCCCAGGGCAGAGCTAAGCGGCGCAGCCGCGACGTGACGCCCTGGGTAGCTAAAATTGATAACCGAAGCCCTGCAAGGGCGATACAAATCGTTGCGGTAAGATTGCAAGACTTCTAAATCGTGGGTCGGCGATTGTTTTCGCGCCTTCAGGGCTCAATCTGCACGGGGATCGTTTTCCCAGGGCGGCGCTAGCGGCGATGCCGCGACGCTCTGCCCTGGGCTGATATGTTGATGCCCCTATCGGGGCGACAGCGCAGTAGTGTGATTTTGATGTATCGAAGGAAACGTCGCCCGGCTTACATTCGTAACCCGTGTTATTTCCTGTGCAAGAATTCCGTCGAGTTTACCAGCGCCCAAAGGACGTCTTCGAATCCTTCGGCTCGGTCGCCGGATTTCTTGACGTGGTCGAGGCACGTTTTCAGTTCGCTCGGTTTGGGTTCGCGCGTCAGGCAGCGCAAGTAGAGCTCCGTCGCAATCGCTTCGTCGTCTTTCGTCGACGAGAGCAATGCGCCCAGCGAGGTCTCCGGCCGCTTGCCGTCCATCGCCCGGGCCAACTGCGGCGAGTTCATCAGAATCAGCGCCTGGGGAATCGAGCCGGCGACTTCGTCTCGTCGCACGCTTGGATCGTAGCCGAATACGGCGTTGAAGGCCCCCCTTAGATCGCGCGGCCGAAGCAGTGCTTTTTTGCCGCCTCCTTCTGCGGCGACCGGCTCGTCTTTCACGCCGATCGCCGACATCAGCGACGTGAACAATTCGTCGGCCCGCAGGCGCTGCGGACAATTGGCCTCAAACGGAGTCTCGCCGGGCAAGCGGCGCGACCGGCTATCCCGCTGATACGCGGTGGTCGCCATAATCGCGCGGTAAAGCCATTTGATGTCGTAGTCGTGCTCGACAAACTGGTTCGCCAGATAGTCGATCGTCTTGGGGGCGGTGCAATCGCGATCGGGACCGAGATCGTCGACTGGCTCGTAAAACCCCTCGCCCACGAGTTCCGACCAAATCCGATTTACGAAGGCCTTGGCGAACCAAGGGTCTTGTCTGCCGGTGATCCATTTGGCGATCGTTTCGCGACGCATTGCGTCGGTCGAGCCCTCGGGCAGCTTTTGGCCGGTGAGGAAGAACACCGGTTGCATCAGCGTGCCCTTGGCCGTCGGATTCTTGAGGTCGGGCATGAAGTGCTCTTGATCGCCGCGGGGCAGGCCGCCCACCTTGGCTTTGTCCGGCCGAGCTCGATCGTTACCGACCACTTCGAATGACTGCGGCTTGGTGTCCTTGATCGGTCGCAGGGCGACTCGAGGAAAGAACGCGGCCAGTTCGTGAAACTGCGTCCGCTTCCAGCGATCGGTCGGATGGTCGTGGCACTGCGCGCATTGAATTTCGATGCCCATGAAGATTCGCGAGATCTCGGCCGTTACCTCGGGCGTCTGGCCAAGCTGGCCTGCAATGACGCCGGTCGCGCCGTTTTCGCGAATGTTTCCCTTGGCCGTGATAAACGAGCGGGCGATCTGATCCCAAGGCGTGTTCTTGTTGAGCTCCTCGGTGAGATACTGCGTGAGCGCCGGCGCCGCCAGCAGAGCCCTGTCCTCGCTGCGGCGATACATGACCACGTCGCGCCAGTAGCGAGCCCAGTTCTCGCCGAACTCGGAACGGGCCAACAGACGGTCCACGAGCTTAGCTCGTTTTTCCGACGACGGATCGAGCACGAAGCGGGTGATCTCGGCTGGCGTGGGGGGCTTGCCGATCAGGTCCATCGAGGCTCGGCGAAGAAACGTTTCGTCGTCGGCTTGCTTCGCGCCGTCGGAAGTCAAAGTGTTAAACGAGTGGCTGGCTTTGGTCGCGGCGATCTTTCCCGGTGGCGATTTGAGGGCGGGTGACTTGTCCGAATACGGCTTGTCCAAAGATTGACTGGCGGACGTTGTCGCCCCGCCGGTTTTTTCATCGCTACCTTTTGCCCCCTTGTCGTCCTTCGCGGCGCCGGTCGTCTTAGCGGCCGACACGTCGGCGGACAGAAGTTGATCGACTTGCGACGCGGCTTGCCGGGGGGATATCGCCGCGTGAGTTTGAGCGGCTCCGCCCAAAAAATAAATGGCCGTCGCAGTGAGCATTGCCAGGCGGCGGTCCATCAAAGCCGTGCGAATGAGTTTGCTAGCTACGGACGTCATAGTATTCGTTCCCTGATTACGCGGCGGGCGGCGGACAACCGGTCCCTTTGATCTTTAACACCGCGCTGGCCGCTAGGTTCCGAGCGAACCGTGTATCTCGGGGTCCGGCGGGTCGTGCGGGGCCGATCGCGATCGCGTGGCCAAAACGCGACAACGTTTCTTTCTGAAGTCTCTTTTTTACCACGTTTCGAGCAGCGTTAGAAACAGATTTGGAAAATCCGCCACGCGCAATCCATGACCTAGTCGGCACAAACCGCATTCCTCGATAACGCCACGCTAAGTTTGTCCTCCGGGCATCTCAATTGCTTTGTCATGCGACCGAACCCGAGGGCTACACTTTTTCTTACATTAAACCAACAGCAGTGTGGGGAATTGCCTACCACGCCGTCCGCGCCCGCCTCGCCACCGATGACGCACATCACCGAAATCAACTGTCTCGACGAGTTGGCCGGCTACCGTTTGCTTTGGAATTCGCTGCTCTTGCAGACGCGCAAGGCGACTTACTTCCAAACGTACGAGTGGCTCGAAAGCTATTGGCGCCACTTTGGCCATCGGCAGCGGCTCAGAGTGCTGATCGTCTCGGCCGACGAGGGGCCGATCGGGATTTTGCCGCTGGCCGTGCAATCCGAGCGAACGCGGCTGGGCGAAGTGCGGGTGCTGACTTATCCGCTCGACGGCTGGGGTAGCTTTTACGCCCCGATCGGCTGGAATCCCACGGCCACACTCTGGGCCGGCATGCAGCACATTCACGATACGCCCCGCGACTGGGATTTGATCGATCTTCGCTGGATCGACGCGGATGGCATCGACGCCGGCCGTACTCGCAAATCCATGCAACGGGCCGATCTCGCGGCGGCCGAAAGCCGGCTGTTTCAAGCGGCGCAGATTCAACTCGACGGCGACTGGGACAAATACTGGCGGTCGCGGAAGCAGCATTGGCGCGAAAACGTGAATCGCTCGGCTCGTAAATTGGCCGAACGCGGCGAAGTGCGTTACATGCGATATCGGCCCGAAGGCGCCCGGTACGGCGATGGCGACCCGCGCTGGGACCTATACGACGCATGCGAGCGGATCGCCCGCCATAGTTGGCAAGGCGCCGCGACCAACGGCACGACGCTCATCCACGAGTGGGTCCGCGACTATTTACGCGATGCCCACGAAGTCGCAGCGCAGACCGGCGGCGTCGATTTGAATCTCCTGCTGGTCGACGACGAGCCGGCGGCGTTCGCCTACAACTATCACTGGCGAGGATCGGTCTATGGTCTGCGCAGCGGATTCGATCCCGCCGTGTCGACCGACGGCAGCGGCAGCGTCCTCTTGCGGCACGCGATCGAAGACAGTTTTGAGCGAGGCGATTATCTGATCGACCTCGGCCCCAACTATCTCGACGTCAAACGGCACTGGCTGACCCGCGTGCAAACAGCCTATCACTGCACGCACTACGCCACCCGCTTGCGCCCGCAGGCGTTACGGATGAAGCGCTGGCTAATGGGAGTGAAAAATTAATTGTGACGGCGATTCAATTGGATCGCAGCGGCATTCACTGCTCGATCAGAGCATTCAGGTCCGCCGCCGAAAAAAATAATCTGGAAGGATGACCGGGCAACTCGCGAAAATTCCATTGCTGATAAAACAACTTCGCGTAATCATCGAGACAGTCCAAGATAACGGCGACGAATGGCAAGATTTGTCCGACCTGCCAGCAATCGAAAAGCGCTTTGGAGAATAGCGACTTGCCCAATCCTTGCTTCTGACGTGAGGCCGCGATTCCAAACCAGGCAAGCACGATCGTCGGCAGTAGTCGCCGAGGCAGGCGATGCGTCAGATCCTTGGGCAGATCGCCGAAATCGATGTAACTCATCGCCAAGGTATAGTAGCCGGCGATTTGGTCCCGGATGTCCACCAGTACGTAAGTGGCGGAAAGACGTTTGCTCTGATTTTGTAGAGCCTTGGTCGCGAGCCATTCGTCGACAGTCGGCGCGCCGCAGCGAAAATCTTGACGTGGATGTGTGCGGCTGAGTCGTTCTACGCGAAACCCCTCGGGAAACATCGTCTCGTTCAACGATGCCTCCGCATCAGCTTGCCCAACTCGCGCTGAGCGGGGGTCAATTTCGGCGGTTCGTTAAGAGCGTTCCAGAACTCGAGTTGCTCGTCAGGGGTCATGACGATCACGTTTTCGCGCGCGGCGGCGATTTCACGCTTCGCCTGGGGGACCATTACCGTCCGAACGTAATCGCTAACGCTGATTTGCCGCAAACGCGCGGCGTCGGTTAGATTCCGCTTGCTCTTCGCATCCAGGCGTACCATTAGCGAAGTGGATGAGGCGGCGGGCAGCTTTTTCTTGGTCGACCGAGAGGATGCCATAAAATTTAACTCCCAGCTAGATCGTACTGCACAACGCAATACAGTCAAGGTGGAAGCCCTGGGTGGTTTCCGAAAACGCCCCCAAGCTCGTCTCTACTCCTCATAGACCATCGGCACTCGGCGGCGCGCCGGGCGGCGGTAGCTGTAGGGCGAGGCGCCACCGCGGATGCCGTAGCGGGATTGATAGCCTTCGCCCTGTTCGACGAAGAAATACCCGCCGAGCAGGCGGTGAAAGAATAGCAGCACCCCGGCGCCGACGACGGCGACCACGAAGCCGAGCGGACTGATGGGGGTGATTCGCTGGCCGCCATTGAAGTACGTCAGCATCCCCAGCCCGAGGCACGTGCCGGCGATGCCCATCATCAGCGTGGCAATCGGGCCGCCCGGATTGCGACCCGGCACGACGAACTTGGCCGTCAAGCCGGCCAACGTGCCAAAGCCGATCCAATCGAGGGCCGTGTGAGCCCATTCAGCGGCGTTTTGTGTCAGTGCTGGATCAGGCACGGCGGTCCCCGTCGGCATAAAAAGAGTTCAAACGATTGCTAATTAACCGCATCGCTTGCGAAGGGCGTTGTGACACTCACAAATCGCGTCGCAAGCGACGCGGCTAAAGGGTTTAACGCGCAAAAAATGCCCTTGGGCGCTGACGTCCGAGCTCGGAAGTCCACGCCAAGGGTGTCGTCCCCCCCAATGACCCGAATTGCCCGATTGTGGCCGATACCGCAGTGGTTCGACCGACTGATCCCGCTGGCAAGCAAGCCTTCGACAAAAATTGGTGGCGTCCGCGCGCGATTTAATGGCGCAAGACCGCATGGCCGGCCGGTGGTAATTGATGCGGCCCGAATGAATCTAGCGAGGCGCGAGTTGCGCTTGCTGTTCGACGTAGGCCTTTTGGGCCGCCGCTTCGCGCGACAGCTTGAATTCCGGCCCGGCCGGGAAGTATTGGACGTCGTCTTTCAGGTAATAGGCGCTGGGCAGCGTTTGCCCGCCGACATCGACCTGACAGCCGGTGGCGCCGGCGATGGTCGCGAGCCCCAAGCCCAATACGATCGCTCTCATCGTGGAGCGTTTGCCGAGCAGCGTTTTCATCGACCTTCTCCGACTGGTGACTCGGGGGCTTGGCCGCCCGCACAATCGCTATAAACGTCACCAACGTTATCGTCCGCCGACGGGGGGCGACTTTGGACGGAATTGGGAAAAGTTTGCCGACTGGGACGGGCGGTGTTCGTTCGTTGAATGTGGGCAGGTTGGGTATGATGGCAGTTGCGACAGTACATAGCCGCGGCATCCTGCTGCGGAGTCACGTTTCGGAGTCTTGAAGTTTGCGTAAATGAAGAGAAGCAGGACTCCGCCGCAGGATGCCGCGGCTATGTATCCGTTGTTTGCGTTCGCCATAACGGACCACTACGATGAATCGCATGGACTCTCACGGGTGGCGGACCGATTCGTTCGCTCGCCGGCGATTGTCTAGCATGTTGGAACGGATGCGTCGGGAGGCTTTATCAGATGAATATCGTTGATCCCCATTGTGGGCCGCCCGTCGTATTGCGCGCGGAAACGGCGCCGTTCTTTAAACGAGTCACTCGCTCGCTGGCTCTAGTTTGTTGCTTGGCCGTCTTCCTTGGGGCCAATCCGGCCGGGACGGGCGCCGGCGGCGGATCGGGCGGAATGAACACTGGCGGTGGTGGCGGCGGTCGTTCTTATCCGACGGCCCTGTATTTCGCCCATTTTTCGACGATCTACGATGGCGATTACGCCGACGCCCTGGCCAATTTCAAATCCGACCTGAGTGGCGCAATCAAGACGACGCAGAGCCGCTGGATCGATTCGATCGCCTACTACACCATGGTCGGCGAGTGCCATTACCATCTGGGCAAATATGGCGACGCCCTGGACAACTACAACGCCGCGCTGAAACTCTGCATCGCATTCCCCGATTGGATGCTGCAGGTCCAGTTTCCCAGTGCCATAACCGGCTCCGCGATCACTCGAAATATCCCCTGGGGCCGGAGCGAACGCATCTCGAAGATCGGCCGCATCCCTTCGACGATGCTCACCGCCCAAGGCCAACTCTATATCGACAAGCAGTTGCAACAAGGAGGCGTCATTACGCCGCCGCAACTCGTGCAGATCAACGTGCAAGAGATCGTGCGTTGCACGGCGTTGGCCATGAAACGCCGCCAAGAGCTGCTCGGTCCGATCGCTCAGCACGATCCGCTCAGCGCCGAATTGGCCGTCCTCTTCGCCCGTCGCCCTGGCGATCACCGCAACCCGTGGACCGAGGCCTGGGTCGACGCCGAGGTGGGCATGGCCTATGCCAGCTCCGGCCAATCGGGGCAGGCCGTCGGCTATCTCAAGCGTTCGCTGGCCATGTCGGGTGAGTACGATCACGGTCTGACGCCGATGCTGCTGCTGGAGCTAGGGCAACTGGCCACCGAGGCGGGCGAGTACAAAGCGGCGCTGAAATACTTCGAAGAGGCGAGCTACTCGGCCGTCGAGTTTGGGGATTTCACCACGCTGGAAGAATCGTTCCGCTACGGCCAACAGGCTTATTATTTGGCCGACCCGAGCGCGAAGACGCAGTTTCCGCCGCTGGCCGCGGCCAGCGCCTGGGCACGCACGCGCGGGCAGGAGTTGCGAGCATCGCTGCAACTGCTGATCGCCGAGAGCGATCTGCTCGCGGGCAAGTCAGCGGCTGCCGCCAGCGCGCTGGGTGACGCCAAATCGTCGCTCGGCACGCGCACGATGGGCAAATGCGAATTCGGCTCGCGGCTCAATTATCTCGCGGCGATCTTGCATTATCAGGCCGGCAAAGTCGCCGATGGAGACAAGTCGATCGCCGATTCGCTCACCTGGCAGAAGACCGGCTCGAAGTGGCTGTTCCAGATCGGCTTGGCCGATGGCTTTGTCTCGGGTAAATACGGCGCTCCGCTCGGCTCTCACCGCGCGCTGACGCTCTACGAAACCTTGCTCCGCGATCCGACGCCGCTGGACTGGGCCGCCCGGCCGCTGGATTCGCTGGCCGTGCTCACTTGGCCGCATCCGCTGATCTACGAGCATTGGTTTGAGAACACGCTGCAAAGCGGCTTGGAACTGAGCATGGAAGTCGCCGACCGCACGCGGCGGCATCGATTCCTTAGCTCGCTGCCGCTGGGCGGACGGCTGCTGGCGCTGCGGTGGGTTTTGGAATCGCCGATCGAAACGCTCGACCGCACTCAGCAGCTTCAGCGCACCGATTTGCTGACTCGATACCCGAAATACAAGGAACTCTCGCAGCAAGTTCGCAAGCTGCGCGACGAATTGGCCGGCGTCCCTTTGGCGGCCGATAACGCCGTGGCTCAGAAAAAGCAGAACGACATCCTAACCGAAATCGGCAAGCTAAGCGCTCAGCAAGAAGTCCTGATCCGCGAGATCGGGCTGCGCCGCGAGGCCGCCGATCTGGTATTTCCGCCACTGCGCGCCACCAAGGAAATCCAAGCGACGCTGCAGCCGCGCCAGCTCATGCTGATTTTCTTTTCCACGGCCAGCAACACCTATGCGTGCCTGCTCTCGAAGGATCGCTATGCGTCGTGGAAAATCGAGTCGCCGCAAACAGTCGAAAAACGGGCCGCCATCTTGCTTCGCACGATGGGCAACTTCGACTCGAACCGCGAAATTCAGCAGACCCAGCTCGATGACGCTTGGCGCACTGCCGCCCGGGATGTGAGCGACGCTCTGCTGGCTGGCTCGAAGGTCAATCTGTCGGAGAATATCGACGAGCTGATCATCGTGCCCGATGGGTTTCTCTGGTACTTGCCGTTCGAGGTCCTGCCGGTCGCCAAAGGGAACGTAAAGCTCAAGAACGGCAAGGATACGATCCCGCTGATCATGAAAAGCCGGATTCGCTATCTGCCCACGATGGGACTCGCGACGCCGGATCGCCTGAATCGCAAGACGACGCCCGAGGTCGGCGTGGCGATCGGCAAGCTGCATTTGCACGACCAGCCGGACGCGGCGCAGACGGAATTCACGCGACTGCAAAAAGTTACGACGCACATCACGCCGATCAAGGGCTCGACCGGCGTGCCGACGCCGCTCTACGGGGGCCTGTTCGACACCCTGCTGGTGCTGGACGATATTGTGGCCAGCAAGAAGAGCGCCTTCGAGTGGTCGCCCTTGCAATTCGACAAGCTGGAGTCGCAAGGCTCCTTATCTCAGTGGATGACGCTGCCGTGGAAGAGCCCTCTGCAAATTCTGCTGCCCGGTTTTCACACCCCGGCCGAATCGGCCCTGAAATCGATTGGCTCGGCCGCCAATGGGCAGGAGATGTTTCTCTCGATCTGCGGGCTGATGTCGACCGGCACGCGCACGGTGGTGATTAGCCGCTGGCGCACCGGGGGCCAATCGAGCTATGAACTACTGCATCAATTCGCCCAAGAGCTGCCATTCTCCAGCGCCGCCGACGCTTGGCAGCGGAGCGTGCAGATGCTCATGGAAACGCCGCTCGACGTGACTCAGGAATCGCGAGTGAAGGCGGCCGCCAACGCCGGGCAATTGACCGGGGCGCACCCATTCTTCTGGTCCGGCTATGTACTGGTCGACACAGGCTGGACCCCGCCCACGATCAGCAAACCCGTGGCGCCGCCGGCTCAAAAAGCCCAGCCGAACAACGCACAAGCCCAAGCGGCGAATAAGTAGACTTCTTAGAAACCAGGGCCGGAACGCGGAATGCAGACGGAACGCCGATTGCACGCGGGTGTGTGAGTCTCGCCCGTATTTCCCACAGGAGGCCAATCCATGCTGTCGTCCACTGTAGACCGGGTTCCCGTCCACTCTCCGCAATCGGCAAATTGCCAAATTGAGCAAAGCCTGCGCAGCCAAGTAAATCATTATGCCGGGGCAACGACCGAAGAAATCACGGCCCGCTTGCATAGTTTGGAGCAGGAATGGGACGTCGAGCGAATCATTGAGGCCCAAGCGGCGACCGCGACGCTTGTCGGATTAACGTTGGGCGTCTCGGTCGATCGTCGTTGGCTGGCGCTGCCGGCTTTCGTCGCGGGCTTCTTGCTGCAACACGCCGTCCAAGGTTGGTGCCCGCCGCTTGAAGTGCTAAGACGGCTTGGATTCCGAACGTCCTATGAAATCGACCAGGAGCGATATGCGCTGAAGGCGCTTCGCGGTGATTTTCAAGAAATGCACCGCATGCCTGCCGATCCCCAGCACATGGGCGAGCGGGCGCTGGAGGCGGTGAAGAAGTAGTCCGGCTCGACAGATTACAACGCCATCCCGCCGCTATGCTGGAAAAAGCGGTGGGCGAGTCCGCTCGGCCTGCCCATGTGAGCCGAACAGATGTTCGTATCGAGAAGATGTGTCAGATTCATTCTGGCAAATCAATGTCCGCGGCGCGTTGAATCCTGCGAGCCTGATAAATCTCTTCCATGATCAAACCCCACTGGGGCTGATCGGCCAAAGCGCCGGCGGACCGCAAGATTCCAGCGCCGACCGGTTGGGCATCTTCGATCACTTTGATTTGCACTTCCACCAGTTGCCCGGGCGGCACGCCAATATCGCCGTGTAGACGGATCGTGTTGCCTTCGACGAAGCCCAATGACGTCTTAATCATGGTAACAAACCTCTCAAACAAGAGCGGACCTCGCTCAATTGTATCCTATTGCCGGTCTCTTCGCGGTTTTATCGGGGCCTTCATTTTTCACTTCGGCGCCGGTTTGCCAAGGGAGAGCAAATTGTCCAGTGGCAGCCGGCGGGCCAAATTTTTTTTCACCGTGGGTTCGACCCTGCCACGGTTGCAAGCTGGTTAGACCGGGGGCAATGTGACGCAGGCAAGGTTTCCCCCATTGTCCCGAGCCGGCCTAGAGCGTCGCGGAATCGTCCCGGTTTTCGCCTGCTAGCCGGTTGCCCCCATTGACCGAGTGCTACAGTTGCTTAGGGGAAAGCCGCGACACTTTGCAAAGCCTCCGATGCCCCGGCATCGGGGCCGCAGATGGGGCTTTTTCCTTAGAATCGACGGGCGGAGAACCGGATTTACCGCCAATATGGCCCAGATCGTAGCGCCCGCGGCAAAGTTGCCCGGCCCGCCGCCGCGACCCGAAAACCGTAACCTAGTGTTTGGCAGAAGTGAAGCGTTTGACGCATGAGGACGACCGACTACGACGGCGGCCGTGAAAGATAGGGGACTGGCGCCAGGCGACGAATTGTCGCGGGTTTGCCAGCCAGTGCTTGGAGCCAATCCCCTCTCTTTCGCATTGAGGCAGCGGAGAAAGCAATCTCCGGCCGATGCGACCGCAATCGACGCTGTAACGGAAAACGATCCCGCAATCTCGCCAACCGTGGCGAGACAGGTTTCGTGTCCGTCCCCGCGCGCCAAACTCCTGCGGAATTTAACATACGAGTCGCGCTTGCGAGCCGATGACCCTCGCCTTGCAACGCCTCGGCACAATCCACCTTCGTGACCGACGCGCTCCAACCGCTCGCGGGTTTGATCGCCGGCCACGGAACCAATTCAGGATCGCCATGGGATTTTTGAAAAAGATCTTTCGCAACGTCTTTCGGGATGGCCAACAAGTGGGAACTAGCAGCAGCTTCGCCAAACTGTCGGAAGAGCAACTCGAGTCGCACTTGGGAGTCGCTCGTTATGGCGACTTCGTGCTGACCGACGCCGTCCGGCCGGCGTTCGATCTGCAAGTCGTGCCGCGCCAAGGCTACCGGCACGATGTGTATTTCGACCAGCAAAGCAAGGCCCGAGTGCCCGTGCTGATGGGCGCCGCGACAGGCGGCGATCTGTTCGAAGCGTTCATGGACTTGCTCGACCCGTTGGGGTTCGAGGTCGACGTCGTCCTCGAGACCAGCCACAACCGCCAGACCAAGGGACATCAGGACCTGTACCGCGAGCACATCGATCTGCCGGTTCTGAAGAGCATCCTCTGGGATTTCGAGGAGTTGCTGCTCAACGACGGTTGCACGGGCATCGCGGTGCTCAACCCGGGCGCTCCGACGGAAGTGCAATTCGACGAGCACAAGTTGCTCATCGCGTACGGCCACGATCTGAGGCCGTTCGAGCAAGTGTTCGCCGAGCGACGAATCAAGTGCGACGATCAGATGAAATTCATCACCGAGGCCGAGCACGTTCACTCGTCGAGCGATGAATTCGCCCGCCAGTTCGAAGAACTGAAAATGCGGCTGGGGATGGACGCTGACTACGACTACTAGGCGGGCAGAGGGACTAGGGACTGGGGGTTAGAGACTAGGGATTCGGCGGCATCGCCGCCGGCGTTGCTTTCCTAGCCCCGAGTCCCACCACCCCTAGCCCCTCTTTCGCGCGCTACGTTGAATCGCCCGTGCCGCTGAGTTAACATTCTTGGCATGACCAACGATGTTGCCGCGGCCGACCCGTCGATTGTGCTGGAGTTGCTCACTGCTTTTCGCTCGAGCAAGGTGATGTTCGCCGCCGTGTCGATGGGCGTGTTCGACGCGCTCTCGGCCGGGCCCGCTTCGATTAACGATCTGGCCGACGAGGTGAAGGCCCATCGCGGGGCCCTAGAGCGGCTGCTCGACGCCTGCGTCGGTTTGCAATTGCTGCGGCGCGACGGCGATCGTTTCGAGAACACGCCGATCGCGACCGATTATCTCACGACAGCCAGTCCGCGCCGGCTCACGGGCTACATCAATTATTCCAACGCCGTCATGTGGCGGCTGTGGGAGAAGCTCGAAGATTCTGTTCGCGAGGGGACCCATCGCTGGCAACAAGTTTACGGCTGGGATGGCCCGATCTTCTCGCATTTCTTCCGCACCGACGCGGCGAAGCGCGAATTCCTGATGGGCATGCACGGCTTCGGCGTGATGAGCTCGCCGGCCGTCGTCGCCGCGTTCGATTTGGGCCGGTTTCGACAATTGGTCGATCTGGGCGGGGCCACGGGTCACTTGGCCATCGCCGCCTGCGAGCGTTATCCGCAGCTCAAGGCCGTCGTGTTCGATCTGGAGAGTGTCGAGACGATCGCCCAGGAGATGATCGCGGACTCGACCGTGCCGGACCGGGTGCGGGTGGTGTCGGGCGATTTTTTTGTGGATGCGTTGCCCGAAGGCGATCTGTTTGTCTTGGGGCGAATTTTGCACGACTGGAGCGAGGAGAAAATCCTCGTGTTGCTCAAGCGAGTGTACGACCGGTTGCCCTCCGGCGGCGGCCTGCTCGTGGCGGAGAAGCTCTTGCTCGACGACAAGAGCGGTCCGCGGTGGGCCCAACTCCAGGATCTCAACATGCTGACTTGCACCGAAGGGCGCGAGCGAACGTTGGCCGAGTACGAGGCGCTGCTGACCAAGGTCGGCTTCGGCGCCGTGGAGGGCCGCCGCACGGCGACACCGCTGGACGCGGTGCTGGCGGTGAAGCATGCGTGAAGGGTGGAGCGTGAAGCGTGGAGCGATAACATGGCTGCGGCTATGTAACGCACGCGTCGCTTATTGCGGGGCGACGTTCACCACCGCGGCCGGGGCGTTTTCCGCCGACCGAAAGACGGTGATCGGATTCGTGAACAGGATCGAATTGGGGATCAGGATTTTTCGGTCCGGCAATTCGAGTGTCGTATAGCGCAGATCGATGTGGACGACATGTCCCTCGAACGTCGTGGGCGGGAACACCACCGCGATCCGGTCCGTGCGGTGAAACGGCTTGTAGACGAGAATCAAAATACCGGACATCGAATTGGAGATGATGTCCTTCAGCGCAAAGCCAACCGCGAACCCGGTCAGTCCCAGGCCAGTGACCAGCGCCGTAATATCGACGCCGATTGTCCCTAGCGACGTAATCAGACCGACGGCGAGCAAACCGACATACGCGGTCCGGGCGAAGATGAACAGAGCGTCGCCGGCCACCTTGCGATTCTTGCCCGCGCGCTGGATCACCCGCTGCGACGTGCTGGCTCCGATCCAAAAGACCAGCAGCAGCACGACCGCGAGCGACACTCGCGGCAAGTACAACAGCACGGAGGCCGACGCGGCCCGCCAGGCATCGGCGTCAAAGGCGAAAAGCATATTCGAGATCGTCCTGCTGAAAAATGCGCGAGCGAAGCCGAGCCCCGCGCTATCGTTGCCGTGGGGAGCGGCGCCACTTCGTCAGCCATCGGCATGACCCAGCCCGCTTCTCCAGCAGATTTTGCTTAGACGGTCATGTCGGCGGATACTCTAGCTCGCTGGCGACGGCAAGGAGGATTACAATGACGCAGCCCGGAACAAAAAATCGATTCCCCAACGCCGTCCGCTCGCGGCGGGTTTTTACGCCCAACAAGATCCCGCCCTTGGTTTGGGAGACAATATTGTGCCGTTCTCCACCGCTGAACTTGAAGGATATCTTGACGAATCGCTGCCGGTCGAGCGAATGACGGCGATCGAGGACGCGCTGCGCCACGATCCGCAATTGGTCGCCACGCTGACGGGCATCCATGCTCGGCGCGACGCGGGCGTCCACTCGCTCGGCGAGATTTGGCGCCGCAATCGATTGAGCTGCGCCACGCGGCAGCAGTTGGGTAACCTGCTGCTGGGCATTCTCTCCGACGAACAGGCCGACTATCTCCGGTTTCATCTGGACACGATCGGCTGCCGCTTTTGCCAAGCGAATCTCGCCGATCTCCAGTCGCGGCAAAACGAAGCCGTCTCGGCGGAGCCTCGCCGCCGCAAGTATTTCCAGTCCAGCGTCGGTCACTTGCGCGGCAAGTGACTTACATAGCCGCGGCATTCTGCCGTGGAGTTCGTGCGCGGCTACCCGCGCGCGGACCGGGACTTCGGCGATTACGCCTCCAGCCCCGGGCACCCGACCGCTGGAGCTTGATGGCCACCCGATCATTGGGCTTATTCCCTGCCACCGCCGCGTTGCCACTGGATTACCTCGCGGATCGCGCTATCCAAATCGTGCCGCAACTCAAACGCGATCGTTCGCCGAATTCGCGTTAGGTCCGGCACGCGGCGACGGACATCCTCGAAATCTTCTGAATATGCAGCGCCATAAGTTTGGTACTCGATCCGCAGCGAGGGATTGACCGCGGCGATTACCCGTTCAGCCAATTCGCGAATGCTCACCGGTTGGTCGCTGCCGATGTTGAACACTTGGCCCTCGGCGGCCGGTGTTCGCATGAGAGCCAAGATGGCGCTGGTCACGTCGGACACATGAGCGAAGCAGCGCTGCTGGGCGCCGTCGTCATGCACGATCGGCGACCTTCCGGCCAGCGCTGCTGATACAAACCGCGGCAACACCATCCCATAACGGCCCGTCTGCCGCGGACCGACGACATTGAACAAACGGCCGACAACCACCGGCAGCCGATGTTGCCGCCAGCAAGCCAGGGCTAAAAATTCATCGACGGCCTTCGACACTCCATACGACCAGCGGGCGCGTGTCGTGGGGCCAAACACCAAGTCGTCGTCCTCGGTCCACAGCTCGCGCGGATTCTTGCCATAGACCTCGCTGCTGCTGGCGAGAAAAAATTTGATCGTTTGGCCCGCCGCATGTCGGCCCCGCAGTTCATCGAGCAATTGCTGAGCCGGAAAGATGTTGGTCTCGATCGTCTGAATCGGGTCGCTGGCGATGAGGCCCACGCCGACGGCCGCCGCCAAGTGATAGACCTCCGTTACGCGGTTCTCGCCCGATTCGTCGAGCAGCGACCGAATCAAGTCCCGATCGGCGATCGAGGCTTTGATGTACCGCAGCCCCGGATGAGTTTCGACGGCGGCGAGGTTTGAGCGGCGCCCGGTGGATTCATCGTCGACGGCGACGACGCGATCGCCGCGAGCGAGCATCGCCTCGGTCAGATGACTGCCGATGAATCCCGCGCCGCCGGTAACGAGGGCTGTTGTCATGAACTGATTGGCCCGCAAAAAGTGCGAAACTTGAACTAAGCATTCCCCAAGGGCGCCGTTTTGCGACAGCCAACATTCGCGATCCATTGGGGCCGTACGGCGCGGCACGATGCCACCCCTACTCATGCTTCCGCGGCGCCCACATCAGCGACGCCCCGATCGACGCCGCTAATAACGTTACGACGGTCAGCAGCGAAACGGAATACGGGACCAACTCGTGCTCCGCCTCGATCCAGCCGAATCGCTTGGCCGGAAAATCGAGCGCCATCGTGGCGCCAATGAACACCAGCACGGCGCTAATTCCGTAATTAATATATTGAAACCGATCCAAGAATCCGGCGAGCAGAAAATACAGCGATCGCAGTCCCAAGATCGCCAGCACGTTGGACGAGAACACGATGAACGGGTCTTGCGTGACGCCGAAAATCGCCGGCACGCTATCTAGGGCGAATACGACATCGACGCTCTCGATCACTAGCAGCACCAGAAACAGCGTCGTCACTTGCCGCCGCCCGTTGGAGCCCCGCACGAAGAATCGATCGGGATGTTCCCCCTCCGCCATCGGCAGCCACCGCCGGCCCAATCGCAGCAGCAGATTTTTATCCGGGTTGATATTGGGCTCTTTGTGCATCGCCAGTTGCGCGCCGAGATAAACGATTACCAATCCCATCAGCGGGAGGACCCAAGTGAAGTAATGGATCAGTTGGATGCCGACGACGACAAAGATCAGCCGCATCACGACGGCGCCCAAAATCCCCCAAAACAGCACTCCGCGCTGATTTTGCCGCTCGACTTTGAAAAACGAGAAGATCACGACGAACACGAACACATTGTCGAGCGACAGCGAGAGCTCGATGAGATAGCCGGTCAGAAATCGGGCCGCCGCCTCGATCCCCTTGGGCCCCATCCCGGCCATCCACCAGATTGCCACATTGAACGCGAGTGCCATGCCGATCCAAACGGCCGTCCAAAACAGGCTCTCGCGAAACGTCGGTTCCTGCGCCGTGCGACTCACAAGCAGCAGATCGACCGCCAGCATCACCGCGATGAACACGACGAACGCGATCCAGTGCCAGAGCGCGGGTTCGATGAGCGGCGGCATGAGGGCAGTCGGGAGACGGGAGTTACGAGGAACGACGAGGAACGACGAGGAACGATGAAGAACGATGAGGAACGATGAAGAACGATGAGGAACGATGAGGAACGATGAGGAACGATGAGGAAACACGAGGAACGACGAGGAACGATGAGGCAGTTTAATCGCGAAGACGCGAACGATGCGCGAAGGGGGAATCCTCTTGTTTTGTCGCGGTTATATCAAACCGAAAGTTTACATTGGGGTAGCGTCACCGTTACAATAATGGATTGCGGTCAGGCGGCAACGGCCGATTGTCCGGATTGTGCCTCAGCGCCCGGCGAGTCGCCGGGTGTGACCCGCCAACAGACGGTCGGACTCGGAATAGGCTTTCAGAGAAGGGCGCGTGCAATGCAAACGAGTATTTCCCTGCGCTGGGCGACCATCGGTTGCCTGGCGGTGTCGATCGGTTGGGAGATTGGTGGATTGCCACAGGCCGTGCTTGCGGCCGATCCGGCGCCGGCCGCGGCGGTCTCGTCCGAAGTGGCACGGCGACTGTTCGACGGCGCCGTCGCCTTGCACAAAGGGGCCGCCTTCGATCTGGCGGTCGACGATTGGGAAAAATTCGTCAAAACCTATCCCGACGATCCGCTAGCCGCCCAAGCCCAATTTTTCGCGGGCGTCTGCTACCTCAGCCAAAAGGACAAGCAATACGACAAGGCCGCCGATGCGTTCGACAAGGTCGTCGCCAAGTATCCCAAGTTCGAGCAACTCGACAAAGCCTACTTCAATCTCGGACTGGCCGACTACAACCTAGCACAAGCCGGCAAAGGGGAGTTCAACGCGAAGGCGGCCGACGCCTTTGGCCAGTTGGTTTCGAAATTTCCCACCTCGCCGCAGATCGCCGACGCGCTGCTCTACCGTGGAGAATCGCTCTACGCCACGGGTAAGAAAGACGAGGCCGTGAAATCTTGGACCGAGCTGGCCACCAAACCGGCCAATACGGCCGCGCGGGCGCGAGGGCTCTATAACCTCGGCATCGCCCAGCAGGAATCCGGCCAGCAAGGACCCGCCGCGGCGACGTTCGAGACGCTGCTCAAGGACTATCCGCAGAACGAATTAGCGGCCGAAGTCACGATGCGCAAGCTCGATGCGTATCTCGAAACCGGCAAGCTTGCAGAGGCGGAAAAGCAGTTCGCCGTTGAGGCAGCCAAGCCGAATTTCGCGCTTGCCGATTACGCTCAATTGCGGTTGGGCGCCACGCTGGCGGCCGAGAAAAAATACGGCGAAGCGGCCACTGCCTACGGGGCGCTGACCACGAAATTTACAAAATCCTCCTACATCGGCGCGGCCACGCTGGCAGCGGGAAATTGCTATTATCTGGCCGGTAATCAAGGAGAAGCTCGATCTTGGCTGGGCAAAGTGCTGGCCGGCGGCGGCGATCAGGCCATCGAGGCAGCACATTGGATCGCTCGAAGTTGGCTCAAAGACAAAAATCCCGGCGAGGCCCTGGCTGTCGTCGAGAAAACCTTGCCGCGGGCCGACAAGAGCTCGCGGAAGAACGATCTGCTCATGGATCAAGCCGACGCGCTGTACGACATTCCCGGTCGCCGCGGCGAGTCGGCCGCTCTTTACGCCAAGCTCGTTGACAAAAACAGCAAAGATCCCAAGGCCGCCGACACGCTGCTGCTCGCCGGCTCCGCCGCCCTGGGCGCCGCCGACTATGCCGGCGCGCTGAGCTATGCCGAGACGTTTCAAAAGACGTTTCCCGGCCACGCCCTCACGCCGGATGTCAAATTCGTGGCCGCCGAAGCCCTGCTGCTTTCGGGAAAACATGCCGAGGCCGAGAAGGCCTATGAAGAACTGCTCGCCAAGTACCCGCAACATGCGGACATCGAGCAGTGGACCGTTCGCCGCGCGCTCACGCTTTATTTGCGCAAGCAATACGGCGATGTCGTTCGCATCCTCGAGTCGCAACTCGTCAAACTAAAACAGCCGGATCGAATCGCCGAGGCCCAGTTCCTGGTCGGCAGCAGCCAACTCGAGCAAAAGCAATATGGCGATGCGGTAAAGTCGCTCAAGGCAGCGATGGCCGCTCAGCCCAAGTCGCCGCAAACGGACGAAACGCTGATGGCTTTGGCCATCGCGCAGCGTGGCGCGGGGGACGCCGCCGGGGCGACGGAAACCAACGCTCGGCTGCTCGCGGAGTTTCCCAACAGCAAGCTGGCCGATCGGGCCCACTACCGTCAGGCGGAGGCTCGATTCGAGTCGGGCGATTTCGGCGGCGCCGCGGCCGAGTATCAATGGGTCGTGGATCACGCGGCCGACAGTCCGCTCGCGCCCAACGCCCTGGTTGGTCTCGGCTGGTCGAAAATCAACACGAGTGATTTTAAAGGCGCCGAGAAGATTTTCACGCAAGTTCTCGATAAGCACTCCAGCTCTCCCGCTGCCAAGCGGGCCCGTTACGGTCGGGCCGCCGCTCGTCAGCAATTGCGAGATTTCGCCGGCGGCGCCGAAGACGCCGAGGCTTTCTTGAAGGCCGATCCCAATTCCAACCAAAAGAGCGATGTCCTCTATGTGCTCGGCCTGTGTCAGGAAGGGCTCAAGAAAAATGGCGACGCGGTGAAATCGTTCGAGACGCTGGTGGCCGCCGATCCAAAATACTCGGGTATCGACAAGGTGTTGTACGAGCTCGCCTGGAGCCGAAAGGCCGACAACCGCGAAGACGCCGCAGCCGATGCGTTCGGCAAATTGGCCCACGAGCATGGCGACAGTCCCCTGGCCGCCGAAAGCTGGTTCAACGTCGGCGAATATCAGTACCATCAAAAGAAAGATTTCCGGGCGGCGGCGGAGGCCTATTTTTCGGCCTTCGGCAAAGCCGGGAAATCGGACTTGGGCGAGAAGGCCGATCACAAGCTCGGCTGGGCCTACTATCAGCAGCAGGCGTTCGACAAGGCGCAGCAGGCATTCGCCTCGCAGTTAGCCGCCTATCCCAACGGCAGTCTCGCGGCCGACGCGGCGTTCATGATCGGCGAATCGCTCTTCAAGCAGAACCAATACGAAGCGGCTCTCGCGGCCTTTGAGAAGGCTCGGCCGATGAAACCTTCGACAGCCGATTTCTCCGCGCTCAACTTGTTGCACTCTGGCCAATGCCTGGGGCAACTCAAAAAGTGGGAAGCGAGTCTGAAGCTGTTCGACCAGTTGATTAAAGAGTATCCCACGTCGCCGCACGTCGTCGAAGGTATGTACGAGCAAGGTTGGGCGAAACAGAATCTCGACCGCCTTGACGATGCATTCAAGCTCTATGAGACGGTCGCCGAGAAGACCGACGGCGTCGTCGGCGCCCGAGCCCGCTTTATGATGGGCGAAGTCCTGTTCACTCAGGGGAATCACAAGGAAGCGATTCGCAATTTCTTCAAGGTCGCCTATGGCTTCGGCGACACTCAGGCGCCGGAGCCTTATAAGGTATGGCAGGCCAATGCGACCTATGAGGCGGCCCGCTGTTTTGAGGTCATGAAGAACCTCGATCAATCGAAGAAGTTGTACAACGAATTGACGAGGAAGTATCCTAACAGTGACAAAGTCGAATTGGCGAAGAAGCGATTGAAAGAGCTCGGTGGCGGACGGTGACGCGCGATCTATGAATGACGCATGTCTAATGACAATGTCTAATCAATGACGAATGACGAAGCTCGAATGTCGAAGGTTTTGAGGTTGAGTTTACTGGTAGCGCGAGGCGTTTATGTTTCGCGGCGTCATTCGGATTACCGTGACTCAACTAAAACGCTCGGTGCAACGAACGACGTGACCTCAAACCTTAGTCATTCGTCATTAGGCATTCATCATTCATTAGACATTGGGTATTTCGTCATTAGGAATTGCTCGACCAGCTTGTCGTCGATGACGTCGATTCGATAGACATCGGGTATTTCGTCATTAGGCATTTGATTAAATCACACCTTACTATCAGCCCCCTTGGCTGACCCTTCCCGGAGAGTCGATATGAGTCATCCATTGCAGCCGAGGCTCGGGCCTCGGTTTCTTGTCTGCGCTGCGCTGGGGATTGGCGTGCTGGCGTGGCAATCCGCCGCGATCGATCCGGTTGCCGCCCAGCCCCCGGCCGCGAAAACCGACGCCAAGCCGGGCGCGAAACCCGACGGGGCCAAACCCGACCTGGCGGATCAAAAGTTTCAAGCCGCGACGGCCGCGACCGGCGCCAAGGACGTTCCCGGCGATCCAAGCTCGCTGGCCGCGAAAGCCGCTGACAGCCCTGCAGGGACCGACACCGGCTGGTTTTCCGTGGCCTCCTGGTGGGCAGGCCTGTTGTTCAAGGGCGGGCCGCTGATGATTCCCATCGGACTGCTTTCGCTGATGGCCGTGGCGTTCACGATCGAACGTTTCTTCGGTCTGCGGCGGGCACGAGTGATACCCCGCCGATTCGTCCGCGAAATGCGCGGCTTGGCGGCTGCGCCGGGCGGCTTCGATCCGCGAAAGGCTTATCGGCTCTGCCAGCAGTTTCCCTCGTCGGCCGCCAATGTCGTCCGGGCGCTGTTGTTGAAGGCCGGCCGCTCTGTTCCCGAAATCGAGAATGCCGTGAAAGAAGGGCTGGAGCGGGAGAACTGGCGATTGAATTTCAACGTTCGCCCGCTGCTCCTGGCCGTGACCGCGGCGCCGCTGCTGGGTCTGCTCGGAACGGTGTGCGGGATGATCATCGCCTTTTTCCGCACCGCCAACGCGCCGGTCGGAGCCGATCGAGCCCTCGTGCTGGCCGACGGTATCTACTTGAAATTGATCACCACGATGGGCGGATTGGGCGTGGCCATTCCGGCTCTACTCGCGGCGTTTTACTTCGAGGGCCGGATTCAAAGCCTCTTGCGCGAGATCGAAGACCTGACCCATTCGATTCTGCCGCAGGTCGAGAAGTTCGAGGGCAAGCTGAAGACCGGGCGCCCCTCGCCCAGCGGGATCGAGCCGCCGCCGATTGCGAAATTTGCGCCGCTCGAATCGATGTCGGTCGAGCTCGCCAGTCACCTTGGCCAAGAGTAAGTCGGGAGACGGGGTTCGGGAGCCGGGCGTGAAGCAACGAGTCGCGGCTCTACGCGTCCTTTCTCACCCCCCAACTCCTATCTCCGAATTCCTCGCCATAGAAAGTGTTTCATCGTTTGAACGAGTGCTACGGGCCTTGCCCGTGTTTTGCGAAAAGTAATACGAGAATCGGAGTTTATACATGGCAGGCAACGCCCGCGGACCGCTGATCGGCTCGGTGAATATGCTGCCGATGATCGATATTTTGTTTCAGGTCGTGATTTTCTTTTTGGTCTGCGCCACGATCACGAGCCAAGAGCGGTCGCTTCCGATCGTGCTGCCGCAGGCCAGCGCCGCGATGCCGCTGACCAGCGTGCCGCGCGAGGTGGTGATTAACGTCGACCGCGACGGCCGCTACTTCGCGGGCGGCGCCTTCGTCGACCTGGGCATGCTCGAGCGCAACTTGGCCCAAGCGTCCACGGACAATCCCCAGCGACAATCGGTCGTCATCCGGGCCGACGAAAAGTGCGTCTGGCGGAACGTTGTGGCCGTTATGAACGTCTGTAACAAGGTCGGCATCCGCGACTACCAAACGACCACGGCGGAAGCAGGGAAATAGGAAGGACGAATGACGAAATACCCAATGTCTAATCAATGACGAATGCCTAATGACGACGCTCGAAGGCGTTAAGTCGAGCGATGAACTGTCGACCAAGAGTCATGGCACTGAAAGATGGCATTAAGCAAGCAAAAACACCGTGCATTTACGGGCCGATCAAATTCAATCCTTAGTCATAAGTGCTTCGACATTAGTCATTGATTAGACATTCGTCATTAGACATTCGCCCTTTGGCTTTGGAAGGCGATTCGACCATGAACCAATCCAACTTATCGGCCCGCGATCCGGTCCAACCGCGGCTCGGCTTCGACGAGCAGTTGTGGCCAATCGCGATCGCCTTTGTGCTGCTGTGCGGATGCGAGGTGGGTTGGATTCTCGCGGTGTGCGATTTTCAAACGGGCGAGTTGTGGCGAAACGGCTATGTTCTGCTGGGGGGATTTGTCGTCTTCACGACGCTGATCTGCGTAACGGCGATCAAGCTGGGCGTGCTGCGCGGGCGACGACTGCTGCTGGCGGCCCTGTTGAGCATCACGCTGCATTTGGGCGTGGGAATGGTGGCGTACAAAGCTCAGCGGTCGCTATTTGCGCCCGGGCCGAAGAACGACGTGGCCGTCGAGAAAAAGCTCCGCGACATCGACGTCCTTCGCGATTATCAGTTCACGCCCTCGTCGCCCGATCGGAAGCGGGAGGCCCACGAGCGGCCGGTGGACACGATCGTCACCGAGAACCGCGTCCCGGATCTCGCGAGGCTGGCGCCCGAGCAGGGCAACAAAGCCCCGGCGATCAAGCCGGACAACATGCCGGCCGCCGAACCCAAGGCGCCCGATCTGGTCGCGATGATTCCCGACCGCAAACCGATCGAAGCGGCGCCTAGGCGGGGCGATCTCGACGCCAAGTTGACTCGGCAAAGTTCGCCCATTAAGAATTTGCCGGCCGCCGGGCCGATCGCCGCGCCCAACCAGACGACCCCCACGACCGTCGCCGGGCCGATCGAAGCCAAGTCGATTCCGCTCGGCCGGCAGACGTTCGACCCCAAGGTTCCGCGCCGCGCGGACGAAGTCGCCATTGCCACAATGTCCCCCGGCCTGTTGCAACCCGGCGGACCTCGCTCGGCGCCGGCGCCGCGCGCGGACGATCATCCTTCGCCGTCGCTCACGGCGGGGCCCGCGCTGGTGAAAACGATTCTGGAGCCGCGGGCGATTTCCCGCGGCGACGCGCCGGCGGCAGCCGCCCCGGCGAAAATCGCCATTCCCGATTTGAGCTCGCTCCAGCCAGCGACCGGCGTCGGCCGTCAATCGGCTCCCGGCGCGATCGTCGGGCGGGCGCCGTCGTCGACCGAGACGCCAGACGCGGCGCTCATGGCCAGCGCGGCGCCGATTCGGCCCGCGATGAACAGACCGACGAGTGGCGGACCGGCGACCGATACCGCGGCCCCGCGATTGACGACCGGAGCCCCCAAGAGGCCGGCTGCGCCGGTTGCCGATATCGCGGCGGCTGCCGTACAAAACGAGAGAAGCTCGACGGCTGGCCCCTTGGCGCCCACGCCGACGGCCGTGACCCGCGGAACCACCGCCGCTGGAGCGCCCTCTCGACCCGCCGCACCGGATTTAACGGCATCCGCGGGCGCCGGCGGCTTTGGCGTGACCGTGGCGATGGCCGGCCCGCATCCTGGCAAACCGCAGATGTCCGCCGGCCCGAGCGTCGACATGAAGCTGCCGGCCAACGGCCCGGCGGGACTGGGCGCGGCGGGAATTTCCGGCGCCGGCAAATCGCCGATCGCCGCGCCGGTCGCCGGACTTCCGATCGCCGGTCCGCCGGGGGGAATCGCCGGAACGCCGGGCAGTTCCGCTTCGGCCGATAGTCCAGCCGCTGGCCCGGCGCGAGTCGGAATCTCCAAAGCAAGTGGCGGCCCGGTGGGCGCGGGTCACGGCGAAGGAATGGATGTCGGCGTCGCCGCCGCGGCGCCTCAGCCCAGCGTGGCGATGAATCTCGGTAGCGGCGGCGGATTGGCTCGACGAGCCGGAGACGGAGCGGGTAGCTCGGGCGGACCGGCGGTCGGCATCGGGCAGCCGGGCGGCTTGGCTCGCGACGCATCCACTTCGCCGGCGACCTCGGGCGCCGTGGCATTCAATCCCATGAGCGGCAATAGGGTTGCCGGCGGCGGCGCCGCTCCGGGCGGCGGCAGCTTGGATACCGCCGCCACGACCGGTTTGCGGCAATCCAAAATCAGCGGCCCTCTCGGCGGCGGCGCGGGCCTGGGCGGTAGCGGCACGGCGGACGTCGGCGCCAATCTACCGTCGCTCAGTGTCGGCATCGGCGGCGGCACGGGCGGCAGCGCCGGCAATCGGCGCGACAACGAACAAGCCTCGATCGGCCTGGGCATCGCGGGTCAACAGCTTCCGAAATCGATCGGCGGCGCCGGGGGCAGCGGCGGCGTAGCGGCGGTCGTTGGCGGCGATTTGTCAAGCGCCTCGGCCATGTCCAACGGCCATGGCGCCGGCGGCGCCGGGGGCTTGGGCGGCAGCGGCGAAGGACCCGGCGGACCCATCGATAGTCGCGCCACGGGCGCCGCTCGAACGGCGCCGGGCGCGGGTATTCCCGCCGGCGCGGCGGTCGCTGGAGGAACTGGCGGGGGCGATGGCCCCGGCGGCGATGGCGGCAATGGTGGCGGCGGTCAAATTGGCGCCGCGCAAATCGGCCGCCCCGGCGCCGGTCGCGATGGTCTGCCGGGCGGAATCACGGGCGGCGTAGCGGGCGGTTTGGGATCGGGAATCGGTCGACCTGGGTCGGCCACGGCAGGCGGTCTCTCGGGGGACGTTAAAGCCGAATCGCCCCAGCTCGCGGCCGGCACGCCAACCGGCTCGGCGATTCAAGGGACCGGTCTGGGTGGAGTCGGTCCGGGGGGCGATGGTTCCGGTCAACAAGGGCCGAACGTCAACATCGCGCGCCAAGCGACGGGTGGACTGCCCAGTGGCGCTGGCAGTGGCTCGGGCGGCGGTAACGGCGACGCGTCCGGTGGCGATCAAGGCGCCGGCGGAGTAGCCATGGCTATTGCAGGCGTCGGCGTCGGTCAAATCGGCCGCTCCGGAAACGGCGAAGGAGGCCCCGACATCAACGGCACGGGCCTGGGCGCCAAGTTGCCGCGTGGCCCCGCGGGTCTCTCCTCCGGCAGCGATCCGCAAAGCGACGCACCGCAATTTGCCGGATCGCCGTCCGATGCGGGCATTGGCGTCGGACGGCTGTCGCCAGCCGGCGGCGCGGGGGGCAATGGTCCTGGAGGTCCCGGTGGTGAAGGCCCGGGGGGAGACGGCAGCGGCCGGCGGTTTGGTTCCAGTGGTCTGCCCACACCCGCGCCGCTCGCAGGAGGCGCCGATGGCCCGATAACGACCTCTCTGCCGCAGTTCGGCCTGCCTAACCGGCGCGCGCTGGCCGATAGCGATAATTTACAAATCAGCTCCGGCCGATTCTTGCAAAAACAAGCCGGCGGCGGCGGTGGGCCGAACGTCGCGGCCGATGCTCCCGCCCGAGCGCCGGCGCCGTCGTTCGTCGGCCGAGGCCTCAAGGGCCGCGGCAAGAACGGCGCGGGAGACGTGGCCGGTTCCGACGGCCGCACCGAAGCCACAATCGAGCTAGGACTAGCGTATCTGGCTCAAATGCAAAACGACGACGGCAGTTGGAGTTTACACCGGTTTCCCGGCGCCACCGAGGCGGACATCGGAAATTTTCACTCCGACACGGCCGCCACGGGGCTCGCTCTGCTCGCCTTCTTGGGCGCAGGCTACGACCACTTCGACGACAAGTATCACGACACGGTACGCGGCGGCCTGGAGTATCTGCTCCGTCATCAACTGGCCAACGGCGATCTGTATGTGCCCATGGACGCTCAATCGAATCAATTTTCTCGACTCTACAGCCACGCCATTGCGTCGATCGCCCTGTGCGAGGCGCTGGGCATGACTGGGGACCAAAAACTCAAACACGGCGCTCAGAAGGCGGTCGATTTCATCATCGCTTCGCAAAACAAGGAGCTGGGAGGTTGGCGGTATAAGCCGGGGCAAGATAGCGACGTGTCGGTCACCGGTTGGCAGACCACCGCGCTCAAGAGCGGTGAGCTGGCCGGGCTAAACGTGCCCAAGGAAGCCTATGCGAAAGTCTCGCGGTTCTTGGACTACGCCCAAGCGTCCAAGCAGGACGGCTCGCGCTACGTCTATCGGCCGCAGGACCCCAATTCGCAGCGGCCCGAGGATGCTCGCCGGCCGACGATGACGGCCGTGGCCCTCTTGCAGCGAATCTATCTGGGGTGGCGCCGCGACAATCCGGCCCTGCTGCGGGGCGCCGATTACATTCGGGCCAACTTGCCCAAGACGAGCGACGTGTACGCCCGGGACACGTACTACTGGTATTATGCGACCCAAGTCATGTTCCAACTCAAGGGGGACTACTGGCAGGCCTGGAGCGACCGGCTGAATCCGTTGCTCATCAATAGCCAGACGCCAAATGGCCCGCTGGCCGGCAGTTGGGACCCCGGCGGCCGGATCCCGGACCGCTGGGGCGCGGTCGGCGGACGAATCTATGTCACGACGATGAACCTCTTATCGCTCGAAGTCTACTTCCGCCACTTGCCGATCTACGAAACGCCTGGCGAAGGGAAATAGCCGCGGCACGCGCCATCGACGGTTTAAGGCTATTCCGCTTGTTTTTCCGGTAGCGATGATTTCGTGGTTTAACCCGGCCATTTCGGGAACGCGGCTATTTAAACAAAGCGAGCCCGAAGCTAAATGCTTGGGCCCGCTCAATCGTTCGCCCGTCGCCGTGTGGCGCCGTTTACTCTTACTTCGCCGCCGGGCCGGTCTTTTTGGGCGCCGGTCTGACGTCCTTCGGCGCTGGCTGGCCGAAGATGCCGCCGTTGTTGGGGCTGGCGCCGATTGGGCCGGCGCCTAGCGGCGTCGCCGCGTCGGCTGCGGCCTGCTTGTGGTATTTTTCCCACTCCTCGGCCACCGGCTTGTCGGCCGCCTGATTGACGACCGTCATCTTGATCGGCTTCCCCTTCGTGTCGAGCGTGAGCAGCAGCATTTCCGGTGGCTCGGCGATGCCGTCCAAGGGCTTGTCCAAACTGGCTGTGCCCCGCACGTCGACGAGCGCCGTGTCGGTGACGAAGTCGGTGGAGATCTCGCGCGTTTGCCGCTTGACCGGATCGAGCACGTCCTTGATGGCGACCTTGGTGAAGTTGGCGATGCCGCCCAGCTCCAACTCGATCGGGTCGAGCATGTCGATCGCGTCGATCTTATCCCACACGAGCGCGCTGACCTTGACTCTCGGCTCGGCGTTCTTGGGCGTCTTGACGATGCCGGTGGCCAGCAGTCGGGTGTCGGAGGGGGGCGCCGCCGGCTTCGATTTCTCGCTCCAGTCGGTCTCGCGGTACGGCTGCTTAGCCAAGTCGGGCGTGTCGAGGACTTCCGGATCCTTGCCGAAGTTCGGATTGCGGAGGACCATTTTCACGCGGTACTGATACGAATGGCCCGGCTCGACTTGAAAGTCCACGAACCGGAAGAGCAGATAGGGAATCTGCTTGACCACGGCGCCGGGCAGATTGACCATATCGGGACCGATTTGTCGCCCTCGGCCCGGGATCGCCAGTGGCATTCGACCGCGGCCCGGCTGATTCGCCGGAGCGCTGTCGAAATCGTCCGCGGGCTTTTTGGCGTCCTCGGGCTGACCGTTCGGTCCCGCGACGGCTTCCTCCTCGGCCAGCGGGATTCGCGGATGAGTCGCTTCGCGTCCCCAGTCGTGCAGCACGATCGGCGGCAACGGCCAGGTCATCCAGAGCGGACCCTTGAAATCGGGATCGACCACGTCGGCGCCCACGCCCGACCAGTCGCCGATTTCCTGAAGTAGCTTGGCGAAGCCACGTCCCGGCTTGAGCGCGCTCATCACAAGTTCCGACCCGAGCGTTTGCCGGTCTTGCTTGATCTGATCCACGTCGCCGCAGTCGATCATCGTGACCGAGCCGTCGGTCAAGTCGGTCCGCTCGAGCTTCCACCACACATAGTTGGGCACGTCGGAATCTTGCACGGCCATGCGGCCCTGGTCGGGACCACTACTGGCGTCCGCCATCTTTTGGGCGTTGCGGAATCGAGAGGCGTATTCCTTCCGCTGAAGCTCATCCGGAATGGCGCCGGTAATCACCATGTAGTATTTCGCTTCGGCCTGACCGGACGAGGGCGCGCCGGGCATGCCGTTCATGCCGGCCATTCCCGAACCGGCCGCGCCAGGGCCGAGGATAACTCCCGGGCCACGACCCGGTATTCCGCCAATGGGACCGGCCGCCGGCCCGGTGACCGGGGGCCGAGTTCTGATGGGGGGCGCCGCCTTGGCGGGAACTTCTTTCACTGGCGCTTTCGGATTGAGAGGATTCACCTGGGGCACAATTTGCTGAGGCAGGCCGCCGGCGCCCGTTGCCGACTCGACCAGCGCTCCGCGGCCGGGAGTCGCTTGCAGCTCGATGACGGGAAACAGCTTCGGATCGCTGCGCTTCTGGGCCGCCTCGAAAATATTCGGCCGAAAAACCGGCTGCGGCAGATCGTAACCTTCTTGGGGAAGCGGTGCGAGTTCGGTTCGTTTGGTGAACGAGGCCATCAAGACGCCTTCGCCGGCCGGAGGCGCGGTGCTCCCTTCGGAAACGTTATGCAGGGCCTGATCGCTTTTGTCTTTGATGACTTTGGCCTGCAAATTGGCGGGCAGCGTTTCGCGCTGGAAGATCGAGAGCGTGAACCACGCCAGAATCAGCACGGCCAGGCCAACGACGATTTTCTCGCCGTGGTCGATGAAAAATCCCTTCACCGCTCCCATGTCCAGTTTCAGCTTCGCTTTCATAGCTTTGCCTCCTAGGTCTTCCCGGTTCCGGTCGGAAAAACGAGTGATGGTTGCCCCGGAGAAACTCTCTGTTCAGAAAAAAAGTGCTGCCGATGCCCGAGTGACTTATTAAGCGGTTTTGTGCTTGCCTTATTTAGAGGCCGGCGCGGCGGTTGTTTCAGTCGTCGCAGGTGACGCCGAGCCACCACCAACCGCTGTACCCTTGGCCGCTGGCGCAGTCGGGTCGGCGGTGCCCGTGACCGGAGGCGTCGCCGGTGTAGTTGCTCCTGCCGCCCCGGTCGCTGGCCCCGTCCGACCGGCGGGGGGCGTCGCGGGCGCAGTCGAGTCGATCGTGGGAGGCGCCGCCGCCGGCGAGGCGCCGGTCGCGGGAGTCGCTGCGGCTGGCGTCGCTGCGGCCGGGGTTGTCGCTACCGGTGTCGTCGCCGCGGGGGCGGCGCCCGGGGCGGGCGGCGCCGCGTCGGTCGCTGCGGGCATCCCGAGCTTCGCTACGTCCGGTGGGTTGATGATATACGCTACGCCGCGCAGCTCGAGCGTCATGTCGGATCCGGACGACGGCATCCCTTCACCGCCAGCGCCCGGCGGCCGTCGATGCTTCATGGGACCGACATCCGGCCGGCCCCCGATCGAGTCCGATGATTCGGCGTTGATTCGCACTTCGCGAAGCTCCAGTGGGACTTGCGATTTGCCGAATTCGGCGATCACGCGGTCGAATCGCGTGGGGTCGACCTGGAGCCGAATCTTGAATGCCATCAATTTGTATTCGGCAGCCTGTCTGGTCGCTAGCTCCGCCGCTCCGATCGGCTTGCCCGTGGCATCAACGTATCGGCCGTCTTTTAAGATCGATTCCAAATCGGTTCCGGCCGCGGTCGCCAAGCCGGGTCCTTGCGATCCGCCGGGAATATTGTTCGGCCCGCCGGGATAAGAGACCGGCCCGCGGATTCCGGGCGCCGGAGCGCCGCCGCCCCCTTCGCTATAAAGTTGCTGCCGGGGTGGCCGCTTGGCTTCGAGCAGCTGCGCCATCGAGCCGCCGCTGCCCAGGGGGCCGCCGGCGGGAATCCCGCTCACGGGCCCGGCCGCCAAATCGACCCTAGGACGATGATAGACAACCCGATTCTCGCCTTCTCCCAGCGGATGCTTGCCGACCGCGTCGTAGCCGATCTGCACCTGATCGATTTGCCGGACGATCGATTCATACGAATGCTGGGCCTGTTCGTTGGACCGGGCGAGGGATTGGAAAATCGCCTCCATGACCCACATCTCTTCCTGGGCGTAGCGAACGTCGAGTTCCGACGGAGTCGATTTCCAGTCGTAATTGATGTACTGCTGCTTTTGATCGGCGTCGTCCCAAATGACCTTGTGCGAGTCGTCGGATTCCGCCGGCGCATGAATTCCTGGCCCAGCCAGATGATGTCCGCCACGAACGGGGCTAGCTTCCGACTGACTGCCGGCGGTCCACTCCGCGTCGACGATTTTCGCCATTCGCGGCAGCATCGTGATCGTGATGAACTTCTGGTAACGCTCGCATAGGTCGGACAACTGTGGATTGGGCGTTCCTGGCGGACGACTGAAGACCGTGCGGAAATCGTCGCCGAGTTCCTTGTCTTTCGGCCATTGGAAGAATTTGGCCTCTTGCTGATACAGCTTCGACCAAGCGTCCAGGACGTCCTTGCGCTGTAGGTCGGTCTGTTGCTTGATGGCGCTCACCCAATGGTCGTTCGGATGATCGGCGCCGGCGATGAGCGGCGTGATCTGCCCCTCGGCGCTTTTGGCTTTGGACTTCTGATCGGCGAAGACCTTTGAAAGCTTGCTGGCGCCGATGAAAAACATCAGGAAGGCCACGAGTACGGCCAGTCCGCAGCCGATCCAAAAATGCTGCTTCTTGGCGAAAGCGAGAAACTGCTTGACTTGATCCATGATTGAAACGCCTGCGGGCGGAAGTGTTTAGTTTTGGATGTCGAACTCAGAACGGCAACCGCTATTGAGCTATTTACCATCGACGATTTATCAGTTCGTCTTCGGCGCCTGAACCGGGCCTGCCAGCGCCGGCGGTTTCTCCCCCTCGGGGCCCTTGGGCTTTTCTTGCCGGCTACTATACGGCGATTCTTTCCACGCGAATTGCAAGGTGAAATCGAACCGGAGCACTGAGATCTTGGCTTGGTCGCGCTCTTTCGCCCCCGGCCCCCCGTCGCGGCCGACATTGGGCTTCACTTTCGGCGCCTCTTCGTCGCGAATTCCGGGGATCGGAATTTCCTCCTCGTAGGGCTTCGTAGGCTTGAGCAACAAAGCATATGAAACTCCAAGCTGCTTTATCGGGACCTTAATTTTCGATTTACCATCGGTTGAGGGAATTTCGACGATTGAGTCCTCCAAATTCTTGAGCAGCGTTTTGCGGACGTAATTCGAGCCTTCGTTGCCGACGTCCGCCTCGTTGTGATAGTGATGCCCGCGAATTTGGACGACCCAGCCTTCGCCCGTCGGTCCGCTGGCCGCCGCCGCGCCGGCTGCTGGACTTCCGGGCGCGGGCGCCGCGTCGGTCGGCGGGGCGCCCGCGGCCGGCGCCAATCCGGCGCTGACCGAAGCGTCGGCGTACCAATCCTCGAGCTTGGAAAAATGCTCGCAGTCGATCGAATCCAAGTAAATTCGCTTACTGAGCACGACGCGCTGCCGAATGTCGGCCAGTTTGGCATTAGTGGCGTTGATCACTACGCCCGGCGGGTCCTGGGGAACGCACTCTCCGATGGCTTTGATGAGTTCGGGCCACAGCGTTCGCCGTTCGGAGACGGCCAGCAGTCGGTCGCCCGTTTCGCGAACGGCCGCGAAATCGGTTTTGGCTTTGTCGAAGTCGGCCTTGTACTTGGCGGCGGCGCCGCTCGCGCCGCTCGCTTTGGCGACCGCTTCCTTGATGTCCGCCTCGGGCGCCGAAGCCCAGGCCCGCCAGTGACCGACAAAGCCCAGGCTACAACCCAGCAGCAGCGCCGCGACGGCGGCGACGGCCCAGGGTTTTTTCGCCCGAATTCGCCGGTCCTGCACGATTTCCGGCGGGATCAAATTGGTTCGCAGAGTCGATCGCTTGAGCCCTTGCAGGGCCAAGCCGTAGCAGACCCCGAACGAGAGCATATTTTCCTTGAACGACGGCGCGTTGACCACGCCTTGACCGCGCAGACCGCGGTACTCGGAGAGTTCGACGACTTCGTAGCCCAGGCTTTGGCCCAGATATTTTTGCAGTCCGCGGAGCTTCATCGCGTTGCCCAGCGGCACCACGCGCTTGATCTTGGCGTTGCGATCGACGCTTTGGAAAAAGCTGATCGAGCGTTGGACCTCGGTCACCAGATCGTTGAACACGGGCCGCATCGCGAGAAACACCGCCTTGGGGTCTTCGGCTTTCAGCGCGTTGCGCTTCAGATGCTCTGCCTTGGTGAACGTGAGCTTCAATTCCTTGGTCAATGCCCTGGTGAAGTGGCTGCCCCCCAACGGGATGTTTCGCTGCCAGACCCGGTAGCCGTTGGTGATCACCAAGTCGGTCGTGTCGGTGCCGAGTGAGATCACGACTGTCGACTCGGGCCCTTGGTCTTTGCCCTCCGAATTGAGCGGCTTCAGGTCCGGCATCTGGTCGAAGACGACGAAGTTGTAGAGCGTCAGCGGGGCCAGTTGAATGAAGTCGACCTCGATGCCGGCTTCGCTAAACGGCCTGAGAGCCTTGAACACTTGCTCGCGTTTCATGGCGAACAGGCCGACTTCGGTTTCGAGCGCGAAGCCATCTTCCTCGCTTCCGCCGGCCATCTGCTGATAGTCCCACACGACGTCTTCCAACGCGAAGGGAATCTGCTGGCGAGCTTCGTACCGCACAATGTCGGGAATCTTTTTCGACTCGACGGGCGGCAGCTTAATGAATCGGGCCAACCCGGCCTGACCGGGGACGGAGATCGCGATCCGATCGTCTTTCACTTTGTTGCGCGACAGGAACTGCGCGATCGCGTCGCGAACCAACTCGACCGGATCGGCCTCGGGCTGGCTGAGAATCTTGGGATACTCGATGAAATCAAACGCATCGGCGGTGACTTTGTCGGAGTCTTCGTGCGGCGTGCAGCGCAAGGCCTTCAGCGCGCACTGACCGATATCGATACCCCACACCGCATTACTCTTCGCCATGCCAGTGGTCCCTATTGCGTACCGCCGCGAGCGGCGCGTTTCGCCAGTTCGACCGCGAATGGGTCGTGCAGAAATCGAGGCAAATCGCAGATCGCGCTATACTCTAATCTATCGACGGAGCGAAGCGTCTGTCAAATAAATAGTCGGTGCGATTAGCGACTGTTAGGTGGCCTGCGCTCGCCCCGATGGGAAGCCCCCATAGCCTGTTCTCGAGGTCGAAACCAGTCTCCGGGGCTTCGGCGAGTACGCCTCCAGCCCCGGCCACCCGGAGTATTGTTAGCATTTCCAAACCCACCGCTCAGTCGCTCGGCGGGGCCGGAAGCCGGGGGATGTGGCGCGAAATGCAATGCAGCGCGCCGCGCTTGACGATCAGCTTCGTGCAATCGATCCCGACCACCTTCCAATCCGGCAATAAACTCCGGTAGAGTTCGAGGGCCGTTTTGTCCATCTTGGGATCGAGGTCCGGGTATTGGGGAACCAACAGCGTGCCGTTGGCGAAAATGACGTTGGTATACGTTCGCCATACGCCGTCCTTGTGGCTGGGCACGGGAATCCGAACGACCTCCATCGGCCCGTCGTCCGTCTTTTCTCCGCTCAGAATCGTCGCGTTCTGATCGAGAATTTTGGCGTTTTCCGGGTCGTCGGCCGAATCGATGGCCCCCAGCAGGCACTTATGCGGACCGATCATCACGAAGAACATGTCGGCGTGTCCGGTCGGCTCCTCGGACAGCGGCAACAGCCGAATCCAACGATCGAAGTGAAAGTGGTCGTGCAACAGTCCGCCGATTTGCTCGACCGTATAGCCTCGTTCGAGGTTGCGATCGACCATCCTGGTAGTGCTCACGCACAAGCCCTTGCCGTTGGTGCAGAGGTTGCCGCCTTCGAACGTCAGACGGCAGTGGTCGTACGAGAAGCCAAAGGTCGCGGCGATCGCCAATCCCACTTGTTCTTCCATGTCCCGATTTTTTTCGGCATAGGTGAAATCGACCACCGTGGATTCTTCGCCGACCACAAAATATGGCGCATAATCGCGCACCCACATTGCCTCGACGGGCCAACGGAAAAAGTCGATCGTTGTCGCCGGTAAGCCGTTTTCCTTCAGCAGGGCCAGCGTCTTGGCTTCTTGATCAGCATTGGCCACGATGCCGATGATCTTGATCTTCTCGTGAATCGCCCGCACGATCGCCACCAGCGTGTCGGGGTGAAATTGAATCAGCTCGTTGACCCCTAGCAGAAGGCCGTCGAGATGCTCAAATTCGGCGAGTACCCGACCCTCGGTTTTGCCGATGGGAAAAGGGCGAACTCGCTCGGAACTCGGGGTCCGCGGAAGCGTCCGAACCGTCGTCCGGGGCGTTTGTGTCGCAATCGCGATAGGCCGGGTCGGCAAAGCGGGCTCGGTCCGCGCGCCAAGGGTCGTCTCCGCGAGCTTTCGCTTCTCGGCAGCGCAGCGGGCGGCGCGGATCTCGTGGTCCACGCCCATTCCGGCGGCGAAACTCAGCCCGACGCTAAGAATGCCGGCGATTAAAATTACGAACCCCGAGGGCCTCTTCATCACAACCTGCCTGCTGCGGGAAAGAGTTCCGGTCTCTCCCTAATACCAATGCCCCAGTCCAAGCTAGCATATCCGTGCGTCGAGTGCGCCGGATTAGCTGGCAAAAAAATCCAGACCTTGATGCTAACCTGCCCCAAAATGCATTAAACCCTCAAACTTTACGGCGGCGCCGGTTGCGAGGCAAGTAAAATTCAAAACCCCCAGAAAGCACATCGAACGAGGGGATCATTAACGGCGCCGCAGTTGTCGATCCGACCCACGCCAATTCGTTCGATCGACAACACGTTTGACTCCGTAAAGGGCTTATCGCATGTTCTATTCGACTGTGATAGAGAATGGCCACACGACCATTCCCATTGCCGTTCGAAACGCTTTGCGCATCAAACCGGGACCGGCTCATGTACGAAATCGTCCAAGACCATATCGTGGTGGTCGTTCATCCCGGATTGATGTCGCTCCAAGGCGCGTTGGCCAGCGAAAAGGGACGCGGTCTATCATTCGCCCAGAACCGAAAAGTGCTTGCGAAAGGCGATCGCGGGACGTGAACTGCATAGAAAGGTCGAATCGCTGCCCATTTCCAAATCGATACTGTGCGATCGACTATTCTGGTCCGACCTGCGGCACGTTATCCTAGGGTCACCATGACCGACCTTTTGCGCCAGGAAATCGCCACCGCTGCCCACTCCGTCGTCGTCAAGGTCGGCACCCGCATTCTTACCGGGGCCGATGGCTTGTTGAATCAAGCTCGGGTCGCGACGCTCGCCGAGGAATTGCATCGCACGCTCCAGACGGGTCGCCGCGTCGCGCTCGTGAGCTCGGGGGCCGTGGGGGCCGGCATGGGACGGCTCGGATTGAAAAAACGCCCGACCGATCTCGCCGAGTTGCAGGCCGTGGCCGCGGTGGGGCAGACAGGATTGGTCGAGGCCTACGACCGTACGCTCCGCAGCCACGGTCGCCACGCTGCCCAAATCCTGCTGATCGCCGACGATCTGGACAATCGCAGCCGATACCTCAATATCCGAAATACGATTTTGACGCTGATGAAATTGGGCGCCGTGCCGATCATCAACGAAAACGACACCGTGAGCGTCGAGGAACTGCAAACCACGTTCGGCGACAACGATCGACTCGCGGCGATGGTCACCAACCTGATCCGGGCGCCGCTGCTGGTGTTGCTCTCCGATGTGGACGGTCTGTTCGACGGCGATCCGCAGGACCCGCGGTCGCGTGTGATTCCGACCGTTACGACACTCGACGATTCAATTTGGGGATTGGTCCGCGATCGAGCCACCGGCTTGAGCAAAGGGGGCATGGCCAGCAAGCTAGAAGCCGCGCGGATCGCGACGACGGCCGGTGAGAACGTCATCATCGCCAGCGGCAAAGAGCCCGGGGCGCTGGAGCGAATTCTGGCGGGCGAATCGGTCGGCACGCTGTTCGTTGCCCAAGGCGCGGCGATTCCCTCTTGGAAACGGTGGATCGGATTCACGGCCCAGCCGCGCGGGAAGCTGGTGCTCGACGACGGCGCTCGTCGGGCGGTCGAGAGCGGCGGCGGGAGTTTACTGGCGATCGGCGTTGTCGATGCCCAAGGCGAATTCCGCAAAGGAGACGTCGTGCGGCTGGTGACTCGCGATGGTCAGGAGTTCGCCCGCGGATTGACGAATTACACGGCCGAGGAAGTCTCGCGGATCAAGGGAATGCGAACGGATCAAATCGCCGCGGCGCTGGGGCATTGTCCCTATGAAGAGGTTATTCATCGAGACAACCTGGCGGCTACGAAGTCGGCGCGGTCGGCAGGCAGCGGATGAGGTTTTTTTTGAGAACCTACCACTGCTTCCCCCAAAATAGGGAACACTCATCTGCGCTAATCGTCGCTGCTGAGAAGATTAGTGGCAATTAGTGTTGATTAGTGTTCCCCCAAAAGGCTGCGAACCCTGGAAAACTCGATGCCTGCGTTTGTTTGGGAAATCTTGGTCATTGGGGTCTTGATTCTCGCCAACGGATTTTTTAACGCCGCCGAGATCGCCGTGATCGCCGCCCGGCGAGGTCGGCTCCAGCAACAAGCCGACGACGGCGATCGCCGGGCGAAATTGGCTCTGGAACTGGCACGCGATCCTTCGCGGTTTCTGCCGACAGTGCAGGTCGGCATCACGCTGATCGCCACGTTCACGGCCACGTTCGGCGGCGCCAGTTTGGTCGGTGAAATGGCCAGCTGGCTGGCCAAATCGTCTCTGCCGCTGCTCAGTCAAAATGCCCAGGCGATTTCGCTCACGCTCGTCGGGCTGGCCATTACGCTGGCGACCCTGATCTTCGGCGAGCTGGCGCCGAAGCGATTCGCGCTGAGCCGAGCCGAGAAGCTGGCCTGCGTCGTCGCTCCATTTATGACCGCGTTGGCTAAGATCGCTCGCCCGGCCGCGTGGCTCATGAGTTCCGTGACCGATGCCATTCTTGCGCTGGCCAGTTCGGAGATCAAACCCGAGCCCTCGGTCTCTGTCGACGACATCGAGCATATGATCGACACGGGCACGGCCGAGGGAGTGCTCGAGCCCCTCGAGAAACGGGTGGCGGTCGAGGCCCTACGGCTCGGCGAGCGAACGGTTCGCGACATTATGCGGCCGCGAATCGATTTGGACGCGCTCGATGCCGATACGCCGGCCGGCGAAGTGATCGGCGCCGTCGCGATGGCCGGGTTCTCGCGAGTGCCCGTCTATGAAGGCGATCTCGACCACATCGTCGGCTTCGTGCATATGAAGGACCTGTTCCTGCAGCGCTATCTAAGCCGCCCGATCGACCTGCGCAAAATCCTGCACCCCGCGCTGTTCGTTCCCGAGACAATGCCGCTCGACCGACTGCTGGAACTATTTCAAGAAAAGCACAATCAATTGGCGATCGTGCTGGATGAATACGGCGGCACCGAGGGCATGGTGACGCTGGAGGATGTCCTCGAGGAACTGGTCGGCGAGATCCGGGACGAGCATCGCCGCGAAAAAACCGATTCGTTCGTCGAGCGCGACGCCCATAGTTGGCTCGTCGACGGCTTGGTTAGCGTGGCCGACCTGATCGACCGGTTGGAGCTAAAAAACGTCGCAGGCCCCGAGTCGCGCAGCTTCAGCACGATCTCCGGCCTGATCCTCGACGGGCTCGGCCGCATTCCCTCGATCGGAGACAAAACTCACTGGCACGGCCTGAGCCTGGAAGTCGTCGACATGGACGGCCAGCGCATTGATCGAGTGCTGGTGACGCGGAAAGGGTGAAGCGATCGCCTTCTGCGTATCACGCACGCACCACGCCTTTCAACTCTTGCTCGCCAGTTTGCGAACGTAATCGAGCAGCAGGTCGGGGTTGTCGAGGTTGGCTTGCCGCAGGTGAATCGAGAGCGGCTCGGAGACTGCGTCGCGGCGCAGGCGGATTAGATAATTGTGCAACAGGTCCTGTCTCGCGGTGTCCGTTTCCAGGAGGAGATGGACCCAAGCCCAGGATTCGGCGTACTCGGTTCGACCCATCTCGGCGACCGATTTTAGATTTTCCAGTCGGCGAATGTCGGGCCGCCATCGACCTTCGGCCGACGCTGCGAGCAGATCGTCGAGATTCAGCCGATGGTATCCGTGCTGCCCTCGCGGCATCTCGAAATACTCGGCCAGGCCTTCGTCGAGCCATAGCGGCAAATTCGGCAGCACCGAATGTAGATAGCCGTGCGTCACCTCGTGCCGCAAGTCGACCGCCACATGCTCACCCCACTGGGCATACACGCAGAGTCGCGTGTCCGTTTCGACGAAGAACGCCCGGCGATCCGGCAGTTGCGGATACTTCGCGTGGATGAACGTGCTGAATTTTTCGCCGTCTTCGAACACGAACACATGGATCGGCTCGTCGGACGTCGGCAGCAGCAGCTTGTTGCCGATGTCGGCCCGCAGGGCGTTGACCTCCTGCAAGAGCCGATGCTGCTTGGGAATCTCAAAATTGCTGTGGATCACGAGTTGGTCGAGTTGCACGGCGTTGCGCATCGGCAGCGCGGCGGCCGTCGTACGACCGAGCATCGCGCAGCCGCACCAGCACAATACAACGGCGATCATCGCCAGCGCACACGTTCGCACTCGCTCATTCCCCCCCAGTCGCGTTCGGTTAAGCCGGTGGGATGGTAGCAAGCGAGGTCTGGCCCGGAAAGAGCAAGTCGGGAGACGAGAGTCGGGAGTCGGGAGTGAAAGCATCGGCGGCGCCGCTGTCCGCTAGCATCACGATTTCGTTGAATGCCGGCTCCACGTTTTGCCCCAAGTCCCGACTCTTTGACCATCTTTCCGTATCTCTATTATCCGCAGACTTGTCTCAAGCCGTAGGGTTGAAGGTCCGAATAAACGGAAAGTCCCGAATAGGCGGACCGTATTTGCGCGTGCTAGCAAGCTGGCGCCCGGCGCCGCCCTCTTTAACTTCTAAAACCATGGCCACCACCGGCTCTCGCTCACTTCCAACGCGACTTGTTTCAGCGGCGGCCGACTTGGTCGCCAGCTTGGGCGAACTGATCGTGCGCTGGATGGCGCTGGTCGGCGATATCACGCTGTTCGCGCTGCGAATTTTTTCTTGGCTCGTCAGTCGCCTCCCGCGCCGCGAGACCCTACTGCCGGCGTTCTACCAGATCGGAGTGCTGAGCCTGCCCGTCGTGGCGGTCACGGGCTTGTTCATCGGCATGGTGCTGGCCGTGCAGAGCTACTCGCAGTTTCGGCAGTTGCATCTGGAGACCCGGCTGGGGTCGATCATCAATATGTCGCTAGTCCGCGAACTCGGGCCCGTGCTGGCCGCGACGATGCTCTCCGGCCGCGTCGGCAGCGCGATGGCGGCCGAGCTAGGCACCATGCGGGTCACGGAGCAGATCGACGCGCTGAGCAGCATGGGCGCCAACCCGATTCATTATTTGGTCGTGCCGCGGTTCATCGCTTGCCTGGCCCTGATTCCGATGCTCACGATCATGGCCGACTTCATGGGAGTCGTGGGCGGATTCTTCTACAGCGTGCATCTACTGGGCATTGATTGGCATCACTATTGGGAGAACTCGCAGAAATTCGTGACCGTGTACGACTTCTGTTCGGGGCTGATCAAAAGCCTGTTCTTCGGAGGCGTGATCGCGATCATCAGTTGCCATCGCGGCTTTCACTGCGACCCGGGGGCCGAAGGCGTCGGTCGGGCAGCGACCAACGCTTTCGTTTATTCGTTCATCATCATCTTGATCATCGATCTGTTTCTCGGCATCCTGCTCGACTCGATTTACTATATGATTTGGCCGAATGGCGCGCATTTGATTTGATAACTATAGCCGCGGCATCCTGCTGCACCGTAATTTTTGCTGTCACTACGCGGCAGGGCGCCGTGGCTAAATAACCGACAACGACTCGCCAATCCCATGTCAACCGAACCCACCAAACCGCCGGAAGTTTTGCTCGAGACACGGCAATTGTCCGTGCGCTTTGGGCGCCAGAGTGTGCTTAGAGATCTCGATCTCGCGATCCCGCGCGGTCAGACGCTGTGCATCATCGGCGAGAGCGGCTGCGGCAAGACGGTGCTGCTCAAGTGTCTCATTGCGCTCATCCGGCCCACGAGCGGCGATGTCGTGTTCGATGGCCGAACGATGAATAGAATTCCCGAAAAACAATTGAACGAGCAGCGAACTCGCTATGGGTTTTTGTTCCAAGGCGCCGCGCTGTTCGATAGTCTGACCGTCGCGCAAAACGTGGCCTTTCCGCTTCGCCAGCACACCACGTTCGACCGCGACAAGATTCGCGAATCCGTGCATGCTCGTCTGGCCGAAGTGGGACTACCGCAATCGGTGGCGAGCAAGAAACCGGCCGAACTGTCGGGCGGAATGCGAAAGCGCGTTGGCCTGGCCCGGGCGCTGGTGCTGAATCCCGAGGTGATTTTGTACGACGAGCCCACGACGGGGCTCGATCCAATCATGAGCGACGTCATCAACGAACTCATCCTGCGGACCCGGGCTAAATATCCCGTGACGAGCGTCGTCGTGACGCACGACATGCACACGGCCCGCAAGGTGTCCGACCGCGTGGTCATGCTCTATCCGCTTGCCCGGCTGGGCCCCCATGAATCGCAGGTGCTGTTCGACGGCAAGCCGGACCAGCTCGACAAGGCCGACGACCGCCGGGTGAGGCAATTCGTTCGCGGCGAGGCGGGCGAACGCATCATGGAACTACAAGAGAATCTCAGCGCAACCCGTTGAAAGTAATTAGCCGCGGCACATGTGCCGCGTCTCGGAGTAATCATGGACGAACGGCTTATGCAGTTTCGCGTCGGCGTGATGGTGCTCTCCGTAGCGCTGTTGGCCGGCTTTTTGATTTTGCTGTTCGGCCGGTTTCCCGCGTCGCTGGGCCGCAAGACGTACACCGTCTATATCCTCTTCGGCGAGGCGCCGAACGTCGAACGCGACACGCCGATCCAAAAAAGCGGCGTGCTCGTCGGCCGGGTCACTGGCGTCGATCTGCAGGACGAGCCGCGCGGCGTGCGAGTCACGGCCGAGATCAATCAGGGCGTCAAGATTTGGCACAACGAGACAGTGATCGTCTCGTCCGGCCTGCTCGGCGATTCGGCGCTGCGGATCGTGCCCAACCCCGACAAATCGCTCGCCGCCGAGCCGCCCGTGGCGCCGGGGGAAACGATCGCTGGGTTGAACATGAATAACCCGATGCAGACGTTTTCCAATTTGGAAGGAGAACTCACCGGCGCCGCCCGCTCGCTGACCTCCGCCAGCAATCAGGTGATGAAACTCGCCAAGGACGTCGACCAATTGGTGGGCACGAACGACGATCAATTCCGCCGCTTGCTCGGCAAGACCGAGCGCTCGCTCGACACGCTGGAAAAAACGATGCAGAACGCGAACGAATTCGTGGGCGATCCGGCCATTCGCGACAATCTCCGCAAGAGCGTGGCCGCTTTGCCCAAGGCGCTGGAACAAACGGAGGAATCGCTGGCGCTGCTCCAAAAAATGTCGGTCCGAGCGGAAAAGAATCTGCAAAACCTGGAAGGCTTCACCGGTCCTCTGGGCGAGCGCGGTCCATCGCTTATCAACCACGCGGATCAAAGCGTCCGCCGGCTCGACGAGATTCTCGGCCAACTACAAACGTTCACGACGCAGATGAACAACCGCGAGGGCTCGCTCGGCCAGTTGATGAACAACCCGCAGCTTTACAACCAGGTCAATGAAGCGGCCATCAACATCAACGACGTCTCCAAGCAACTCAAGCCAATCCTGGCCGACGCCCGCGTGCTTAGCGATAAGCTGGCGAGGCACCCGGAACTCCTAGGAGTCCGCGGCGCCTTGGAGAAGAGCCCAGGGATCAAATGAGTGGTGAGTGGCGGGTGACGGGTGACGAAGCACGCGGAGCGGCGATCGCTTACACAGCCGCGGCATCCTGCCTCGCCCTGCTGCCGCTTTCTATTCCAAACTCTGCGCGAACTTCGGGCGCGGCTTGCGAACGCGGCGCTGGGCGTGTAGTAAGAGGGTAGCCGAGCCAGGCTGACCATTGGTGCGCCTCGATATCTTTATGCATGACCCTGAGGTAATCGGTACGTCGCCGCGCGAGGGGGTGGCCGGGGCAGGACGCGCCTCGCCGAGGCCCCGGTTTCGCGATGACAATTGTCTGGCGTCACCGGGGCTTCCCTGCGGTCCAGCCCCGGCCATCCGACGACACCTTGGCCTCTTGATGCTACTGGCGTGCTGCCTTCTGCTTCCCGGCTGTCACGGCTGCTCCGGCAGCGCCGACGATTCCGCCGAAGCGCAGGGGGCCAAGAAAAAGAAGGATGAAGAAGACGCCAAAAAGAAGAAAGAGGCCGAGAAGCCCAAGCCCGATTTCGAGGCCACGACCGCGCGCGTCGAGCCGTTTGTCGTCGATCGATTGTCGCAATGCGCCAAGCCCGGGCATTGGCTCACCGTCCAGCAATCGATGAAGGCCAACAACTACGACTTTGTCGGCGAACTTGCGGCCGAACTGTCGATCATCGACGATGGCCGCACGATTCCGCTAGGACTCGCGAACGTTCCGTTCTATGTCGTCGATAACCGCCCGGCCGTCTTGCCCAAGGGACAGCAAAAATTTTTGGAAATCGAGCTGTTCGTCCCGACCGCGTCCAAACGGCCGCGGCTGACGACCGAGCTACGGCAGCACGCCGGCTCGAGCGTCATGTCGCAGATGACGATCCTCGAGTGGATGCCCGCTTATCAGTACTATTTCTTCGTCCTCTCGCGAGAGTCGAATCGGTATAAGCAGCTTTGCGACGGGCTGGAGACTTGGCCGGTGAGACAATCGCCTGTCAATAATTCTGCAAGCATTCCTGGTCAATCGACGAGCAACGACAATCTCGACCAAGAAGCCGGCGAGCCGCTGTACCGGTTTGTAGTGCCGCAGCTCATTAAAGACAAACAGGTCCCGCTCCCCACCGGTCCGCTCTCGTGGACCAGCATCGCGTATGTGCTGTGGGACGATGTCGACCCGTCGAAACTCAGCCTCGATCAACAGCGGGCGATGCTCGACTGGCTCAACTGGGGCGGGCAGTTGATCCTCAGCGGTCCCGAGACGCTGACGGCCCTGCGCGGAAGTTTTCTCGATTCTTACTTGCCAGTCGTATCCGGCAAGGCTCGCGAACTATCGGCCGAGGTTCTCGCGCCGCTCGCCGCTTGGAGTCCGACCGGAACAACAGCGGCCGCGGCCTCCCCCGCGCCGGTGCATCCGTGGAGCGGCGCCGAACTGTTGCTGCGGCCCGGCGGACATTTTCTCGCCGACACGGGTGATCTTGTCGCCGAGCGGCAGGCCGGCCGTGGGCGGGTGGTGGCGACGGGGTTTCGATTGCACCTGCGCGAGCTGCGGAATTGGCCCGGGTTCGAATCGTTTTTCAATGCCTGCGTGCTTCGACAACCGCCGCGAACATTTGTCAATCCCGATGGTTTCGACGCCAAGCGAGGAACGTTTCACTGGACGGATTCGGCCCGAGACACTTCGGCTCTGATCACGACAGGCACTCGATATTTGAGCCATGACATTGGCGTTGATGGGACCTTTATCGAATCGGCAAGCGAGGCGATAAGCCGACCGGGGCGCGACGAGAATCAAGCGCAAGACCCGTTCAATCCTGCGTCCGCAAGCCTGCTCGAAAAACCGACGCCCGGCGCCGGCCTCGGCGGCTGGAACGATCAGAGCGCCATTTCCGTCGCCGCGCGCGAGGCGCTGGGCCGAGCAGCTGGCATCGACATACCTAAATCCAGCTTTGTGGCTTGGTCGCTAGCGGCGTATCTACTCGTGCTCGTGCCGGTCAACTGGGGCCTGTTCAAGTTGATCGGCCGGGTGGAACTGGCTTGGGCCGCCGTGCCGCTGCTGGCGATCGGCGGCGCGGTGTTCGTCACTCGCGCGGCGAATCTCAATATCGGCTTCGCCCGATCGCAGAACGAAATCGACGTGCTCGAACTGCAAGCGGGCTATCCGCGTGCTCATCTCACGCGCTATGCGGCTCTCTACACTTCGCTTTCGACGACGTACGATGTGCGAATGAACGATCCGCATGGCGGCGTGCAGCCGTTTTCGATCGGCCAGCGTTCGCGCGGCGCCTCGTCGGCCGCCACGCCTTTGGTGGTTCATCGCGATTCCGAACGCGCGCTGCTCTCGGGCTTCGCCGTGTCGTCGAACTCGACCGCCATGCTCCACGCCGAGCAGATGTACGAAGCGGGCGGCGCCATTGCCTATACGCTCGAAAGCGGCAAGCCGTGGCTGCACAACCGCACGAGCCATACGTTTCACGATGCAAGAGTGCTGCGCGTGAATGACGACAATGAACTCGAGCGGGCAACGCTCGGCGAGCTATCGCCGGGCGAGGCGGGGCGGCGACTGGAATTTCACCGCATCGAAGGACCAGTCGCCGCCACTTCCTCAGCGATCGACCCACCGCCGCAGCGGACGGCGTCTGAGCCGTCGCAGACCGATACCGTCACGACGACCGCCACTACCGCGGACAAGCCGCAGACGGTCAATCCGGGCCTGGAGCTTTCGGGCCTTTTTTCCGTCGTCGAAAATCACGCCGGGCTGAAGCCGGGCGACGTGCGTCTGATCGCCACGCTCGACAAGCCACTGGATGGCATGGAGGTCGAGCCGGCCGCCTCGCAAAGCACGCGGGCCGCCGTTCTCATCGTCGCCCACTTGGCCTATGCGGCTCCGCCGCAGCCGAAGCCGGATTTCAATATCAAGAAATTGCGGCCGGCGACTCAATCGATCGATTCGCCGCCCGCGGACGAGCCGCCGAAGGATCGGCCGTGATCGGCGCCGCGGGACCACTGAAATTTTAGCCGCTAGGACAGGGAGCTTACGCTCCCCGCTCGCCACATATCTCCCAGCATCGCTTCGTCACTCGCCACTCGCCACGATTCTTCCATGATCGAACTCATCGACTTCGGCAAAAGCTACGGCGACTTCAAAGCCGTCGACCGGCTCAATATCAAAATCGAAGCCGGCGAACTGTTTGGCTTCATCGGCCCTAACGGCGCGGGCAAGAGCACGACGATCCGCTTTTTGGCGACGCTGCTCAAGGCGAGCCACGGCGAGGGGATCGTCAACGGCCATAGCGTCACTCGTGATCCGCTCGGCGTGCGGCGGAGCGTCGGGTATATGCCCGACAACTTTGGCGTCTACGATGGCATGAAGGTCTGGGAGTTTTTGGATTTTTTCGCGGTCGCGTATCAGATTCCCCGCACGCGGCGGAAGCAGGTCATCGCCGATGTGCTCGAACTGTTGGACCTGATGCACAAGCGGGACGATTTCGTCAACGGCCTGTCGCGGGGCATGAAGCAGCGACTCTGCCTGGCCAAGACGCTGGTACACGACCCACCCGTGCTGATTCTCGACGAGCCCTCCAGCGGCCTCGATCCTCGGGCGCGAATCGAGTTCAAGGCTCTGATGAAAGAGCTGCACCGCATGGGCAAGACGATCTTGATCTCAAGCCACATTCTCAGCGAACTGGCCGACTGCTGCACGTCGATCGGCATCGTCGAACGGGGCCAACTGCTGATGCACGGCCCGATCGAAGAGGTCTATCGCCGCATCCGCCGCAACCGACTGATCGAAATCAAGTTCGTCGACCGAATGGACGTCGGCATGTCGATCATCCGCAGCATGCCGGAGACGCGCGACGTGCGGGTCGAGGATCATCGCGCGACCGTGGAAATCGAAGGGGACGACGCGCAGATCGCCGACCTGCTCGATCGTTTGATGCGCGAGGGAGTCCGGCTCCGCAGCTTCAACGACAAAGACCCGACACTGGAAGATGTGTTCATGCTGGTGACGAAGGGGTTGGTGACGTAGGGAAAGTCGGGAGTCGGAGTTGCATAGCCGCGGCATCCTGCCGCGCAGTGAGTGAGCGATCGTATTTGCAGGTTTGAGCGCGTGCGTTTTTATGACTTTATTAATCCTCGCGAGTCGCTCGCCGCGCCGACAAGAGTTGCTCGCCGAGGCTGGCTATTCATTCATCGTCTTGCCGCCGCGCTCCGCCGATGAATCGCCGCGCCGCGCCGATGAAACGCCGGCGCAATTCGTGATGCGGCTGGCCGAAGAAAAAGCGGCGGATGTCGCGGCCACGATCGCAACCGATCCCACCATCGTGCAATCTTCTGGCGCTGCCACGCCAGACGCGGCAGAATGCCGCAGTCTCGTCACTCCCGTCTCCCGATTCCCGTCTCCCGACTTCCTCATCCTCGCCTGCGACACGGTCGCCCACTGCGACGGCCAAATCCTCGGCAAGCCCGACTCCGCCGATCACGCTCGCAAGATGCTGTTCATGCTGTCGGGCCAGGAGCACGAAGTTCTCACCGGAGTCTGTCTCGTGCGTCTGTCCGACGGCCGGCAATCGATCCGCGTCGCCGAAACTCGGATGCGCATGGATCGGCTGCCCGATGTCACGATTGCCGAATACATCGCCTCTGGCCTCTGGCACGGCAAAGCGGGCGGCTTTGGCTTTCAAGACCGCTTGGGGTGGGTGCATGTCACGGCCGGCAGTCCCTCGAACGTCGTCGGCCTGCCGCTAGAACTCCTAGGCGAGATGTTGGGGGAGATGTCGCGAAACGGTCCGTGACGAGCGGCATTCGATCCGCGAAAATTAAAAGCCGACTATGAGCTTCTGCCGCGGCGCCGACGATTTACGATCCACCACCCGCCACACAGGACCCACCACGTCGCCATTCCGGCTGGCTCCGGGACGGGCGTCACGATCGTGATTACGCCGCCTTGAAGCGTCGTCGAGATCTGATTGTTCTGCGAATCGAACAGCCCCGTGCCGATGTGTCCTTGCGGATAGGGCACAAACGATATCGGAATCGTGCCTAGGGCGCCACCGGCGATCGTGTAATTTACAAGCACCAAGCCCAAACCGTCGGTGGCCGTCGGGAGCGTGCTGCCGGCGAAATCGGTCGCCTCGTAGTCGTGTCCGCCGTCGGCGATTTTGGGGGTCGGAGCGCCCCCGGGGAATATGTAAGGGTGGACGACCGTTGCCGCGTTGGCGGAACTGACCGGCAAAGAGAACATCAAACCCGAGTTGGCCGCGACTTGGAGTTCGATCAGCGTGTCGCCGACCTGCGGGCCAGGGCTGCCGGTATTCTTCAAATAGACTTCGAAGCTGCCCGACTGCGCCGTGGCCGAATAGGGCACATTGATGCTCGGCGCCGTGACGATCAACGTGGCCGAAGCGGAGTTCGCGATGAGCGCAAGGCAACCCCAGGTGGCTGACACACGCCAGCCACGCGACAAAAGTGCCCGAGGAAATTGAATAATCGACATTAGCTCCCCCAAAGGAAAACGGGGCCAGCCATGACTTCCGCGAGACGATGAACCCTAATGGCCACGATAGACTCGATAACGATGTTTCTCGTCGAGCTTCCCCCAACTAAAGCGCGTTTCCAATCGAAATAAAATCGATCGGACGGAAGACGACGGCGGATTCTCAGACAGATTCGAGTGCTAACGTAGCGTCCGGGCCCAAAGCCGGGCGACGGATTCAGAATCGCTTTACGTCAGTAGCCAACTCGCAACTGAGACCATGAAAAAAGAAAGGGAAACAGGCTAATTTCACTATAGTCGACGCAATCGCCCAGTCAACATGCCGTGGGCTAACCGCCATGGGGGTATCCCTAGCAGATCGCGCCGGCCCATATCCCGCCTTCAACCTAGCCAACCCGTAACGGCTGTAGCGATTGTAATCTTGCCAGGAAAGAATTGTAAATTTGTACACTGATAGCAGGGGCGCCCATTGAACATTCGAGCGGTCCATTTTCTTGAACTCCATGTTCGCTCACGAGTTAGCGCTTTTGCAATTCTTGCCCGCACGAGTTCGGCACGCGCCCTGCATTAGAGCCGATCATCAACTTCTGGTTCAACTCATGCAAAGGAGTGTGTGTCATGTTGGTGCTGACGCGGAAGATGAACGAGCAAATTCAGATTGGCGGACAAATCACGATCACCATCCTGCGAGTGCGGGGCGGGGCGATTCGGATTGGCATCGAAGCTCCCCGAGAAATGCGGGTGGTTCGTAGCGAATTGCCGCCAAGGGTCGAACCGGGCACGGTGGCGGAATCTGCCGCAGCGCGCCAGGCGGCTTCTGAACTTGACTTTGACAACGGCAACCTCGAGCTTCCCAACTCGCGAGTCTCCGCGTCGGCGCCGGCTTTTTCCATCGGATCGCTGCCCGTCAATTCAGGCGCCAAGTCGCGCCTGCGGCGGGCTGCCGGGTCCAACCCGGGCGAACGGGCAACGATCGCCCAGCCGCTAGCCAATCGTATTCACGCCCGCCGTGCTCCAAGCGCTCCAGCGACACCCCTGATTCGTTAACCTCAGGCGCTTGGGCCGGCGTGGCGTGATTGATCGGGCTGAGGTGTTACGAATGGGCAGTCGCGAGTGCTTGGCGCCAGGCGCGGAGGATGTTGCTCAAGAAGCTGGCGGTGAGGAAGCCGAAGAAGCCGCCGAGCACGGCCGATGAGACGCTACCGACGACGATGCCGGCCGTGGTTGTGTGAACGAGGAAATAATATCCGAGCCAGCCCAGCGATCCGCCGAACATCGAGCCGAGTCCCGTTGAGATAACGATCGACCAGCCGACGGACGTTCGCTCGCGGAGCCGGCTAGGGCCCGGCGGCTTCCGTCGGGACAGCGCGAGCGACTCAATGGCGAGCGGCGGACCATCGCCATCGTCGACAGCGCTGCTAATGAACTTTCTGGGCGATTTACTGCTTAGCGACGTGCCCAGCACGTTGCCGCCGACGTGCAGCGCGACCAGCAGCAGGAAGAAGACCAGAGCCGACGACGCCAGCGGGCCGATGATCCTCATCAAGCCGAAGAGGATGCAGCACAGAGTGACTCCGAGCAGCAGTGTCCGCAGAGCGAATTGCGGTGGCTTGCCGGGGAAAGAGTTGTGGTTGGCGCCGTCCATCATGTTTTTGTTTCTCCACTCGCGCCGCTCCATTATAGGCGCTGGGAACCCGGAGGAAACTATGTTACGGTTGCCTTCGCAGCGCCATGGGGCACGAGTGGACGATTTGAAATTTTAAGAGCATCACTACGCAGCTGGATACCGCGGCTATGGTGCGGACGCTAGCGGCGGCCGTGCCAATCGACGTTTTGAAGCACGCGCACGGCGGCGGGCGATTTGTTGAGCACGTAGAAATGGATGCCCGGCACGTCGGCGGCCAATAGCTCGTCTACTTGCCGGGTGGCGAACTCGACGCCGACTTCGAATTGCCGCCCGTCGTCGTCGCCCGCGGCCGCGAGCGCGCCGCGGAAATCGTCCGGCAGTTGGGCCTTGCACAGTGAGGCGATCCGCTGAATCTGGGCAAAATTCGTCACGGGCAAAATGCCCGGCACGATCGGCGTCGTAATTCCCGCTCGGCCGCAGCGGTCGCGGAACCGGAATAAATCGGCGTTCACATAGAATAGCTGCGTGATGATCGCGTGGGCGCCGGCGTCGACCTTGCGCTTCAGATTATCGAGATCCGCTGTGGGACTCGGCGCCTCTTGATGCGTTTCCGGATAACCGGCCACCGCGACGCCAAACTGCGGAAACTCAGTTCGGATCAGCGTCACCAATTCGCTGGCATAGCTCAGGCCCCCGTCGACCGCGGCGAACGTCGATTGCCCTTTGGGCGGATCGCCGCGCAGCGCGACGATGTTTTCGATATTTCGCTCTTGGGCCGCCGTCAAATAGCCGCGCAGGTCGTCGACCGTCGAGCCCACGCAAGTCAGATGCGAGGCTACGCAGGCGCCGTAGCGGCGGCGCACTTCGGTGACGATGTCGAGCGTCTTTTGTCGCGTCGAGCCCCCTGCGCCATAGGTGCAGGTGACGTAGCTGGGCCGAAAGGCCATGAGCTGATCAAGGCAGCCGAACATGGCCGCTTCGCCCGCCTCGGTCTTGGGCGGAAACAACTCGAAGGAGAGTCCGAGCTTCCCGGGTCCGTAGGCTTCAGAAATTCTCATGGCGGGAGCTTAACAGACTTCCGTAGGTCAGGCACTCCGTGCCTGACAGGCCGACGACACGCACGCAGCGTCCGGACAAATAACCGCGCGGTCGGAGACGTTCGCACTTCGTCAGGCACAGAGTGCCTGACCTACGCCGCGGGCGCCGGATGCTTGGCCAGCTTGAGCCGATGGGAGAGGCGCGACTTCACGCGATCGGCCCGATTGGCGTGAATGACCTTGGCCGCCGCCGCCTTGTCGAGCTTCTTGATCGTAAGTCGAAACGCGGTTTCGCACTCTTCCATTTTGCCGGCCTTAATTAGCTCCAGGACCTTACGAATGCGGGTCTTCAGTTCGGATTTGGTCGCCCGGTTGCGGGCACGGCGAACGAGACTCTGACGCAGACGCTTCTTGGCGGAGTTGATATTAGGCATGACAGTCACTAAACGGGCTTGAATTGTTGTAGGTCGGGCACCCCGTGCCTGACATGGCGCCGCTGGTCCGGGCTAAAATCGTCCCCGACGCACACCGGCGAATCACTCACTATTACGCATTTTCCGAATCTTGTCCAGCCGTGCCGCCACGTCGCGGTAGCCGAAATCGATGCTCGCCAATTGGCTAATGCATTTCTCGGCCGTGTCGAGATCGGGCGGCTTGAGCGACATCGAAATGACCCCGGCCCGATACAGGGCCTGCTTCCGCAGTTCCGTATCCCGATCGGTCATGCTTGCCAGCGATTCGACGTAGTTGGTAACGGCCATATTCCACTGCTCGATCCGCTCGAAACATTTCCCCAGTTCGACCATCACCATCGCCTTCCGCTTCGGATCGCTCCGGGCGGATTGGAAGGCTTTGATCGCGTCGTTGAATTTGCCGGCCTTTTTCAGCCGTACGGCCATCTCGTATTTCCAGGTCGTGTTGCCCGGATAGCGGTCGCTGCGGGCGCGATAGACGGTGAGCTCGACGTTGTTGACCTCGGCCTTCATTCGGTCGAGCAGGTCCTTGTTTTCGTCGTTGGGAGTCTGCTGGGCCCGCTTTTCGGCGATCAGCAATTGCGCCCGAGCGGCGCGAAGCTGCATGTCTTCGACTTGCTCGCTGACTTTCAAGTCGCCGCCGGTGGCTTGCAACGTTTTCTGCAAGACTTCCTCGGCCTCGGCGTATCGTTCTTCCCGGGCGAGCAGTTCGGACAGCTCCGACGCGCTGCCAACATCGGCTACGTTTTCGGCGTGCTGAGCGCGAAGCTCTTCCTCTCGGCTGAGCGTTTTGCCGTCGATCGTTTTCTTGGGGGCCTTGGCGCCGTCCTTGGTGCTTCCCAGAGCCTGCACCTTGTTGGCATGAACCGAGGCGATGGCGACCTGCGACTCGTCGTTGTTGGGGTGATGCTTCTTGACGCGTTCCCAGCAAGCCATCGCCTGATCGAACTGGCCGAGTTTTTCCAGGGCGTCGGCGCACGCGCGATTGATGTCGACATCGCCCGGATCGGTGTGGCTGAGCAGGGCTTGCTTGAGCAGATAAAGCTGCGAATCCGAGGCGCCCAGGCCGGCCATCGCCGTGGCCGTTTGCATCAGGGCGGGGATGTCCCACGGATTGGTTTTCAAAAGATCCAGCCCGGATTTCACGGCCGTCGGAAAATCCGATTTGCTCAGGGCCTTTTTCAGGGCGGCGCGCGGTCCGCCGATGCCCAGGCTAAAACCGCTTCCCTTTTTCTTATTGTTGAATTTCTTTTGAATAGTTTCGATAAACGACTTGATGTAGACCAGATTGCCGGGGTCGGCGTCCACCGCTTGGAGAAACATATCGACGGCGTAATCGAGATTTCGCTGTTTGACGCTCTGCTCTCCCTTGTCGAAGGCCGCCTGGGCGCGAGCGCGCTGGGCGGCGGTCAGTGGCTTTCGCTGGGGCAGCGTGGGCTTCTCCGGTCGATCGTCGTGTTCGTCGTTCGCCATGGGTCCAATAGCAAGTGGGCAATCTTCCGCCCATAGTGATCGCGGCCTAGCGGCAAAAAACGAGCCGCCCGCCAATGGGATTCGCAGCAAATCGCCTGTATTCTAACATGGAGAACAAGCGGAAAACAATTGACCGCTGAAGCGGCGCCGCAGACTTTGCATCCCGCTCCCGACTTCCGAGAGCGCGTCGCGAGCGAAGGCGGCTAAGTGTGTTTATAAAACGCCAGAAACTCCCCTCTCCCGACCTCTCTTTTCTACAACGCCATGCCGACCCCCGCTGTAACCGCTGTCGGCAAAGTCTTCCTGATCGGCGCCGGGCCAGGCGATCCGGGGCTGATCACGTGGCGCGGCGTCGAGTGCCTGCGCCGGGCCGATGTGGTGCTCTACGATTACTTGGTCAATCCGGCCATTTTGCGCCATACGCGAGCCGACGCCGAATTGCAATCGCTCGGCCGGCATCGGGGCGAGCGGCTCTGGACGCAGACGGAGATTAATGACCGGATGGTTGAAATGGCCAAGCGGGGACTTAATATCGCGAGACTCAAAGGGGGCGACCCGATTATCTTTGGCCGGCTGGCGGAGGAGATCGACGCTCTAGTGTCGGGTGGCGTTCCCTATGAAATCGTGCCCGGTGTCACGGCCGCGCTGGCGGCGGGCAGCTACGCCGGCATCTGCGTGACCCATCGCGAACAAGCCTCGGCCGTGGCGCTTATTACTGGGCACGAGCAGGAAGGCAAAACCGCGCCGGAGCTCGATTATGAAGCCCTGGCCCGTTTTCCCGGGACCCTCGTGTTTTACATGGGCGTCACGACCGCGCCGCAATGGGCAACTCGGTTGATCGAATCGGGCAAGCCGCCCAATACTCCGGCGGCAATCGTCCGTCGCTGCACGTGGCCGGATCAGCAAGTCATCTCGACCACGTTGGCCGACGTCGCGAACGAATTGGCGGCGGCAAAAATGCGGCCCCCGGCGATCGTCATCATCGGGGACGTGGCCGCAGCGCCGGCCGATTGGTTTGCCACGCGACCGCTTTTTGGCCAACGAGTGTTGGTAACACGGCCACTTGGCCAGACAGCCGGGTTGGAGGGGCCTCTGACCGAACTGGGCGCCATGTGCATGATCCAACCGGCGATCGAAATTTGTCCGCCCGCGAATTGGTTGGCTGTCGATGCCATGCTCGACCGGCTCAGCGAATTCGATTGGTTGGTTTTCTCAAGCGCGAACGGCGTACGATTCTTGCTCGATCGGCTCTTGTCAACCGGCGGCGACCTGCGGCGACTCGGGAAATCGCGACTTGCCGCGATCGGGCCGGGAACCTCGGAAGAACTGGCCCGCTACCATCTGCGGGCGGACGTTCAGCCGGATGAGTATCGCGCCGAATCGCTGGCGGCCGCTTTGAAAGGCGATGCTCAAGGTCGACGCTTCTTGCTCGTTCGCGCCAATCGCGGACGTGAAGTTCTCGCTGAGGAATTGACCGCCGCCGGTGGCGCGGTCGAGCAAGTCGTCGTTTACGAAAGTCGCGACGTGACCGCGGCCGATGAGCAAGTCGTCTCGGCCCTGTCGGAAGGACGCATCGACTGGATCACCGTCACTAGTTCCGCAATCGCCCATTCGTTGGCGCGAATGTTCGGCGACAGCCTTCGCCGCGCGAAGTTGGCTAGCATCAGCCCGATAACATCAGGCACGCTGCGCGAATTGGGCTTTGAGCCAGCGGTCGACGCCAATCCGTATACAATGCCCGCGCTGGTAGCAGCCCTCGTCGCCGCCGAAAATAGTACATAGTCGCGGCATCCTGCGGCGCCGTGCATTTCGGTGTTGCACGCATTGACGCAATATGTTGGATGACTCCCGACTCCGGCCCTACAATTCAAGGCGCTGGCGATGACATCTCTCAAGAGGCACACATGACGGACCCGGCGAGCGAACCTTGGGTGGAAGGCAAGACGCTGGGCGAGGCGCTGGCCGCTGTCGCCGCGAGGCACGGCGACAACGACGCGCTGGTGTTCCCCCGGCTCAATATTCGATTGTCTTACCGCAAGTTTAACGACGCGGTTACTCAAGCGGCGCGCGGGCTGTTGGCTCTGGGACTCTCGCCCGGCCAGCACGTGGCGATCTGGGCCACGAACGTGCCTGAATGGGTGATACTTCAATTCGCGGCGGCGCGAGTCGGCATCGTGCTAGTGACGATCAATCCGGCTTACCGTCCGTTCGAGCTAAAATTCGTGCTTAAGCAGTGCGACGCCGCGGCACTATTTTTGGTCGATCGGTTTCGTTCCTCAAATTATTTCGAGATGTTGGCGGAGGTTTGCCCCGAATTAGCGCAAACGGCGCCAGGCGAATTGAACTCGCCTGATTTTCCGGAGCTGCGATGGGTCGTGTCGCTTCGCGGCGATCCACCGGCTGGAGCAATTTCGTGGGAAGAAATGTGCCGCCGCGGAGAGCAGGTCGAGCCCGCGCGCGTCGAATCGATTACCGCCGCGCTTCGGCCCGACGACGCGATCAATATCCAATACACGTCCGGCACCACGGGCTTTCCCAAAGCAGCGACGCTCAGCCATCGCAATCTGCTGTACGACACCTATTACGTCGGCCAGCGGCTGAGTCTCACGGAACGGGATCGGGTCTGTATTCCCGTACCGTTGTATCATTGCTTCGGATGCGTGCTGGGAACCATCTGCGCGACGATCCATGGGGCCGCGATGATCGTGCCCGCCGAATCGTTCGACGCCGCGGCGACGCTCGAAGCCGTGGAGCGCGAGCGGGCCACCGCGCTCTACGGCGTCCCCACGATGTTCATCGCCGAGCTGCACGATCCCACGCGAGTCCACCGCGATTTGTCGTCGCTCAGGACCGGCATCATGTCGGGCAGTCCTTGTCCGATCGAGACGATGCGGACGGTTGTCAACGAGATGGGTTGCAGGGAAATCACCATCGCTTACGGTCAGACGGAAGCGTCCCCCGTGATTACGCAAACCGGCATCAACGATCCGCTCGAGCTGCGCGTCGAGACCGTCGGCCGTCCGCTGCCAGGGGTCGAAGTCCGACTCATCGATCCGGCGACCGGCGAGATCGTCGGCGATAATGTTCCCGGCGAACTGTGCGCGCACGGGCCGATCGTCATGCTCGGCTATTACAAGAACCCCGATGCGACCGCAGCCGCAATCGACGCCGAGGGCTGGCTGCACACGGGCGATCTAGCCGTGCGACTGCCGGGCGGCTACTACAAGATCACGGGCCGAATCAAAGACATGGTCATCCGGGGCGGCGAAAACATCTACCCGCGCGAGATCGAGGAATTCCTCTTCACGCACCCGGCCATCGAGCAGGCGTCGGTCGTCGGCGTCCCCGATCCAAAATACGGCGAGGAGCTATGCGCTTGGGTCAAGCTCAAGCACTCGGCCAGGGCCACCGAGGAGCAGCTCCGCGAATTCTGCCGCGGCAAGCTGGCCCACTATAAAATCCCCCGCTACGTCCGGTTCGTCGATAGCTTTCCGCAAACCGTGACCGGCAAGATTCAAAAATTCAAAATCCGCGAGCAAATGCGCAACGAGTTGGGGCTGAGCGAGCAGGCGACGGCGTGAAATCGGGGATGAAATTCCGCAGTCGCGTCTGCCGCAATCAAGTTTCCCGGGTGCGTTGGATCCAGTCGGTCATTGATTTCAGATCCTGACCCCAGAACAGCGTCCGACCCCGAGCTTGGCCCCTCGGTATTTCGCCGCCATCGCGTCGGAGATTTTGACTGCCCGCTCGGACATTCGCTCTTCGGCGAACCACCATTGCGGCGTCTCCGCAGCGCCAAGGGCGAGCGCGAGTCCGATAAGCTCGGCTTCTGCCATAGGAGCCATTCTCGCGGCAACGATCGGACCTTGACTGTCGCGCAGTGGCAATTGGGAAGTTAAATTTTTTGAGCGACGCATTTCATCGCCTTCGCGAAAACGGGGACGTCAATCTATTGCCGAGCGAAATTTTCGAGCAACGCACGGCTTTGCCGCGGACGGCGGCTGCTCGTGTACAAAATTATAGAACGGCTAGTCAAATCCTCTCGCACGAAAAAAAGTCTCTCATTCGAATGGAAAGAACCATTAAAAAAGACCTCCGCGTCGATACGCGGAGGTCTTTCGGGAATCACTGTCAATCGGTCGAACCGGCGGCCGAATGCTTAATCCAAAAATCCAACGAGCTCTTGGCTGCGGCTGGGCTGCTGGAGTTTGCGGACGGCCTTGGCCTCGATCTGGCGAATGCGTTCGCGGGTTACTTTGAAAATGTGGCCGACTTCTTCTAGCGTGTAACTGTAGCCGTCTCCCAGGCCGTAGCGAAGCTTGATGATCTCGCGCTCGCGGTAGCTGAGCGTCTTGAGCACCTTCGCAATTCGGCCGCGGAGCATTTCCTGTGCGGCGCCGATGGCCGGGTTCTCCGCGCCCGAATCGGGAAGCAGATCGCCAAAATGGCTATCTTCGCTATTGCCGACCGGCCGATCGAGACTGATCGGATAACGGCTCATGGCCAGCACGCGGCGAGTCTCGTCGACGGCCGTGCCCGAGGCGATGGCCGTCTCTTCGATCGTCGGTTCGCGGCCGAGTTTCTGGAGCAACTGCCGCGAGACATTCCGCACGCGCGACATTGTCTCGACCATGTGAACTGGAATCCGAATCGTGCGGCTCTGATCGGCGACCGCCCGGGTGATCGCTTGGCGAATCCACCACGTGGCATAGGTGCAGAACTTGAACCCGCGGCGATACTCGAACTTATCGACGGCTCGCATCAGGCCGGCGTTGCCTTCTTGGATCAAATCCAAGAAGCTCAGGCCGCGGTTGCGATACTTTTTGGCGATAGACACGACGAGTCGCAAGTTGCCCTCCGACAGGCCACGCTTGGCTTGCTGGTAGTGAGCATAGATCGACTTGAGGTAGCGAACCCGATTGCGCAGGCTCGTCGGCGTTTCTTGCGTCGTGCGAATGATCGCGCGGAAATCGCGAATCCACGCTTGTCGCTCGGCCTGCGGCAACCGGGCTTTCTTGTGGGCCTCGATCCGCGCCTTGAGCTCGTCCACGCGGCGACTGAAATCGTCGAGCGTGCGAATCAGCGGTTCGATCCGCTGGGTTCGCAGACCCAGTTCCTCGACCAGCTTCACGGCTCGCAACCGGCGCCGGCCCAGCCGTCGCCAAGCTTCTTTGCGGTGCTGCATCTTGGCCGACTTGCTCGTCGCGGTCCGATAGTCGGCCTTGTTGCGACGCAGCAGCATTTCGACGGTCCGCAAATTCAGCGGCAAACGGCCGAGAATCTGGTCTTTTTCCAGCCGATCCGTCACGGACACTTGCACGGTCCGATCGAACGGCAATTCGCCGCGATGCACGCGCTTGAGGATCTTGACCGCAATCTGGATCACGTAGTCGCATTCGAGTAGCTTGCGGCGGAAATCGGCGCGAGTGACCTCGATCCGCTTGGCCAGGGTGATTTCCTGTTGCCGGGTGAGCAGCGGAATTTCCCCCATCTGCGTGAGGTACATTCGCACGGGATCGTCCGACCAGCTTTCGACGTCCTCTTCTTCGGCCAGCAGTTCGTCGGTCTTGCCATCAATGTCCAAATCGAGCGACGCGGAATCGGCCGACAACAGATCGTCGTCGGAGTCGTCCACGTCGACGGCCTTGTCGACCAATTCCACGGCGTCATCGACGTGCGGAATTACATCGTCTTCAAGATCATCGATCAGTGAATCATACAAAGGAACACTCCTTCAGGTGAGGCAAGTGTTAATGCGGGAGATACAAACGAACGCAAGACTTCGGCGGCCGCGGCAACCTTAACGGCAAGGGGCAATCGGACGGCGTTAGCAGTCCGTGCTTGTGTCTAACGTGCCAGCCGATTTTTCCGCGAATTCGCTCACTGCAACAGTCCAGTAATATGGACACGGCCGGAAGCGAGCTGACAAGCGGCTGCCTTACAAGGCACAGCCGAATGGCTCGCGGACGTCGCGGCACTCAATGGCGGAGTCGGAACACGGAAATTTCAATCAACTCATTATCCAAGGAACTGCAACAAAAATCCACCAAATTCTAACACTGATTCGGTTTGCGGTGGCCGAATCGGAAATTTGTCAAGAGATTACTTCGAGGCAAGCAATCTGGCGGAGCTAAATATTCAGCAGATTGCCCAGCTTAACATCCGCCTCACGTCAATCACCGAATCCGCAACCTTGACTCGCGACATCCTCATCAAGGAGTCGCTGGGTTTTCTTACTAACAAGCTGTCCAAGCGGCTGCTCTTAACTTTCGCGGTTGGCGCACGGCAACAGGACCGGCTCGCCTCACTCGCGGTTCACACGACAAAAAGTCGAATCACCGCCCCCCAGTCCTCAAACTTATTCGCCGATCGCAGCCGCACGCCGATTAATTTTAATCCGATGACTTCCCGGGTCTAGTGTTTGGAGGGAAAAAATCGTGGAGCCTGCAGCGCGAACCCATGTTAACTGCGGCGACTCGGATAGATACGATTGACGGCTCATGCTTCCCGCGTCCACCCTCGGTCGCTAGCATTAAGCGATGCAATCGCGTTTCGGCGATGCTCCTTCGATCTCCATTTCTCAATGAGACACATATGCCGCTGGATGGAAAGGTCGCGCTCGTAACGGGCGCAAGTCGCGGAATTGGTCGGGCAATCGCCGTGGCGCTGGCCCAAAGCGGCGCCGACGTGGCCATCAACGACATTTCGTTCCAGGTTGAAACGGATTCGACTGCCGCCGAAGTCCGGGCGATCGGACGTCGCGCCATCAACTTGCAGGCCGACGTCGCCGACCATGACGCCGTGGAGAAAATGGTCGCCGCGACAGTCGCTGAATTCGGCAAGCTCGACGTCGCCGTGAGCAGCGCCGTCTACAGCGACCGCGAGCCGTTTTGCGAGGCCGACATGGCTGGCTTCCGCCGCACGATCGATGTGTCGATGTGGGGCGCGTTTCATTTGCTGCGGGCGGTCGCCCGGCAAATGATCGCCCAGAGCAGCGGTGGCGCGATCGCGCTGATCAGCTCGCCCCAGGCCTACGTTCCCGTCCCCCGATCAATGGCCTACAATATGTCCAAAGCGGCGAACGACCAGATGGCTCGCACGGCGGCGCTGGAATTAGCCGATCACCGCATTCGGGTGAACACGGTGCATCCCGGCTGGATCGATACCCCCGGCGAACGCAAATTCGCCAGCGAGGAGCAGATCGTCCGCTCTAGCGAAAAGTTGGTTTGGAAACGGCTTGGCCGGCCCGACGAGATCGCCCGAGCGGTCGTCTTCCTGTGCGACCCGGCTAGCGATTACATCACGGGCGCCGAATTGCTGGTGGACGGCGGCAACACGCTGCCCTGGTGGGCTAGTGGCGGCATGGGTGTTCCGCGATAGGAGGAGCCCGTTTCTTCATGTACGAGTTGTTCGATCGTAGAATCTAATGTGGCTTGCCTTTCACTCTCAACTCCCGTCTCCCGACTCCCGGCTAATCCGCCGATGACGCAATATCTATTACCTTGCCCGTGCGGACGCAAGCTGACGATCGGCGCGGCGCAAGCGGGTGATCGATTGCAGTGCGAGTGCGGAGCAATGGTCGAGGCGCCGACGTTTCGAAACTTGGCGACGCTTGAACGAGCATCCGCGTCCGGCTCGCCGGGGGGCGGGCTGCGTCAGCCAACGGCAGCCTCTCCGCGCCCGACCGGCGCATCGTGGGGTGCGCGGCAAGGCGTGACCTTTTTGGGCGTTGCTTTGGTGGCGCTCAGCTTGGTGGGGCTGGCGTTATTGCTCGTTTTCAAACCCGCCAAGCCGCAAGACGTGATCCCGTCGACCAACGTCGACTCGATGTCGCCGGGTGTCGCCTGGCGGGCCTGGGCCGACGTCGAGCGCGGTCTGCAACAACCGGTGACGCTCGAAACGGCCATCCCCATGCACGAGCTCGCCATCGACCGCGGCAACTGGCAGAAAATCCTCTATGTCGTCGAGGCCATCACAGGCGTCGGCGTAATGCTGACACTCGTCGGACTGCTGTTAGGAGCCTTGAATTCAAAACAGCGCCGCGCGCCCGCTTCGTAGCACAGGCTTCCCGGTCCTCTAATCCCTAGTCCATTGCCCCCATGAAAGCCGCTTACATTCAGCGCGTCGGCCCGCCCGAGAGCATCGTGTATGCCGATCTGCCCACGCCGCATCCAAAGGCCGACCAGGCGCTGGTGAAAATGGCCGCCGTCGATGTGAACCCGATCGACACGTACATCCGCTCCGGCGCCGTGGCGATGCCGCTTCCGATGCCGTTCGTCGTCGGCTGCGACCTGGCCGGCGTCGTCGAATCCGTTGGCCCGGGCGTCACTCGATTCAAGCCGGGGGATCGGGTCTGGTGCTCCAATCAAGGACTGCTGGGCCGCCAAGGGACGTTCGCGGAATATTCGGCGATCAACGAGCAGTGGCTCTACCCCTTGCCGACCGGCGTGCGGAACGAGGACGCGGCGGCGGTGGCGCTGGTGGGCATCACGGCCCACCTGGGTCTGGTGCGCGACGCGCAGTTGCGAACCGGCGAAACGCTCTTCGTCAACGGCGGCTCGGGAGGCGTCGGCTCGATGGTCGTGCAAATGGCCAAGGCGATCGGCGCCCGGGTCATCACCACCGCCGGCAGCGACGCGAAGGCCCAGCGATGCCGCGAACTGGGCGCCGACGAAGCGCTGAACTACAAGACAGACGACATCGCCGCGCGGGTGAAGCAATTCAGTCCTGGTGGGATCGACGTTTACTGGGAAACGCTACGCGAGCCCAATTTCGAGCAAGCCATCGGCTGGCTGGCCCCGCGGGGCCGGATGATTTTGATGGCTGGCCGAGAAGCGCGGCCCCTGTTTCCGGTCGGACCGTTTTATGTGAAGGGCTGCTCGCTGCTGGGCTTCGCCATGTTCAATGCGACCGCCGACGAACAGCGGACGGCGGCCGACGACATCAACCGCTTGCTCGTCTCCGGCCAGCTACAGGCTAATATCGATCGCGTCATGCCACTCTCCGAAGCGGCAGCCGCCCATCGCCTGCAAGAAGAAAATACGATCCACGCGAGCGGCGCTCTTTCCGGCAAGATCGTACTGAAGCCGTAGCTGTATAGAGCCGCGCACGAAGTAAGCTCTTCTGACGTCAAACGCACCCCCGCTTACTTCATGCGCGGCTCTAACGCCCTTTGGCCTGCTCGATCGCCGCCAAGATCGTCGCGACGAACAGCTCATGTCCAGACTTGCTTAGATGAACGTGATCCCAAGCAAACAGCGCCGCGCGATCGGCCTCTTTCTCGCCGGCCTTGTGAAACGCGGCATAGATATCCGCCAAGCCGGGCCGACTCGCATCGGCCGCCTTCCGCCCGGCGTCGGCTAGCTCGCCCATCGTGTCCCACATCGCCAGCTGCGGGCAGGTCGTCATGATCAGCACGTCGGCCTTGCCCGCGGTGGCGCGGCGGATGAGCCGGACGGCTTGTTTAAGCGAGGCCTCGAAATCGGGGCCGCGAGCACCGGCGTTCCAGTCATTCCCGCCGAAACAGATCGTCACCAGATCGGCGTCGGCGTTCTTGGTCGCCCACTCGGGCAACAGCACGAGATTTTGTCTCAGTTCCGTGCCGCCAATCGCCGGATTGACGATCGTCACTTGGCCGCGATATTTCTTTTCGAGCTCGGCCTTGAGCAGCGTCGGCCAATTCACCTCGCGATTTGACCAATGAGCGTAGTCCGTAAGCGAATCGCCCATCGCGACAATCTTGATGGGCTTCCCGGCCTTGAGTTTTCCGGCTAGTCGCGAGAGCGGATCCTCGTGGGAAGCGCCCGTCACTTTGAGAGCGTCCGCCTCATTTTCGGGAATCGTGGCTTCGAGTTTCAGGCCATCGACCGAATAGCTGTGCGCCTTGGCGTCGCGCCAGTACCACCATTTGCCAAACCAGATTGCGCCCAGCTTTGACGGCGCGTTGCCACTCTTGGCGTCGATCGGCTTGGCATCCGGTTTGGATGTCTCTGGCAGCAGATCGCGCCACGCCACCGTGATCTTCCGCCAGTCAGTGTTTTTCAGCGGAAACGTCGCGGCGTATCGCAGCGCATAGTCTTCGTTCCATACAATCTCAAGCGCCCCCAAGTGATCGGAGCCATCTCCTTTGACCCAAAACGAGAAACCGGCCGCTTGGTCCCAAGCGGGCTGACCTCGCGAGCGACCGGCGACGAACACACCTCGGCAATCGTCGGCGAACTCTAGCTTCAGCGCTTTGCCGAACTTGCCGTCGGCAACGGTGGCCTTAGCCTTGTCGCTAGGCGATTTGTAGGTGGCTGGATCAAAATCGAGCCCGGTCGGTTCGTCGGCGGCCGCCCGCGCGAGGAACGACAGCGCGGTCAGTGGCGCCACGAGGGCGGCAGCGAAAATCGGCAGAAAGTGTTTTTGCATATAATTTGGAATTGTCTCACCGGTCGTGGCACAACGGCGTATCTGGATTCTGCAATACGATAGATTATTGCGGGTGACGTGCTCGAGCGGCAACAGTGCCGCGCACGAAGCCGTAAGATAGAGCCGCGCACGAAGCGCGGTTGGCCGTCAAAAGCGATTATTTCATGCGCGGCTCTAACGCGCCCCCTTTAGTTTCTATTCCATTTCGGGAATGCCCCATGGCCGACGACGATTTCGATGTGGAAAACCTGGCGTCGTATTTGCATCTGAGTGCCTCGCAGGTTGCCCGGTTGGCGGAGCGGGCCAAGCTGCCGTGCCGCAAGGTGCAAGGTCAGTGGCGATTTTCGCGCGCCGAGATCATGCGCTGGCTGGAAGATCGCATCGGCGCCTCCGACGAGGCCGAGCTCACCGAGATGGAAGGTTTTCTGCGATCGTCGCGTGGCCATTCGCTCGATCAGCCGCAGTTGATCGCCGAACTGCTTCCCAGGGAAGCAATCGCCTTGCCGCTCCAGGCTCGCACTCGGGCGTCCGTCGTTCGCGAGATGTCCGATGTGGCGGCCCGGACGGGTTTGGTCTGGGACCCCGCGCAATTGGCCGAGGCCGTGCGATTGCGTGAGGAGTTGCACAGCACGGCGCTGGAGAATGGCGTGGCGCTCTTGCATCCGCGGCGGCCGCTCGCGCGGATTTTGGGAGGACCGCTCATTGCCCTGGGGCGCACCGATCGAGGAATTCCCTTTGGCGGTAGCATGCTGACTGATCTGTTTTTTCTCGTCTGCTCGGTCGAAGATCGCGGCCACCTGCAAACATTAGCCCGATTGAGCCGATTGATCGCCGATCCAAATTTTTTGGCTGAATTGCGGGCGGCGGCCGATGCGGCCGCCGTTTGCGAGATCGTGCAGCGCATGGAAACGCAGCTAAAAGGCTGAGGCGGTTGCGCGTTGTCAGGGGCGCGATTAAATCTGCCCGCTGGTCGATCCCACCCATCAGCCGAAATTGCATTCCGCGCGCGCCGACTCCGCCAGAAAACGCGGTTGCAATATTTCCTACGGCAAGTCGGCCGGCAAGAATCGGCCGGTCTTCTGAACGGTCAGACTCAGCGAGATCTGTTTGAAATTTTGAGTGCATCGAACTCGTGGCTGCCACCAATCCCATAAACCGATCAAGGCAGGTTGAATCAGCGCGGCGATGGTCATCCCGATCATCAGCGTTCGCAATCGAAATTGCCATCGTCGCCGGCATTTTCTCAATGGAGAGTCGAAAGGCTGCGTCCAGGGGGTCGCCATGCGCGCGGTAGTTGTTCCGACCTCCATTTGCTAGATTGTGTGAGCCAGGGGCAAGGAGAACTGCCCGATTCAGAATATCCGATCGGCAATGCTCGTTGAAGCTGCCGCCATCGGGATTTGCAATTCGCAAAACCGTGAACAGTCCGCGATGACGACGCCCTTAGCTGGAATTTTCACTCCGTTCATCGTGCCGCTCGACGAGACCGGCGCGATCAACGAGTCCGAACTGCGGCGATATATCGATTGGCTAATCGCCAAGGGCGTGCAAGGGTTGTACCCCAACGGATCGACGGGCGAATTCCTCCGCTTTACCGCCGACGAGCGAATCCGAATCAACACCATCGCGTGCGATCAGGCGGCGGGCCGCGTTGCCGTGCTCGCCGGCGCCGCCGAGGCGAACGTTTGCGAAACCCTGAAGGCCTGCGAGACCTATGCGAAAATCGGAGCCCGAGCGGTCGCGATCGTGGCGCCGTTTTACTACCGACTCAGTCCGGACGGCGTGTTGGCCTATTTCGCCGAGATCGGCCGGCAGAGCCCGATCGACGTCACGCTCTACAACATTCCGATGTTCGCCAGCCCGATCGACGTCCCGACCGTGCAGCGATTGGCCCAGTTGCCGAGAATCATAGGCATCAAGGATTCCTCCGGCGACATGGCGCTGATGCTGCGTCTGATGGCGGCCGTTCAGCCTCAGCGACCGGATTTCTTGTTCTTCACCGGCTGGGAAGCCGCGATGGCTCCGATGCTGCTCATGGGTTGCCAAGGCAGCGTCAATGCCACGAGCGGCGTCGTCCCGGAATTGACCGGGGCTCTATTTCAAGCAGCCCGGACTTCCGCGATCGATGAAGCTCGGCGTTTGCAATTTCGTCTCAATCGCGTGTTCGATGTCATGATCGCGCCGCTGGACTTTCCTGACGGATTTCGACTGGGGGTCGGGCTCCGCGGATTCAAGATGGGTGTCGGTCGGCAGCCCCTGGGCCCAATTCAGCTCGCTCTGCGTAAATCGATCGAGGAGAAACTGCGGGCGATTTTGACCGAGTTTGGATACTTGGGCGCGAACTAAGAACCCTTCACAAAATCGCCGGGGTTTATCCCCCATTTTGCGAAGGCCGCGAAGCAAAACTGGGGATTGTCCCCTTCTCCCAAGCCGGCGAAGGCACACATGGCTGACCGAATCAATGGCTGAGCAATGGACCATCGGCCGGCTGCTCACCTGGACGACCGATTTCTTGAAGGGCCGCGGCGCGGATTCGCCCCGGCTCGACGCCGAAATCTTGCTGGCGGCTGCCCGGGGTTGCAAGCGGATCGAACTCTATACGTCGTTCGATCAACCGGCCGATGACGCGACGCGCGAGACGTTTCGCGAGCTGGTTCGCCGCCGGGGCGAAGGGGCGCCGGTCGCTTATCTCGTCGGGCACAAAGAATTCTATTCAATGTCGTTCAAGGTCACGCCCGATGTGCTGATTCCTCGGCCCGAGACGGAGTTGTTGGTCATCAGGCTGCTTGACCTGGTCAAGCAGCGGAGCGCCGCCGGATCGCAAGGCGCGTCGCCAGTGGCTATCGCCGACGTCGGGACAGGAAGCGGAATCGTCGCCATTGTCGCTGCTCGAAACGTTCCGACCGCTAAGGTAACGGCGATCGACACAAGCGCCGCCGCATTGGCGATTGCCCGAGAGAACGCAAAGACTCATGGGGTCGCCGAGCGGATCGAGTGGATCGAGGGGGATTTGCTGGCAAGTTTGCCCGCCGAGCGGCGACTGGATATCGTGGCCAGCAATCCGCCCTACGTCACCGCGGCCGAATTTGATAATCTGCCGCTGGGCGTCAAAAACTTTGAGCCGCGACAAGCCCTGCTGGCGGGCCCGACGGGAACCGAGATCATCGCGCGGTTGATCGCCGAAGCCGCGCCGCGATTGAATCCCGGCGGGTGGCTATTGATCGAGATCAGTCCGATGATCGAACCGGCGGCTCGCAAGCTGCTTGAAGCAAACCCGCTTTTGGAGACGGCGCCGACGATCAAAGACTTGGCCGGGCTCGATCGCATCGTCCAAGCCCGTCGGCGCTAACCTATCGATCTCGCAGACGCAAAGTAGCTCGACATGGAAGTCCTTCGCATCACCGGCGGCGCGCCGCTCCACGGCGCCATCATGGTCAGCGGCGCCAAGAACGCCGCGCTTCCGATCATGGCGGCGTCGATTCTCGCCAGCGCGCCGGTGCACCTGCGCCGCGTGCCGAATCTCACCGATGTCGACACGCTCTCGCTGCTGCTTGGTCATCTGGGAGTCGTGGTAAAACGGCAAGCGACAAATTCGATCCAAATCGATACCGTCGATCTCCGCCCATGCAAGGCGCCCTATCGGCTGGTGCGGCGCATGCGGGCGTCGTTCTGCGTCCTGGGACCGCTCGTGGCTCGTCGCGGGCTTGCGATTGTGCCTTTGCCGGGCGGCTGTCAGGTCGGCTCGCGGCCCGTCGACTTGCATCTTCGTGGCCTCGCGGCTCTGGGCGCCGAAATCGAAATCCGCCACGGCTATGTCATCGCGCGGGCGAAACGGCTGCGAGGCGCCGCGGTTTCCTTGGCGGGTCCGCACGGCCCGACCGTTACCGGCACGGCCAACGTGATGGCCGCCGCGACGCTCGCCTCGGGTCCCACGATCATTCGCGACGCCGCTCGCGAACCGGAAATCGTCGACCTGGGAAATTTCCTGATCGCGCTGGGCGCCCGCATCGAAGGGCTGGGCGAATCGACGCTGCATATCGCCGGCGTGGAACAACTCGGCGGCGCCAACCATGAAATTATCCCCGACCGCATCGAGGCGGCGACGCTGCTTCTGGCAGCCGCGATGACGCGAGGATCGCTGCGGATCGAGCGCCTGAACGCCGAGCATTTGACGGCAGTGATCGAGGCATTGATCGTCGCCGGCGCCACTTTGGAAATTGCTCCGAATCGCATTGTCGCGACCGGACCTGATCGCCTGCGTCCGGTTCGTATCGCGGCGGCGCCGTACCCCGGCCTGCCGACCGACGTTCAGGCTCAGTTCATGGCGCTAGCGGCGATCGCCGACGGAACGAGCCGAATTTCCGATGGCGTGTTCCCGCAGCGGTTTTTGCACGCGGCCGAATTGACGCGGATGGGCGCCTCGATCGCGCTGGGCAATGGCGCTGCGACGGTCAGAGCGATTCCCGGCCTGTCCGGCGCCGACGTCGCCGCAAGCGATCTCAGGGCGAGCGCAGCCCTGGTGCTCGCCGGCTTGACCGCCAAGGGAACGACGACAATCCGCGGCCTAGTCCATCTGGACCGCGGTTACGAGCGACTCGATGAAAAACTGGCCGCCGTGGGAGCACGGATCGAACGGGCGTCGCCGATTTCGGCCCCTCGACCGGCGCCGCGTCTGGCGAGTTAGTCACAGAACTGCTCGCAAAACGGCCGGGGACCGTCCCCTTCTCCGAGGCGGTCTTGCGAGAGCTTCTACAGCGAAAACTTCGTGTTATACTTCGCTTCCATGCGTCCTCGAATGCTGTCGCGCTCGTTGCCCATCGATGTCCAGACCTTCTCGCGATCGTCAGAGTTTTTTTCCGCCGCGTCGTCTTGTGCGTTGCGGATTTGCTGGAGATTCGAGGAGACTTCCCACGGCGCCGGATTGTAGCCATAGGCCGTGAACGTGCCAGCCGGGCCATAAAAGTCGTTCACATGCCACTGATAAGCTACTTGATTATCCAGCTTCGTCAGTTCCAGTCCCGCGCCCCGTAGCGACGCCGCGAGAGCTCGCAGGCCCGAGACAATGTATTGGGCATATTTCACGACGTCCGGATCGACGTCCAGCGTCGGAAATCCGGCGATCTTGTTGGCGTAGTTTTCGTGCCACTGGGCCGTCTTGTAATAGTCCTTCGCGCGGTGGTTCAGAATCTGCAAGTTATGCACGGTGCTATTGACGAGGCTAAAATATTTTTGTGTGGCGTCGGCCTGGGGGGGCGGCGGCAATTTGCTCGACTCCGTCGGCAGGTATTCTTCTTTTTGCAGCGCCACGGGCGTAATGATGAACGTCATCAGCCGGCGAAGCGTTTCGTCGGAGATCGGTCCGGCAATCTCGACGCTCGTCGATTGAATCTTGACGGTGGCCGTGTCCAGGTCGTCCAGATGGGCGCCCGCGTCGTCCAAGAGCTCCGAAAGCAGCGGCTTCAAATAGCTCGCCTCGGGCACGGTCGCGCCATCGAAATCCAGCGCGATCGCGGCGTGAATTTGCCGATCCACGTCGACGCCGACGCGGATCCCCTTGAGTTTGGCAAGCAATCCCTTCACGGCAGCTTGCTCGGCCGTTTTACCGACCAGCGCGGCTGACGACGCGACACGATCGGCCATCGCCGCCGGCTCCAGCAGATCTTCGAGATCGACGGCAAACAGAATCTGCGGCTTGTAAGTCTCGGCCACGCCGGCGAGATATTTCGGCAGGCGGATGTGCGAGTCGCCGCCGATCGTTCTGATCCAGGCGCCCAGCGAATGACGGTCGGGCGGCGCCATGAACCCGAGCACGCCGGGAGCGATCTCGGCCAGGTAGCCTCGCTTTGAACGCAGCGCCCGAACGCCAGCAACGGTGTCGAACGTGACCTTCTCCTTGGAAAATAGTTTGTCGAAGCTGATCGCCTCGGGCTCGGGGACGATGCTCGTGACCATCGCGGGCCCGGCGCCGCCCGATCGCAATTGTGCCCCGCGAACCAACAAGCTAACCCAGGGAGGCAAACGAGCCGAGCCGGCTAGAAATTCTGCCTCGTGCTTCCCGCGCCAATCGTCTTTAATCGCTCGCGGTGTTTGCATGATTTGATCCACGCGGACGATCGAGAGCGAGTTCACATCGGCAGGCAAGAATTTCAGGAAGTCGTGGACCCGATCGTCGCAGAGCGCCGGACGAACCGTCAGCGACAAGAGAGACAAAAGTGCAGACAAACCCACGATCGGAATTCGATGAGGCAATATCATAAGAGGCTCCGACAAGACGATAGGATTGGCGGCGACGAAACGGCCCGGCGCCGTGGGATAATCGGAGTTTTCAGTCTACCCAGGTCGTCAGCGCGTAGCTAGCAGCGACGGCCGAGACGAGCACGAATGCAAGGCCTGCATGGCGGGCAACTAGAGCACCGCGAAATAATTTTCGACCGCGAGATCGAAATAGTCGCTGGTCAGCTCCAGCGGCTTTTGCATGAATAGGCAGTAGTTGCGGACCTGGAACAAGAGGTCTCTCGGCTGGCAATTGCGAAACGGCCGCTTGGCCGCCAAGAAATGCCGCTGGATCAGATAATTGACCGGCTCCTCGCGATACTCGAAGCCGACTTTCGGCGCCATCAACTTGAACAACTCGCGAAATTCCTCGACCGTCGGATCGATCACGTCGATCTTGTAAGGAATTCGCCGCAAGAACGCCTCGTCGACCAAGTCGCGGGGCTGCAAGTTCGTGGCGAAAATCACGAGCTGATCGAAGGGGACTTCGATCTTCTTGCCATTGGGCAGATTCAAAAAATCGACCCGCTTCTCCAGCGGCACGATCCAGCGATTGAGCAATTGGTCGATGCTCATCCGCTGCCGGCCGAAGTCGTCGATCACGAGCGTGCCGCAATTGCTCTTGAGCTGTATCGGCGCTTCGCAGATGTGAGTCGACGTGTTGAGCGTGACTTCCAGATAGTCCATCGTGAGCTCGCCACCGACCACGATCGTCGGCCGGCGAATGCGAATCCAACGCTTGTCGATCTTGCGGTTGTCCAGCAGTCCGCCCGTGCTTTGCAGCGGCGCGGCCTGATGGTTGCTGGGGTCGTAGACGCGGATAATCTGCCCATCGACACCGATCGCGCGGGGAATCCAAATGAATTGTCCGAAAGCCGCCGTGACCCGCTCGGCGATGCTCGTTTTGCCGTTGCCGGGCGCCCCATAGAGAAACAGTCCCCGACCGGAGTTGATGGCGGGTCCCAGGCGGTTCACCATGCTGGGGTTGATCAGCAGATCGGAGAACGCCCGGCGAAGGTCGTCGCTCGACGGATTCTGCTGCGTGAGCGACTGCGCTGAGACGCTATTGATGTAGTCGGTCAGGGCGACGGGCGCCGAGCCGAAGTAGGTGCAGTGCTCGGTATGCCGGCGGGCTCGTTCGCGGCCTTTGTCCGTGAGTTGATATTGATAATCGTTGACCGCCGCGGCGCCGCGATGCACCAGCCACTGCTCCTGCTTCATCTGCCGCAGAAGTTCGTCCACCAGCACGAAGGGGAGATTCACCTGGTCGGCGACGTTGCGGCCGCTGGCGTCGCCCCGGGCGAGCAGATACTTGAGGATGAGCTCTTCGACTTCGCTTTCGGCAAGCTCGGCCTCGACCCACGATTTAGGTTCGGGCGGAAAAAATTCTTGCGAGCAATCTTCGCCGGATCCCTCGGCGCTGGTCCCGGCGGCGACTCCTGGCGAATTCGCGACGGCGACATGGGCCGACCCGCGCGTCAATTGGGCGATGCGGCCCAGCAGTTGATCGAATTTTTCTTGGCGATCTTTGTCCGCCGGAGGCGACGCCGCGCCGGAGAGCGGCGGCGGAGCGATTGCGGCGCCGGAGGCAAGCGAATTGTCGGCCCGACTTTCGATCATGATGCGTTGCGATCTGCGTATCGACGGTCAAAGGGGGATGGCGTAATCAACGAAAACCTAGGTTGAAGTCGGAGCGGGTCAAATCCGCCTGATCGCTATTCGTAAGCTAGATTTTCCTTAGAAGCCCTTCCTAGGCGATCGCCGGGAGTAAGTCACCGGCTGTCGAGCCAACATTTAGAACGATGTCAAGAATTTGGATTTAATTATGACTAAGTTAACGATAAGCCCATCGGCCAAGCCGGTCGGTCGACTGGTGGTCAACGTTCTATTGGCGACACTATGGCTCGTTTCGATCCGCGCAGTCTGTTTCGGTGCGCCGGCACGCCTGCCAACCAATTCGACACAATCGGTCGCGCCGATCTCGACAAACGCTTCCGTCCGTTTGGATAACATCGCGCCGCAAAACTATGCCGCGCCGGCGCATCGCGAGAGCTCGCTCATTCTGTCGGAAGTTCGCGCTCACGGCGCCATCAATCGGGCTGCTAAATCGCGGCCGCCGGAACTGGACCAACGCCTCAAGCCGCTCGGCTGGTAGACGCGCACGGTCGCTTTGTAAAGAAGCCATCTTGCTTCCATGAAGGGTCGCTTTAATCGGCGACCAGTATCCGGGGCCTCCGCAAGGCGCCTCCAGCCCAGGGCGAACGCATCACAGCCTATACAAATTATCACCATGTACACTGGTTTGGGCAAGGCTGACAGCGAAGGATGGATTTCGGGGCGACAATTGTTGTCGCCTGACGGAACGAATCCTTTGGTTCATGGAGGTTGGTCA
>JBBQWR010000023.1:0-76398 GCA_038210495.1 Pirellulales bacterium
ACTCGCGTACACGCAGCGGCGCAATGCCGCAGCGCGCCGCAGCCACACCCGAACGACCCGCAAGAAACTCGCCGCGCTGGGCATCCGCCTGACCGGTCTGCCTCGTTGCGGATGGGGCAAAAGTTAGCGCTGTAGTACTAGCTGTACCAGAAGAAAGCGCCGACCGATAATTCGAAGAACAGGGAGCCGACCTGCGCCCACCAATGAAGTCGAGTAGTAAGGCGGGTGGCTTCGGTTAGAATGACTTCCTCGAGATTCTTTGTCGTCCGCTGGCAGACTTGAGTGAATAGATTGCCTTCTCGCGCCATACGATCGCCGTAAGCGCGCGCTCGCGCGCGAGAGAATTGCCCATTACGACGATCACACCAGAAATCGACGAAGCTCGCCGATCGTGCTCGTAGCGCGTTTAACGCGATATGGTCAATCTGGCGATAAAAGGTGGACCGATGGCGTCGCGACCGCTCGACATTTGTCGGGAGCCGGACAGGCCCGGCTGTTCGCTGCTTCCGTTGTCAGCTCCGTTCTTGTCGCCGTTTTCCTCGCTCGGCATGGTTGAATCCTCCGGTAAAGTCTATCTGGTCATTGAAACGAACCCCTCGCCGCAGCTGTTGTCGTCACCTACTTATCCGCTAGCAAGTGGGCTTCCACGAACCAGAGGCTCTTGTCGAGTCCCCGTGACAGTTCGGTAAATAGATCGGCGGTGTCGGTGTCACCGACTTCGGTCGCCTTGTCGATAGAGGCTCGCACCGTTTTGCCAACCGTCGCCAGGGCCGTGGAGAACGCCTCGACGTGATCTCGTCCGCTGGATATGTTCACCGGGTAGGCAGGCAGATTCGTCCGCTTGCCCACGACGGCGACCGTTCCTTCGGCGGTCCCGCCGATCGCCACGATCCGCTCGGCTGCGGTGTCGATGTACTCCTCGATCTCCTCGGCCACATCGTCGAACAGCGTGTGCAGGGCGATGAAATTCGGTCCCTTGACGTTCCAGTGGGCCTGCTTCGCCTGAAGTCCCAGGTCGATCAGGTCTGCCAGCCGCTCGTTGAGAAGCAGGGCCAGAGTAGCACGCTTTTCAGCGGGAATATCGTTCTTGGTCGAGTGCATAGAAGAATCTCCTGAGTCGATTAAATCAGTCTTCGCCGGAAGTCCCAGCAGCCACAAAGCCGCTGACCTCCAGGCGTGAAGTCGCATTCTAGCGGCGCGCCTCATATAGTTAAAAGATATGTTTCCTATGTTCTCGATAGGCGTTGACTATGGAACTGCATCAACTACGCTACTTCGTGGCGGTCGCCGACCTGGGGAGTTTCACCCGTGCCGCCGAGAAGTGCTTGGTGGCACAGCCCTCTTTGAGCCAGCAGATCATCAAGCTCGAGCGCGAACTGCGGCAACCGCTCTTTGAACGTCTTGGCCGTACTGTCCGTTTGACGGAGGCCGGGCGAGCGCTGTACGCACAGGCCGTCACGGTGCTGGGGACCGTGGACGACATAAGGGAGCGGGTCACGGCGTCGACTCACCCCGGCCACGGAACGGTCAATGTGGGAGCGATCCCAACCATCGCCCCTTATCTGCTGCCGCCGCTTCTGAAGGATTTCTCCAAGCGATTCCTACGAGCGACCGTGGCCCTGCACGAGAATCTGACCGAGTTCACCGTGCGTGGTTGCCTGGAGGGAGAGCTTGATGTCGGTGTCATTGCTTCGCCGGCGGACACGGACCTCATCCACACCGAGGCCCTGTTCGCCGAGGAACTGCTACTGGCACTGCCGCCGAAGCATCCGTTGGTGAAGAAGCGTCGTATAACTCTGGAGGACGTTGCCGGGGAGCCGTTCGTGCTAATGAACGAAATTCATTGCCTGGGCGAGCAAGTCATGGGGTTCTGTAAGCAGCAGGGCTGTTTGCCAGTTGTCCACTGCCGCAGCGCTCAATTACTCACTGTCCAAGAGCTTGTGGCGCTGGGCCACGGCATCTCGCTCGTACCGGCAATGGCCCGTGACATGGACCGGGGTCGACGCTGCCAGTACCGCAGTCTCGCCGACCCAACGCCAAGCCGCACGCTTCGCATGATCTGGCACAAGGCCCGCTACCAGTCGCCGGTGGTCAAAGAGTTCATCGAAACGCTGCGAAGAGTCGCAAGCAGCCGAGGTTGTGGCAGCGTTTCTTGAATAGCGGACGGCGCACGGCGAAAGAAAGGGGCAAGCGACCGGCCTGCGGCCATCACCGAGGCCATCGTCGGAACCCTGGTCGGTGAAAGGTTACGCAGAAGAATACCAGAGCCGATCTACCGCCGCCTGGGATCGGCCCAGGTGCTGGCTCTTGGTGTCTTGATACTGCCACCGATCATTAGAGCCGTGGCGATCAATTTAAGTATTACAATACCCAAAGTAAGCTCGCCACCCATCGAACCGCCACGTGTTCGACCGCCACAAAGGTTCACCGCGATCCAGCGCCGAATTCAGCCACACCCTCAGTCAATCCACCATAAACACCGCAACAAACTCGCTAGCGATCAATGTCCCGACAAGAACTGCCACGCAACCCCCTCATCTCTCGAAATGGTCGCCGAATCGGCCCGCGACCTTCAGAAAAGAACGTCCAAAGCGCCTATGTGTTTTGGCGGCTCAGTTGTTCGCTGAATAGGCTGTGAACCGGTCTTATTCACCATTCGCTGCGCCGGCTTTGGCGGCAATTCGGCGGACAGTCGGTCACAGGCAGTGACGGATTTAGGTCTGATGGCGAAGAATTTTGGAACCGACATGCCGCGCTTTGATGACGACGAAGAGTGTGGCGGCGAAGATGATATCGACTCGCCCGACGACGACGAGCCGACGATCCTTTGCCCCCTGCTGCCGCGAGTCGATCCATGAAGACTCGCAGCGCTGCCCTTCTTGCGAGCGTTATATCTCGCAAGAAAACGCTCTGGCGGCGATGAAGCCCTGGTGGATTCTCGTCGGCGCCGCGGCCGGGCTGTATGCCGTATATCGCTGGATTTGAGCCTAGTCGTTCATGATGGGGTCATCGAGGCAAGGAGCGGCTACGCCTGCGCACCAGCGACGACCAGGATCTACTTAGATTCGAGCATGTTTTCTCATTCAAGGGGATGTTATGATTGGCCTTTATGCCCATCGCCCTCGAGATTTTCGTAAAGCAACTTGAAGACTCCGGTGTCATCGCCCTAGGCAAGCTCGAGAATTTCATCCCGCCCAAGGCCCAGCCCAAAGACGCCCAGGAGTTGGCTCGCCAGCTCGTTCAGAGCAAGCAGCTCACCAAATTCCAGGCCCAGGAAATCTACCAGGGCCGAGCCAAGTCGCTGATCATCGGCAACTACACGATCCTCGACAAAATCGGCGCCGGCGGGATGGGGCAGGTGTTCAAGGCCGAGCATCGCCGGATGCATCGCGTCGTGGCGATTAAGGTGCTCCCGCAGAACGTGACGAAGGACCCGGCGTCCGCCGCCAGATTCCAGCGCGAGGTCGAGGCGGCCGCTAAGCTCAGCCATCCCCATATCGTCACGGCGCACGACGCCGATGAAGCCCGCGGCGTGCATTTCCTGGTGATGGAATACGTCGAGGGCGCCGATCTGTCGGCCGTCGTTAAAAAGAACGGCCCACTGCCGATTCCGAAAGCCGTCAACTTTATTTTGCAGGCCGCCCGCGGACTGGAGTTCGCTCACGGCGAAGGAGTCGTGCATCGCGACATCAAGCCGGCTAACCTGCTCTTGGACAAAAAGGGGACGGTCAAGATTCTCGACATGGGCCTGGCGCGAATCTCAGGCGGCGATACGGAAACCCAGGCCGAACTCACCGGCACGGGCGCGGTGATGGGCACGGTCGATTACATGGCCCCCGAACAGGCGCTGAGCACCAAGCATGCCGACGCGCGGGCCGATATCTATAGCCTAGGCTGCTCGCTGTACTACTTGCTCAGCGGCAAGGCCACCTACGATGGTGACTCCTTGATGTCCAAGCTGCTGGCCCATCGGGAAAAGCCCATTCCATCGTTGGGCGCCGAAGTGCCGGAAACCATCCAAGCCGTCTTTCGGAAGATGGTGGCCAAAAAAGTCGAGGATCGATACCAGTCGATGAGCGAAGTGGTCGCCGCGTTGGAGCAGTGCCACACCGCGCCGCAATCGTCGGTCAGCGCCCAACAGTCGATCGGCGCCGCTGGCGCCAGTTGTGACGTACTCACTTTCCTGCGAGATGTGCCGGCGCGTGGGATTTTTAAATCGAAGCCAGCGAGTGAGGCGCCGGCCGCCAAAGTAAGGATACTCAATAAAAAAATCATTCTCGGCGTTGTCGGCGCCGGACTGCTGGGGCTCGCGATCCTGGCCGGAATCATCTTCAAGATGCAAACTAAAGACGGCACGCTGACGGTCGAGATCAACCAACCCGGCGCGGTCGTGCAGGTTTTGAACGAGGCCGGCAAGATCGAGATTACCCAACCTGTTGAGAAGGGAACGATTTCGATTTCCGTCGATTCGGGCAAGCACCGATTGAAGGTCGAAAAGGATGGGTTCGCAGTCTTCGGACAGGATTTCACCATCGAGCACGGCGACAACCAGTCGATCAAAGCGACCCTAAAACCGACAGCGGAGCAAACGATCGCGGCCGCGCGGCCGCCGACAACAACGGGCAGGCCCATCGATCTGCTCGCGCTAATCGACTTGAATCGCGATGTTTGCGTGGGGGACTGGAATCTTGATCACGGCGCATTGCTCTCCAAGGATGACCCCCATTCGGTTCTGAATATTCCCTACCTACCTCCCGCCTCTTATCAGATTACGATCACAGCCACACGACTCGGTCCTCCGGAAGGACTCATGGTCGGCTTACCAATCGGCACACAGAGGGCTGGCGCCGGGGTCGACTGTTGGAGAGGGAAATTTTCAGGTTTCAATTATATCGATGGGCGAAGCTTAATAGAGCAGGACTTAGACGCTCAAACGCAGCCCTTTCTCAAAATGGGCGCTCCGACCACGTTTGTATTAACCGTTCGCAATGAGGCCGCAGTGCTCACTGTTGACGGTCAAGCAATTTCGCGCACTTCTCCCACAGCCAATCTATCCCTCGCGAGGTATTCAGAAGCCAACGTTGCCCCGCTTTTTGTTGCGACCTGGTCCAAATTTCGGATCGAAAAGCTGGAACTGTTGCCGCTTGACCCAGCCCTGCCGGGGCGCCCGCTCACGCCGCTCACTCCGCTGTCGACGTTCAATAATCCAGCGTTCCAGAAGTGGATCAACGACGTCGCGGCCCAGCCGGCCGAGAAGCAAGTCGATGCCGTCGCCAAAAAGCTACAAGAACTTAATCCCGGATTCGGTGGCCAGACTACATCCAAGATCGAGAACGGCCATGTCACGGAGTTGTCCTTCCTCACGGACAAAGTAATGGACATTTCACCGGTTCGGGCCTTGCTGGCGCTAAAGATATTGAACTGCCGGGGAAGCGGCCCTCGCCACGGCTATCTATCGCAGCTCGCGCCTCTAGCGGGAATGAAACTGACAAAACTCGATTGCTCCGACACGACGGTGTATGACCTCTCTGCGTTAAGAGAGCTTTCTTCGTTGACGACTTTGGTTTGCGAAAATACCCTGGTGATTAAATTGCCGCAGTTGCAAGGGTTGCCGCTCGCGAGCCTGAATTGCAGCGGCACGTTGATATCCGACCTGACGCCGCTGGAAGGCACGAAGCTGACGGAATTGCTTTGCGCCGGAACGCAAGTGTCCGACCTGGGGACACTGAAGGGGATGCCGCTAGCAATCTTGGATTGTCACCAGACGCCGGTCTCTGATCTGTCTCCACTCCAAAAGCTACCCCTGACGAGCCTGGATTGCCGCCAAACTGCGGTTGCTGACTTGGGGCTCGTCAAAGGAATGACTCTCAAGACGATCCGCTGCGACCTCAAAATACCAAGAGATCTTGGTGTTCTCCGCGCCATTTTAACGCTGAAGAAGATCAATGAACAATCCGCTGCCGAGTTTTGGGCTGATGCGAAGGCGAAGCAGGCCGACTTCGAGCGATGGGCCAATCGCATCGCCACGCTCAACCCCCAGCAGCAGTTACAAGCTACGATGCAGAAGTTGATGGAACTCAACCCAGGATTTGACGGGAAAGAGACACACAAGGTTGAAGGTGGAGTGATTACGGAGCTCGGATTCGTCACGAACAAGGTGGCCGATATTTCGCCTGTACGAGCGTTGGCGGGAATAAAAGGACTTTATTGTTATTCGACCAACGGCTGGTACCACGGCAAGTTATCGGACATCTCACCATTGCAGGGCATGCAATTGTCGCATTTTAGTTGCAGTGGGAACCAGGTCACGGACCTCTCGCCCCTCAAGGGAATGCCCATCAAGGAGATGCATTGCTTCGGGAACCTGGACTTGACTGATCTGAAGCCACTCGAGGGGCTTCCCTTGTCATTCCTCAACTTGAGCGGCACAAGGGTGACCGATCTGTCACCCCTCAAAACGACTCCGCTGACCACCCTGATTCTCGAGCACATCAGAGGATTAACCGACTTGTCGGCGATCAGCGGGATGAAGCTTACAAACCTGGACATTCAAAATACTGATATATCCGACTTGTCGCCCCTCAAGGGCGTGCCCTTGGCCAGCCTAACTATCGGTCAAACGGGAGTACGCGACTTATCTCCGCTTAAAGGGATGCCTCTTACAGCCCTAGTTTGCGGCCACGCGCAGGTATCTGATTTGTCGCCGCTTCGAGGGCTAAAATTGACGCGATTTAGCTGCGAAGACTCGCAAGTTACCGACCTCTCGCCCCTCGAAGGAATGAATCTCGATCAGATAGATTTCACACCCCTTAAAATTAGCAAGGGGATTGACACGCTACGCCGGATGAAAAATCTTAAAACGATCGGTGTCGATTTCCAACATAGGCTCCCTGCCGACGAGTTCTGGAAACAATATGACGCCGGCGAGTTCGGAAAGCCGGCCGCCGCCGCGTCCTCGAAACTGAGCGACCCTGCCTTCCAGAAATGAATGAACGAAGGCGTCGCGCTCTCCGCAGAAGAACAAGCCAAGGCGGTCGCCAAGAAATTTCACGAGCTCAACTCAGGCTCCGGAAGCCGTTCAGGGCGGTCTCCGGCACGCCAATCCAATTGGCTTAAAAGCAGGCGGGCGGTGCCGTATGGCGTCACGCAGACTCAGCGTGTTCTGCTACAGCAACTCGGAGCGGCCATGAACCCGATTCCAATGAAGCTGGGGCCGATGAGGTAGCGAGTTGCGACTGCCAGCATCCCGGCTATTTTTACTCCGGCGTGCCGGGGATCATCGCCCGCGTCAAAAGCGGCAAGCTAGCCCAGGGCGCATCGGTCGAACGTTGCGACGCCTGCGAGCGGTATCCGTCCGATGATGCGGCGCTGAATAGACTCCGTGAACTTGGTATCGCCTGATTCATCTCGGCGCGTGGCTTAGTCAACCAGCCGTAGTGATTGCGCCGCTGCTTTTTTGCGCGAGGCTCGTAGCGATCGGGTCGGTCAGCAACTCGATGGGCGCACAAAGGGGACGGGAGTCATTTCGTGGTAACTGAATCCAGCTTGGCCTTTTGGGATTGGTTGAGTTTGGGTCGGCCGCGCGAGCGGAACGTGTGCTCGAGCCCGAGTTGCTTCGTCACTTTGTCCTGCCACCGCTGCGAGCCGAAGGGTTGTCCCCGCGTGACTCCGCGGCGAATCGCCGTCAATTCCGCCTCGGCCTGCGGCCGGTTGACCGCATCGACCCAATCCGCGCCCAGAGGCGTGGGAGGTTCGGACAAGAGCTTTCGCTGCCGCGGGTCGCCGTGGGTGCGAACGAATAGGCTCCCCCATCGCCACGCCTCCGCCCGAGTCACCATTTCAGCACGGAGCGGATTACGCTCGACGTAGCGGATCACCGTCAGCAAATGCTCGTCGCTGGCGACGGGAAACGACTTGAAGCGTCCCTGGTAAACGTGTCCCATGCCGCTCGTCGCATGGTGGGCGTGCCAGCGCTGGGCATGCGTGACCGTCAGCCAGCGGAAAAACTCGGAGACCAGTTTGCCCTCGTCACGGCGGGGCCAGACGACGAAATGCCAGTGGTTGCCCATCACGACATACGCTAAAATTCGGAGCCGAATCCGCTCCTGGGCTTCGAGCAAGAGCTCCTCGAAGGCTTGGAAGTCCGCCTGCTTTTTGAATAGCCGCAGCCGTCCATTGGCGCGATTAAGCACGTGGTACGCATAACCACCGACGATCGTTCTGGCGCGTCTTGGCATGCGGGAGAGTGTAACGCCTCTCCAGCCCAGAGTCAATCAATGACTCCCGTCCCCTTTATTTCACTTCGATTCGAGCCCAATTGACCGCATCGCTCGCGAGATGCGTTCCGTTGAATTCAATCCGAATCACGCTACGATCGACCGCTTGCGATTGACATAATCCCAGACGACATAGCGATCCAAGTCGTTCCCCGCCGTGAAGAACACTCGGCCCGAGGTCGATTCCGCCAGCCGATACGCGAACTGAATGTCTTCCGACGACTGCGACCAACTGGGCAATAGAAAAATATTGATCGTGATTCCGTCGCGCTTGCAGAGTTGCCCCTCGCGCATCGTCGCCCGTTCCGTGCGGATGTCGGGCGGGTAGAGCAGATAGAGCTCGCTCCCTTCGAAGTGGGCCGTCGGCAGGCCGTCGGTGATCAGGATTACCTGGCGATTTAGCGTGTCCTGGCGGACCAAGAACTGCCGGGCCATTTGGAGCGCATGCTGAATGTTCGTGAAGTGCGGCGGGATTTGCATCTCGCTGATGGTCGGATCGCTCATGTCGGCTTTGAGCCGAACCCACGGATCGCCGATCGTCACCGGCTTGGGCATTAGCGACATGATTTCGCTGGCCGGCCGCGGCTTGGCGAACGTGTACATCTCGATGAACTGCAAAAAATCGCCCGGATATTCTTTGCGAATTAGCCCTTCGAGCGCCAGGCCCATACGCTTGACGTTGATATACTGACCGGCGTAGCGCATCGAGCCGCTCATGTCCATCAGCACGGCCGTGGCGCATTTTGGCTTGTTGCGAGTGCGATGGATTTCGATGTCTTCGGGTTTCAGCCGGATCGGCAACTGGGCGCCGCCGCGGAGCATAGCATTGACCAGCGACGCGGGGATGTCCATCTGCGTCACCGTGTCGCCGAACTCATAGGGCTTCGTCTGCTGAAGTTCGACGGCGCCGTCGCCGAGAATCGGCCCCTCATGCCGGCCCGATCGCGAGGCCATGAGATTGCTGAAAATGTGCTCCAGAAGCTTGTTTTGAAACAGCCGCATCGCCTTCGGCGTGAGATTGTAGCCACCCCGATCGTTTGACTCGATGCCTTGTCGCTGGGCGATCTCGCGCAGATAGTCCTCGATCTGTTGACGGAACGAATCGAGTTTGGCCATGTCGCCCGGCTCGGTGAACTCGGAGAGCGCCTCCATGTCGATCACGCCGATTTGGGCCGTTTTGGCCGCCTCCTTTAATTGCTCCAGTAGCCGATCGATCGTCTCTAGCTCTTCTTTGATCTGCAATGCCTCGGGCACCGTCATCGACTCTCGGCCGGTAAAGGCATATTTCGACGCCAGTTCCTCGACCTGGTACTGATCTCCCAGCCGATCGATCAGCCGCATCAACTGCCGGGCGAACTGCGAGCGATCGTCTCCATGTTGATACCACAGTCGTTCGAGCTCGCGAATCTGCTCGTCCTTGACGACTTTATAAAATTGCTTGCGAAGCTGCTTGGGAGGATCGATGTCGCTGGCCGTCTCGCGATAGGCATCGTGGGCCGATTTTTGCACCGTGTCCGATTCGTAGGTCTCCAAAATCTTCCGTTTCCGCTCGTTCAAAATGGCCATCAGCATGTCAAGGCTCGGCCCCAATCCGGCGATCTGGCTGGGATCGAGACGCACGGCCCGGGCGAGCTCTTCATCGGTTAGCTCGCGCATGCTGCCGTACATCAGCATGTGCTCGAAGGCGGGCGAGACGAGATCGGGAGGCGGCTGGGTCGGGCTAGGAAAAGTTTTTGGGTCGAACTTCTGATAAGTATGGATAACGCCGCCAAGGGGGCGAGAATTCGGCATGGTCAAATTCCTAAACACGGTGGACAAGGTATTGCATCATTGTACGCGCCCCACCAAAAAAGTCGCCCCATAGCCGCATTCGCTTGCGACGCCAGCGGCCCCGCGCTATATTCCACCGGATGAAAACCAGCGGCGCCCACGCGCTCATCGAGATGCTCTGCTCGGCCGGCGTGAAGTACATCTTCGGCAACCCCGGAACCACCGAGTTGCCGCTGATGGACTCGCTGGCGACTGACTCGCGGCTGCAATATGTGCTCGGCTTGCAAGAGGTTCCCGTGATGGCGATGGCCGACGGGTTCGCCATGGCCTCCGGCTCGATCGGCGTCGTGAATTTGCACATCTGCGCGGGGTTGGGCAACGCGATGGGCATGCTCTACAACGCCTTCCGCGAGGGGACTCCGCTGCTGGTGACCGCCGGGCAGCAAGATCGCCGGCTGCGATTCGAAGAGCCGATTCTATGGGGAGACATGGTCAGCGTTGCACGGCCCTGGACCAAGTGGGCTGCCGAAATCGAACGCATCGAAGATTTGCCAAGCGCCATCCGCCGGGCGATGCAGACTGCGCTCACGCCGCCGACCGGTCCGGTGTTTCTGTCGATCCCCATGGACGTGCAGACGGAACTGGCTGAGATGGATCTGGCGCTGTCGCCGCGGCCCGACCCGAACTTTCATCCCGCGCCGGAGGCTATCCGCGCGGGGGCCGAAGTGCTGCTGGCGGCGAAAAACCCGGCGATTTTGGCCGGCAGCCGAGTTGTTGAACGAGGAGCGATCCGAGAGCTTATCGCCATCGCCGAGCGCCTGGGGACGCCGGTGCTCGCCGAGGCGGGCACGACGCACGGCCGGCTCAGTTTTCCCGCCGATCATCCGCTTTATGCTCAAGGCTTGCCGCTGTGGTCTGCGGAGGTTCACGACAGGCTAAGCGATTTCGACGCGCTGTTGGTCGTCGGAATGGATCTGCTGCGGGAGTACGTCTATCAGGAGCCGGCTCGCGCGCTGCCGCACGGAATTCGAGTCGTGCATTTGGACGAAGACCCGAGGCAGCTTGGGAAGAATTATCCGCTGACGGTTGCGATCTGGGGTGGCACGAAAGCGGGACTGGCCGACCTCGACGCCGAGTTGAATCGACAAATGACGTCCGCGCAGCGGGAGATAGCGGCCGGGCGGTCGGCGAAAATAGGAGCGACCCACGCCGCGGCGCGAGACGCACTAGTTCAAGATGCGGCCGCCCAGCGCGACGCTCGGCCGATGACTCCGCTCACCGCCATGAGCAGTTTGGCCCGCGTGCTGCCGGACAACATCGCGGTGATCGAAGAAGCCGTGACGACGACGGGCACGACGTTGGAGCGGCTTGGCGCGCTCAAGAACACGACCGGTTACTTTGGCCATCGCGGCTGGGGCTTGGGCTGGGGTTTGGGCTGCTCGATCGGCGTCAAGCTGGCGTGGCCCGATCGGCCCGTGGTGGCGCTGCTGGGCGACGGCGCGACGCTCTACGGCGTGCAAGGTCTGTGGACCGCCGCGAAGTATCGCATTCCGGTCACATTCGCGATCATGAACAACGCCCAATATCAGATTCTAAAGATCGGCGCCGCTCAGCAGGGTCTTCCCGCGGCCCGAGCGGGACAGTTTGTTGGCATGGACATGACACAGCCAGAGGTCGATTTCGTCGGCCTCGCCAAATCGTTGGGCGTCCGGGCCGAACGAATCACCGAGCCGGATCAACTCAGCGAGCTTGTGGGCAAGTCGCTCGCCGGCGACGAGCCGCGATTGTTCGATGTGCAGATCGAGCGAGATATTCCAGGACGGCTGAACTACGGGTGAACGAGCCTAAGAGTCGCTCTCAATCCGCCCCTTATCTCAGGCGGTATTGTGAGAGCTTCCTAAGTGGTCGCTGGGCGCGCCTGTGTCGAATCCAGAATCCGGCAGACTTATAGGATCGGAATCCGGCAGGATTCCCAGATGGTACCCGGTGGTTGAGGCCCCGTAAGGGCCGATACCACCGGTGATCGTCGAACAGGATTGCTTCGACCCGGGCAAGGTTCGCAGACCGGCCTGCGGAGGATCGATCGGCGAAAAGTCTGACGACAATCTCTTCGACCACCCTCCGGGGTCGAAAATTGTCATGCAATCGCTCCCGGTGGTGGCGGCCTATCGGCCTTACCACCGGCTACCGTCTGCGACCCTTCCAGGGTCGGAGCCGAGCGATCGAACTGCTCCAGAGCTTCACTCGATCCGACGTACGCTCAACAGAATTGCGCGAAATTTTTTGGTTGCCCGCCGAAGCTGTGGGCGAGTAAGCTAAGCCCGGTTTCGCTATCACTTTCATTCTTGTTGTGGGGCTGCAAATGGGGCTTAATAATCCGTCAAATTTTCTGCGCGCGCTAGCTATCGTCGTAGCGTCGCTGGTTCTCGGTTCACATCGCGATTTGCTGAAAGCGGAGAATTGGTCGGGATACCGAGGGCCGACGGGGCAGGGTCTAACTACCGAGACAAATCTGCCGACAGAATGGGGCGGGCCGAAGAATTTGCATGTCCGCTGGAAGACCCCGCTGCCACCGACCGTGGTCAAAGCCGAGGCCGACCGGAATCAGTCCAGCCCGATCATCTGGAACGATCGCATCTACGCGACGACGGTCTATTGGCCGGCCGGTACGAAGCACGACGAATTTCCCGAGCAGCACGTCTCGTGTTATCAACTCGACGACGGCAAACAGCTTTGGGATGTCACCGTGCCGCATGGCCCTTGGCGGCTCGGCGATTTGCGCGGCGGGTATGGGGCGCCGACGCCGGCGACCGATGGTCAGAGGCTATATGTCGCGTTTGGTTCGGCGATCATCGCCGCGCTCGACATGCAGGGCAAGCTGATTTGGAAACAGGAGTTGAAGGATTCGACCGCGTTTGACGTGGCGTTCGCTACTAGCCCGGTGATTTATCGCGATTCGATCTTGATGCACTGCGGCCGCAACAACAAATTATCGACGCTCACTGCCTACGACGCGGCGACCGGCAACGTCCGCTGGGAGAAGAAGCAACCGACGCTCGCGTTCGATCACACCACGCCGACGCTCGTCAAAATCGCCGGCAAGCCACAGCTACTCGTCTCGGGTTCCAGCGAGCTGCAAGGAGTCGAACCCGAGTCAGGCGATGTCGTCTGGTTCGCCAGCGCCTCGGGTGACGTGCCATCCCCGGTCTACGATGGTTCGTTGGTTTACTCAGACAGCGGCCGCGGCGGGCCCGGCATCGCCGTCGATCCGATTGGCATGGGCGACGTGACGAAGACCAATATCAAATGGAAGATTCCGCAAATTCCCGAAGGACTCGGCTCGGCTGCCCTGTCGGGCGATTATCTGCTCCGCCTGCACACGCCAGGCGTTCTCCGCTGCTTCAATTTCAAAACCGGCAAGGAGCTGTTTTCATCGCGGCTGGAAGGGGTCAGCACGCAGTCGAGTCCGATCGTCGCGCCCGACGGCGTCGTGTATTTCGCCTCCGCCGGCAAAAGCTATGTGGTCAAAGCCGGCCCGAAGCTAGAAATCCTGGCGACCAACGACCTGCAAGACGGCAGCGAAGCATCGCCCGCCGTGGCCCCGAAAAGGCTGATACTCAAGGGCTCGAAGTATATGTATTGCATCAGGAAGGATTGAATAACGCCCCAGCAGCCCGTTATTTCGGCGCCGACACGGACAACTCCGCCGCCGACATCTTGGCGGTGGCGTCCAAAACGATTGGGACCGTCCAGACGACGCTGCCCACTTTGCACACGCCCTCGGCGCCTGCCTGGCAGTAGTAGTAGTTCATCGATAGTGTCAGCGTGTCATTGCCGGCCGCTTGCTTGAGTGGCACGACGACGTCGAACTCGGCGGCGGGCATTTCAAGCTTGTGCGATTTGTCGAACCCGCTGCGATCGATCGGCCCCACGCCCGGCGCGTCGAGCCAATACCGCATCGGCGCCATCGCATTAATATGAAATCCCTCGGGCAGCACGAACTTGACGGAGAGATGAACGGAGTCGCCGCGTGGTTTGAGCCGAGTCTCCGCAAGTTTAATTTGCGTGGCGTTGTCGAACGTCGGCCGTTTATTGGCGACTGGAACTGCAGTGACCGGCGGCGTTAAGCCTTTGATTTCGAGCGTGGAGACGCGCGGCTCGTCCCCCAGCGCGACGACTCGGATCAGGTGGCTGTTGGTGTCGGCGACATACAATTTGCCGGCGGCGTAAGACAGGCCGGCCGGTTCGGAGAATGTCGCCTTTTCAGCGGAACCATCCTCATGTCCCGCCGGGCCGGCCCCCGCCAGAGTCTTCACCGTGCGCTTGAGCGGATCGAGCTGTTTGATTTTGTTGTTGTAAGTGTCCGCCACGTAAACCGACTTGTCGTGCCAACAAACGCCGAGCACGTGCTGCATTCGGACGGCGCCCGCTTCGCCGTCGCGGTCTCCGAACGTAAATAGCCGGCCCGTCGCGAGCGCCGCCGTGCCGACGATCGTCGTCACGTCGGCCTTGGTGAACGGAACGGCCCGAATCGAACTCCCCTCGCTGTCGGCGACGTAGAGCCGCTTGCCGTCCGAGGCGAGGCCGCTGGGTTGAGCAAACGACGCAAAGCCGATTTCATAGGGCTGCCGAGGCAATTGCGGACCATCGACGATGTCTTCGCGACTGTTGCCCGCGAAAGGACCCATTGCGGTTTCATCGAGCGGCATCTTCCATATCTGATGCGTGCCAGCCATCGCGACGAACAAATCCTGGTCGTGAACCAACAGATCCCAAGGGCTGCTCAAGGGAGTCGTTCGAGGTAAACCCGAGAAACGGATAGGCGGCAATCCATCGGCGCCGTCCCAGCCGGGAAAACCATGGGGCGCTTGGCGACCTGTTCCGGCGACCGTCCTCACTCGCTTTTGCTTCAGATCGACCTTGCGAATCAGATGATTCTCGGTGTCGGCCACATAAAGCAAGTCGCCAGCCAGGGCCATGCCTTGGGGCCGATTGAATTGGGCCGAATTAAAGTCGCCGTCGGCCGAACCTTCTCGACCGCCGCCGATCGTCGCTTGAAGTTGTCCGTTGAGATCGGCGACCACGATCCGATTGTGGTTGCTATCGGAAATAAATAGCCGGTGGGTCGCTTCGTCGGCCAGCACTTTGCCGGGGAAGCGGAGTGGCGTTTGGGGCGCCCGATTCTTCTCGAGTTCGAAGTGCAGCGGCGTTTCGCTGATCAGCCCTTTCTTCTTGTAATAGGGAACAGCGTATTTCAGAAATGCGTCGAGATCCTCGGCTTTGAACTCGCCTCCACGCTTGAACAGCATGTATCCCTCGGGATCGATCATCACCAGTGTCGGCCAACTGTTGACGCCAAAACGATTCCAAATCGTCTGCCGTGCGTCGTTGACCACGGGATGCTCGATGTGGTATCGCTGCACGGCGTCGATGATATTTTGCGAGTCCTGCTCCGCCTCGAACTTGGCCGAATGAACGCCCACGACGACCATTTCGTTGGGATAAGTCTTTTCCAGCTTCTCGAGTTCCGGCAGGATATGCATGCAGTTGATGCAGCAGAATGTCCAAAAATCCACGAGCACGAACTTGCCGCGCAGCTTTTTGAGATCGACCGGACCAGCCGTATTGATCCAACTGACGCCGCCATCGAACGACGGCGCCCGCTGACGGCGCTGGGCAAACATCTGATCCAAGATGGCTTCGGGCCGATTGGGAGCGTCCGCGACAGCCACGACCGGAGTGGCCCGTGGCGCCGGCTCGACGATCGAATCCGGCGCCGGAGCTTGGGCAAACAGCGCTGGCCCGCCCCCAGGAACGATGCCAACCAGGTTCGCGGTCAAAATCAAGCCGACGATTGCGCAAGCGACCATGCCGGCTCGGAATAATATGGGCGTCGTCCGCATTCGAAAATCCTTGTCGTTCGTCCAAACGCGATCTAAAAACACGAGCGGGTCCAGACTGAAATTATTGTGCGATTGTGATCGGAAGTCCATCGCATCGACTAGAACCGCAAACATTACTCCGGGCGCCACGGGCCGGAGGCGTCCTCGCCGAAGCCCCGGAGGGTGGAAGCACGAATGACGAAGGCCCGATATTGGCTTTTCGCCGCGGTTGTATGTCTTCCTCAATTGCGCGACATCAGAGCGCTGCTCGCAGCGCCACTTAGAAAATTTCGTCATTCGTCATTGAAGCATTCGTCATTGATTAGACATTGGGTGTTTCGTCATTCGTCATTTCCGCCTTCTCGGGGATTCCCATCGACGCGAGCCCGGAACACCCAAGAGTGCCACCCAATGGGACGCCAGCTTTGTTCGGCGGCGCCGTGAAGCCTTCACGATCGTTATAACCGGCGAGGTCGATCGATCGATTTGATCCCTTCAAACTGCCCGGCGTCCGGCGGTCTCCTGCCGGAGCGTGGGGATCCCTTGTGCCGGCGAGATCCGACCCAATTGCTTTTGGCACGCTGTAACTTGTCCCGGCTGCCCGACTTCTGCTAAAATTGACGCCGAAAGAACCGCTTCCGAATTTAGGATGTTTCATGTTGGCAGCGATTCGACCGGCAAAGTCGCCGGTGCAAAAATAGTTCTTGGATTTGGAGGACCACGTCCGAATAATCGCAAGGCCCCCCGCTTCGTCACCGCGAGACGGGGGGTTACGTCGCCGGGAGGGACACCGAGCAGTAAAATTCGTTCCCACCGCTTTTGGCCGGGTCAGGGAGGCCCGTCCAGAGCCCTTTGAGCCTTCACCGTTTGGAGCGTAGTGCCCGTGCGACGTCATCTCCTATCCGCCTTGCTGATTCCGCTGTTGAGCGTTGCCTCCGCCGCGCATGCCCAGGATTGGGCCCGCAAAATGTTTAGCGAAGTCAGTCACGACTTCGGCGTGGTTGCTAAAGACGCCAAGGTCGAATACCGCTTCGTGTTCTCCAATATCTACCAGGAACCGGTCCATGTGGTCGGAGTTCGGTCGAGCTGCGGATGCACCGATCCCTCGGTCACTAAAAGCGACCTGAAGACCTACGAGAAGTCCGAGATCGTCGCTAAGTTCAACACTCGGGCCTTCACCGGTCACCACTCCGCCACGCTGACGGTCACGATCGACAAGCCGTTTTATGCCGAAGTGCAATTGAACGTCTGGGGTGAAATTCGGAGCGATATTACCGTCCGACCGGAACAGATCGGGCTGGGAACGGTCGACCAGGGCCAGGAAATCGAACGTCGGATCACAATCACCCATAGCGGCAAGCCCGATTGGAAGATCGTCGACGTGCGGAGCGTGAACACCAACTACGAAGTGGAAGTCGTCGACGGGCCGCGCCGCAATTCACAGGTTTCCTATGACCTTGTCGTGAAGCTCAAGAAAGACGCCCCGCCGGGGTACGTCAACGATCAGCTAATTTTGGTAACTAACGACCCGCATGCGGCTCAATTTCCGATCGAGGTCGAAGGGCTGGTGAACGCCGAATTGACGGCCACTCCACAATCGCTGTCGTTCGGCGCCGTCGAGGCCGGGCACAAAGCGATTCGGCCCGTCATCGTGCGAGGCCGCAAGCCGTTCAAGGTGACCGACGTGAAGTGCGACGACGAGTCGTTCGCCTTCAAAATTCCCGAGGCGGCCAACAAGATCCAAACCGTGGCCATCACGTTCACGGCGCCCGACAAGGCCGGGCCGGTCGTCAAGAAAATTCGCATCGAGACAGACCTGGGAAAGAGCTTCATTGCCGAAGTCGTCGTGCAGGCCGAGGTCAAGCCGTCGACAAATCCTCCGGCGACGGCCGCGGTGACCGAAAAGCCGGCGCTCGACAAAGCGGCCGCCAAGACCGAAGCGAAAGATGATCAGAAGTCGACGGAAACGCCTTCGGAGACGCCCACCGCCGACAAACCGGTCGCCGATAAGCCAAGCTCGGAAAAGCCGGCCGCCGATAAACGTGGCGCCACGCCCCCCGTCACCGATAAACCGGTTACCGACAAGCGGCGCGCAGCCAACCCGATCAAGGCGAGCAAGCCATTGGCTAACACGGAAGAATCGATCGGCGCGGACATCTCACCGGCCGGCGCGAGTCCCGACCTCGCCCTAGAGATCTCTCCAAGCGAGAGTCGATCGTCGAGCAAACAGTCGTCGCTCCAGACTAACCCGCTTCGTCCGTAGAGGGCCTTTGGACTGGTGGCGAGCCGATCGCTTGACGCCTTAGCCGGCTCCGTGGCGCGACTTCAACCGATACCGAATCGCGTGCTTCTATTTGCGCGCGGCCGATTCAGCGCCAAAATGTCTTGTGATCCTGCCGGATTAGGCGTATCTTAGATTTCCGTGCCAAAGCCGAGAGCATATCTCGCCGGTTGCGGACGCAAGTCGATTTCTCATCGGCGCGCCGGTTCGCTTGACGCGCGAAATCGGAATGTGGTTGCAGTAGCTTGTTCGGGGGCGCGGTTGGCAATTGTGGTTGGAGATCGCGAAATGCGCAGTTCATCGCGGAAGACTCGCGGATTTACGCTCGTTGAGCTTTTGGTGGTCATCACCATCATCGGCGTGCTCATTGCTTTGCTATTGCCGGCCGTGCAGGCCGCGCGTGAGGCAGGCCGGCGAGCCCAGTGTCTGAATAACCTGAAGCAGATCGGTCTGGCGATGACGGCTTTCGAATCGCAGCAGGGGACGTATCCGCCCGGGCTGCCCACGTGCATGCCTTCGTCGCAGTACACCAATGTATACGGGTCGACCGGGAGCAACGCATGCACGTGTTGCGGGCCAAATTGGGCCGTTCAGATACTTCCCAACATGGAAGGCAAAAACACCTACGACAACATCCTGCGTTGCTTGGATGTGAAGGGAAATGCCTGCTCGGATTGCGCCGGTACGGGCAGCAGCGGCAGCGCGTCGTGGGTTGCGACCGGTATGTTGAACCCGCCGAATTATCTTTGCCCGTCGGCCGATTTGGCGCCGGCTTTGAAAGGCGTCGGGGGAATCACCGATCTGATTGGCAAAATCAATTACGGAGTGAACTGGGGCCAATTGTACTGGGCGCCCGCCGGCGCCGCGACCTCGATCGCCGCCAAAGATGGCGGCATGTTCGATGTCGTGCCATTGTCCCCCTCCACGACGGGCCGAGCGAAGCTCGGATTCCGCAAGGGGATTCGCGCTGGCGACGTGACCGATGGTCTATCCAATACGATGCTGGCCAGCGAACTGGTGGCTCTCCCAACGGCTACGGATGCTCGTGGAGTCTGGACCTGGGCCATCATGGGCGCCACGGCCTACTCGGCCTTTGACGTGCCCAACGCGGCGCCCAAGACCGATACGTTGCCTTTTGTGGACACGACTCTGCAACCGACGAATCCTCTTTCCGCCACACAGAGTTCGACGCCGACGGCTTGGAAAGCCGCCGCTCGAAGCGCTCACAGCGGCAACATCGTCAACGTCGCAATGGGAGACGGCTCCGTGCGAAACGCCGCGGACACGATCGATCCCATCATCTGGAAAGCCATGTCGACCCGGGCGGGCCACGAAGTGGTCGACATGTCGCAATAGTTGATCTTTGGCCTCCCGCCGCTCAGCCGCGGTAGCGGCGTCTACGCGAGAGCGTGAGTAGCCGGGGGTGAAGCGAAGCGGACTCGTCCAGGGGACGCGAAGCGAAACCCCCGGAAGACAAAATACAGGTTGTGCCAGCCGCGTTAGCGGCGTGACAAGGTTCGTCGTGACGCCACTAACGTGGCTTGAAAAGTCGTGATAGGTGGTCCGGGGGTTCGCTTCGCTGCGCTACGTTTCACTCCCGGCTAATCACATGACGCCGCTAACGCGGCTAAGCACCTGGGACCTTATTCGATCTCCGCCCGACCGATATTTCGCATGACGTTCCGAGGCTCTCTAAATGTCGCTAACTTAACGACTCTTGGGTGGCCGGAGCTAGACCGAAGGGAAGCCCCGGTAGCCTGCTCTCGAAGTCGAAACCACTTTCTGGGGCTTCGGCGAGGACGCCTCCAGCCCCGGCCACCCGGAGGGTCGTTGGCCTTTCTAAAAATCCTGGCCGCTATTGCGGCGATCGCTTGGCTCATTGCCGATTGCGGCGCCGCCCGAGCCGGCGGCGGACCCGAGAACGTGTTGCTCGTGGTCAATTCGCGCAGCCCCCAGTCGATGACGATCGCGAACCACTACGTTCGCCTCAGGCGGATTCCGACGCCGAACATTCTCTATCTCGACTGGGACGGCAGTCTCGACGCGATCGACGTCGACACGCTGCGGCAGAAAATTTTGGGACCGATCGTGCGGGCCATGGTCGAACGAGGGCTCACTTATCAAATCGACTACATCGTGTATTCGGCCGATTTTCCCACGCGAATCTCTTTCGCCAGCGATGTGCCGGCTGAGCAACGGGGCAAATTCTCGACCGATGGCTCGCTGACGGCGCTCACTTACTATTATGCCTGGACACTTGCCGGAACGCCGAATTACCTGTCGCTTACGTCGAACCACTATTTGCGGCAACCGGGACCGACGGGCGAGATCGGCGCCTCGCGTGGCTTCCGCGGTTGGTACGGCTGGAGCGACACCGGTGACCTGCTCGAAGCGGGCGGCAATCGGTATCTGCTCTCGACGATGCTCGGCGTCACCAGCGGGCGCGGCAACACGGTCGATGAAGTCCTCTCGTATCTCAAGCGAAGCGCGTCGGCCGATGGAACTCGGCCGAAAGGGACCATCTATTTCGCCGATCACGCCGACGTTCGCTCGACAACGCGCCGTCCCGGGTTTGCCGCGACGGCCGCGGCGCTCGAAAAATTGGGCATCCCGGCCCAGATCATCGCGACGACCATGCCCGAGGGGAAGCGCGACGTGCTGGGAGCGATGCTCGGTTCGGCCAATGCGCCCTGGCCACCGACGCAATGCAAAATTCGCCCGGGGGCAATCGTCGAAAATCTGACGAGCTTCGGCGGCGTGCTCGCCGCGGGCGCCGGACAAACGCCGCTGACCGAGTTTCTCCGCTATGGCGCAGCCGGGTCGAGCGGCACGGTTACCGAGCCGTACGCAATCCAAAACAAATTTCCGCTGCCGTCGATTTTCGTGCATTACGCGCGCGGCTGTTCCCTGGCCGAAGCTTTTTATCAATCGGTTTGGGGACCGTATCAGCTACTCATCGTCGGCGACCCGCTGTGCCGCCCTTGGGCCAGAATCCCGAACATCCAAGTGTCGGGGGTCGAGCAAGGGGCGACCGTTCGCGGAACGTTCGAGCTCAAGCCCACCGCCGCCGCCATCGACGGCCACGCGGTCGATCGATTCGAGCTGTTCGTCAACGGCCTGCGGGTCGCCCATTGCACCGCGGGCAATACGCTAACCGCCAACACGGCCACAATGGCCGACGGCTATTGCGAGCTGCGCGTCGTGGGAATTGAAGCAGGCCCGATCGAGACACAAGGCGAACTCGTGCTTTATCTGACCATTGACAATCACGGGCATCACGCCCAACTGCATATCGCCGCCGACAAGCAAACCGACGGCGCCATCATGACAATCGGCGCCTCGTCGCCCGAAATGGCGAAAATCTTGATCTTCGAGCAGAGCCGACTGTTGGGCACGATCGAAGGCGACAGCGGAGAAATCAAGGTCGAAACCAAGTCGCTCGGCTTGGGCCCAGTCGTGTTTCGGGCAGTGGCCAAGCCGGCGGACGGCGCGTCGGCAGTGCTGTCGCGGCCGTTGACGGTCGAAGTCGAGCCGGCGGATCGTAAGAAGGAGAAATGACGAATACCGGAGATCTGAATGACGAAAGCGAATACGATCATCTTGGCCGCGTTCGCTTGCGACGCGCGATTCGCGACGCCGAAACAACTCGCGTCGCAAGCGAAGGCGTCTAACGGCGTCCCATTAAGCAATCTATCGTTCGACAATCGTCATGCAAAAAGCTATGTCTCCGCTTACTTCCGAGCAACACGAGCGGTTCATGCGATTGGCGATCTCCGAAGCGCGGATCGCGCTTTCGGAAAATGAGGTCCCCGTAGGCGCCGTCATCGTCAGCGGAGAGCAGACTATCGCGGCGGCCCATAATCAGCGGGAGCAACTTCGCGATCCGACGGCGCACGCGGAAATGATCGCACTGACTCAGGCTGCCAATGCCCTGGGGAGTTGGCGACTCGAAGGCTGCACGCTGCTGGTGACGCTCGAGCCGTGCCCGATGTGCGCCGGCGCGATTGTGCAAGCCCGGATTCCCTGGGTCGTCTACGGAGCGACCGACCCCAAGGCGGGCGCGGTTCACACGCTCTATCAACTCTTGAGCGATTGTCGGCTCAATCATCAAGCCCAGGCGGTCGGCGGCGTGCTGGCCGCCGAATGCGGAGAACTACTTTCTCGCTTCTTCCGGCAGCAGCGGCTGCTTGGGAAAAAGTAGGCTGCAAAATATACGCCGCCTCGCATCGACACAAGCGAAGTCGGCCCTTATTTAAAGTCGCCATCGCTCAGCACGAAGTTGGCCGGTAGATATTGCGAGACATCCTTGTTCGTCGGCGTGGGGTCGACGACCATCAGCGCCTGATAAACGCTATAGTTGACATCCTGCCGCAAGAAGATGACGTGACCATCGCCGAAGACGACATTGACGCCGCCCGGATGATTGCTGGCCGGGCGATTGTACCGCGATGCACCGGTCGTCTGTTGCTTATCGCCGTTGATCTTTTGAGCCGCCGAGGGGCTGCTCGTCATCTCCCAGACGACGCCGGCCAGATTTTCGCCATCCGCGTCGTTGCCGACGACCCACCGCATGTTGGGATTGAGATTTTCGCTCGCGAAGATGATGGTGCTGGCCCCTTTGACTTTTTCGATGCTCTCGAGCGACTGTTTGATGACCGTGCTGGCGCCAAATTGATTGAAGCCGACGCCATTGTAAGCGTAGTCCGGCGGATTGCTTCCGACGTTATCGGGCCGGCCGCAATTCATGGCGTACGACAAAACCGGACCGGTCATCGAGAGCGGCGGATTGCTCGGGCAGACCACAAAATCCCAGTACACGGCGGCTGCGGCTGCGTTTTGAGCCGCCGTTCCGGTCCACGCCGTCCAGAGATCGTTCTTCTCCAGAAACGGCGCCAAGGCCACGATCCAAGTCGTGCGATACGGAGAGGCGACGCTGAACGGCGCCGGCATCACATAGCCGGGAATCAGCGAACTGTTGCTCGTGCCGTAGGCTTGGAACGACTGCCCGACGCCGTGAAGATTGTTGGCGCAATTGATTCGCCGGGCGGCTTCGCGGGCCGCGTTCACCGCGGGCAGAAGCAGGGCCATGAGCATGCCGATGATGGTAATCACCACCAACAACTCGACCAGCGTAAACGCGGAACGTCCGCGACGGATAGACGTGGAACGAGAGCCTAAAGTACGCGACATCGCAGTGAATCCTCTCTGCAGTGCGCCGGAGAACCCGGCGTGGTGAACGGCCCCTGGAGAAGGGATTCCTTCGAGCCCAAAAGCCCGGCGGATTACCTCTTCACAGGTATTTTGCCAGATCGAATTGAATTCGTCCAGCTAATTCGAGAAAAGTTAGGCCGGCGGCAAATGGGCCCTGAAGGAACCCGTGAAAAATCGCCGTGCTGGGCGGGCAGCAAAAATCAAACAAGCCATCCCGAGCAGAACGATCGTCGACGGTTCGGGCGCGACGCTGAAATTCGGCTGGAGGGATAAGCCACCCTGACCGAGGCTTGCCGCGCCGTTTTGAGTCGATGAATTCCCTCCGCTGGCTAAACCGGTTGCGCCGCTGCCCAACATGACATTTCCGGCGGTCGTCGTCGACACGGCGAAATCCGCGAAGGGAACATTCGCGGAACTTGCGGCGACTGCGGACAACGGGGATGTCACGGCAGACCGGCTCAACAGCAGGGGCTGTAGATTTGCGTTCGCCGCCGAGATCGTAGCGGCGATGGAGCCACCACCGCCGAACGTCGCGCTCGCTGCATCCAGCGCAATACCGTTGCCCGCGCTATTGGTGGCGCGGAGCGAAAACACACCGCCTTGGCCGATGACCAACGAATTTTGGGTGATGCTGGTAGCCGTGAGCGATGCGCCTGCGGCGAGTTGGGTCGTGCCGCTGCCGGTGATTTGGCCGACCTGCTGATTCGTTCCGGAGACGAGCACTCCCGCGGCGGCCGTGCTGGCGTTATTTATGCCGGCGTAATTACCGCTGCCGGACAACGCGGAAACCGTCCCGGCCAACTCCAGTGTCGCGGCGTTGGCTACGGAGACCGTGACCCCCGAAGAACCGATGGTCGCCATGCCGGAGTTAACGTTGAACATGAGCGTGCCAGTGTTGACGGTCAACGCACTGCCGGCATTCAGGGTCGGCGCGCCGTCCAATTCCAAAGTGCCGACGCCCGATTTCGTGAAATTGCCCGAGTCGATTAGATTCCCGCCAAACACGCCGCCGCTCGTTTGATTATCGACGAGCGTCACGCCACCGGCGATGTTGACAAGCGCCGCTCCGTTTCCGGTTACCGCGCCGGACAACCCGCCGATCGTTTGGTTCGAATTCAAGATGACTGAACTGGTCACGCCGCTGGCCGCGTTGATCGTTAATCCGCCGGTAATATTCCCCAGCGTGCCGGCGCCGCTGACCGTGACTGTGCCGCTGTTAACGGTTGTCCCGCCCGCGTACGAATTGGCGACGGAAAGATTGAGTCCACCAGTTCCTGACATCGTCACCGAGCCGTTGCCGCTGATCGCGCCTGTGATAGATGTGTTGCCCGCGCCGGCGAACGTAAGTGGGAGCCCTGTTGCCGTATTTGGCAGCGTGGTCGAGATGCCCCCAGACAGCGTGAGCGTGGCGCCCGCCGTCGTCGAGCCGATCGTAGCGCCGCCCGCGGCGAGCGAGATCGAACCCGAAAAAGAGTTGGCGCCGCTGACGCTTCGTAGCGAGCCGCCCGGATTGGATGCCAACCCAGTTCCCGCCAAGGTCAAGGGCAGAGGGCCGATCGAGACACCTCCTTGCAATTCAAGCGCGGCGCCGGGGCTGACATTGACCAAGGACGCGGTTCCCAAGCCGCTCGAATTCTGTACGTTGATTCGCCCGGCGTTGATCATCACTTGGCTCGTGAACGAATTGGCGCCGGCAAGCGTCACCATTGCGGTCCCGTTTTTGACGATTCCCGTCGAGCCGGTGATTCCAAGTGTATTCCCGGCCGCGTCGCTGAACGAGTAGTTCACCAAACTGTTGTTGAACGTGACGGAGGCCGGCGAGACGCCGCTCGCCGGCCCGATGACGATTGAGGCGTTCGTGATCGGGGCCCCAGTAATGGGAATGGTGTCGTCGAATTCGGCGCTGGTCACATTGTGATAACTGACGGGAGTGACGCCGCTCATCCAATTCAAGCTCAGCGATGAGGTATCCCACGAGCTGCTGGATTGTCCCGTCCAAGGAAGCGGCGTGATGACATCGAGAATCGTCGAGCGGTAATTCGATAGATTAGCGATATAGGTCGACTCGCCATAAAGGGCATAAGCATTTGCATTGCCCGGGTAGCTATTAATGGCCAGCATGACTCCCGACAGCGTCCATGATCCGGCGCTTCCCGAAAACACGGCGCCGCCAGAATCTCCGTTCGATGCTTGGGCTTCGGAGGCCACGTTCGGCTGGCCATTTGAGTACGTGGGATCGTTAAACGTCGTGTAAAAGGCTTTTGTGTTGTAGGTGCTATTGTTGTACTGATATGTGGCGATTGCTCCCGTTTGGGTGATTGAATTCTGTCCCCACCGTATAGTTTGATTGGGAGAACTGTCACCGAAGCCAGCAGCTTGGAACGTGCCTGTCGTGAAGTTGCTGCTATCCACGGCCGGCAGAGGATCGACCGGCGGATTTGGCGCCGTCGGTTGCGACGCCCCGAGGGTCACTGTGGCCGTGCCGCCGCCGACATTCACGGCGACGTTCGGAAAATAGACCGGGCCTGTCGTCGTTCGCCCGTTCCCTACCATGATGACGGTTGAATTGAACGCCGGCGGGGAACTGGCGATTGCGAGCGACGACAGACCAGGATCGGCGTCGAGGCTGACAAGTCGAAGGTCGGCCACGGTTCCGGCGAGGCTACCGCTATTTGCAAATACGGAATCGACGGAATTCATGATGGGGTAGGTGGCGCTCGACGTTCCGCCATTGATTAGGAACGTCGGCTGCCGCCCCGACGTATTGACATGATCCGCAGTCAGTGCCCATCGGTTTCCCAGGTAAACGATTGACCCGCCGGCGAGAATCCCGACATGATAGAATCCCGGATCATTACCGGAGCCCACTGGCGGCGTCGTATTGCCCGTCCCATTGCCGTTGGTGGAGTCACCGACAACGACCACGGCGGGAGCAATGCCCGATGAACTCAACCAGATCGAGAGCGCGACTATCGCGGTTTGCCAAGACAGTGGCTTATAGCTGCAGCGTTGCGATCGGATCATTGGCAAATACAAACTGGCAAGATGACGGCCGAAATGGGCGCACGCGACGAGACCTAAGCGGCCGAATCGTAGTCAATCCGGAGCCGAATCAAGAGAAATCAACCGCAAAAGACATGAGCGAACGAAGATGAGCAATACGTCAACTCAATATCTAATCTTAATCGGAGTTGCGCTTTCGCACAAAACAATTTTTTCAGTTGGGGTCAAAAACACAAGCCGGCTGACATCAAATCAATTGATTGAAATGTGGGGTCGGACGCGGAACTCTCTGGCGGCGGCGACCCAAATTCCTCTACAATCGCCAAGTATCGGCCCTCTTGACCCCTGCCGATTTGTGATTCCGTTGAGTTCCTTCACGGAGACGCCCAATGTTCAAAATGCGTGACTTTCGGAAACTTTGCTGGCTTGGACTCTTGGGAATCGGGCTATGGCTCTGTCTCGCGCCACAGGGCCGAGCCGAGGTCATCGCCCGCTGCGGCCAGGGCTGGCTCGAAAAGATTGACGGCTATCCGGTCCTGCATCTCAAGGGGACGCCCTGGGAGATGGGCTACCAGCATGGCGCCCTGCTTAAGGACTCGGTTCGCGAGAATATGCACAATATTCTTGAGGTCGAGGGAAACGCCAACGTCAAGGTGGGCCCGATCACGATCAAGCCCCGATGGTTGATGGATGCCGTGCCCGAGATCCAGCGCCCCTTCGTGCCGACCAAGTATTTCGACGAACTGGCCGGTCTCGCCGCCGGCAGCGGGCTCGATAAGCAAGACGTCATTGCCGGCAATTTCGTCCCGGAGTTGTTTCACTGCTCAGGGTTCGCGATCATGAATTCGGCGACCACTGACGGCACGTTGTATCACGGTAGGGTGCTCGATTATGCGATCCGCTGGCATCTGCAAGATCATGCGGTGCTGATGGTCACCGAGCCGGAAGGCGGAATTTCCTTCGTGAACGTGACGTATGCGGGCTTCATCGGCTCGGTAACCGGCATGAATGCCCATCACGTATCGATCGGCGAAATGGGGGGGGGCGGCTTAGGGCATTGGCAAGGGATGCCAATGGCCCTGCTGGTGCGCGAGGCGCTGGAAAAGGCCGACGATTTGGAGGCCGCGATAGCCGTCTTTCGCGATCATCCGCGAACTTGCCAATACTTTTATGTGATCGCCGATGGCAACACGAATCGCGCCGTGGGCGTGCAGGCCACCTGGGAATCGCTCCGCACGGTCAAGCCGGGCGAAAGCGACCCGCTGCTGCCCAAGCCCGTGAAAGACTGCGTGCTGCTGTCCGCCGGCAAGCGTTACGATGAGCTCGTGCGCCGGGCCAGCGAGGGGCATGGAAAGTTCGACGCCGAATCGGCGCGGCGCCTAATGGACTGCCCGGTCGCCATGAAGTCGAACCTGCACGATGTGCTTTTCGCGCCGGCCAGCACAAAACTGTGGGTCGCCAACGCCACGGCCGATTGCAAGCCGGCCGCCGAGCAACCGTATCACGCCTTCCAACTATCCGAGCTGCTCAAGCGCAAACCCGATCCGGCCACGCCCGAGATTCCGCTCGTGAAACGCAGCGAAACGTCCGCCAAGACGGCTCGCGCGGATGTGTCTCTGGAAATTCCGAGCAAGAAATAACAATTACGTTAAGCATGTATCCGTCACGCTTCACGCTCCACGCCTTCACTGCGCGATCAGATAATAAATCGTCGTCGGTCTGAGCGTAATTGAATCGGCGTGTCCGACGACCCCTGCTGGAAGTCCACTGTGGTCAAGTGCCCGCACTGTGAGTTTCGCCGCGTCCGATCGCTTGAATTTCACCGTGCCGGAGATCTCCTTGACGAGCCACGGGTCGTGGCCGAGATTGACGATCCGCTTTACGCCGGCGCCGGCCGCCTCGGTTCGAAAATCGGTCGGCCGCTCTTCCGTCATCGCTTGCAACAGGATTCGGCGCGACTTGGCCAAGGGTTGCCCATCGAGACTGACCGCCACGATGTGCCCCAGCGACAGGTCCGAGGAAATGACGATGTCGCCAAGCTCGGTTGGTCCGGCCTCAAGCAAGGCGCCGCTCAGGCCCTGGGCGGCTGGCGCGTCGATCGTAAGCAACCCCTTGCCGTAGTCCAATTTCAATTGGCGGGTGCTGCTGGTCACCATCTGGGCTTTATGATCGATGTAGGGTTCGAGATCGACGGCCGCGACGTGCGTAGCGCGGTTCTCCGCAAAGTTGACGTTTGCCCGGCCAGCGAAATGCACCAGTGGATCGATCACTTGTCCAGCCTTAACCGAGACTGTCGGCGGGACGTCCTTCAGCCGTAGCTCATCCAGCGCGGCGTCCTGCGGCAGCGGAGTGCCTTGCAGTTTGTAAAGATCGTCGAGATTAAGCGTCAAGTCGACGAGCAGCTTGCCTTCGTCAACCAGACCCCGCCGATAGATTAGCGCGGCCGCCGGAAACTGGCCCATCATCGCGGGCGTCGCCACGGTCCAGGGCTGCGTGAATATGCCGTAGTGCGTCGCCCACCGGTCGCCGTCAAAGGCGAAATGCACGACGCAGTCGGTCCCTTGCAAGGCGCCGTAGGCCGCGTAGTAAAGCGGCGCCTCGGACCGAAATCGGTTCGGCCGATTAAACGTGGTCTCCGAAATCATCGAGGGCTTGTCGTCGTAGCTCGGGTCCATCACGGGATGGACGAACTGCTTCGGCTTGCCCGGCTCTTCCGCGTCGAATCGCAAAGCGCTGCGGTCGCTGTAAGTATGGCCGACGCGAATCGACCACTCGGCAGCCTCCCCTTTGTCGTTACAACCGAAGTAGCCATGCCGGTCGATGAAATCGCCGGGAGTGTAGCTGTATTTTTCCAGCGGTCCCAAGACCTGCGGGCTCGCGGTGACCCAGTTTGACCCGGTAACGACTCCTTTGAAGCCGAGCTCGCGCAAAAATTTCCGCGTGTCATCGTAAAACTGCCGCTGACTGAAGACCAGAAACCGAACAGTGTCCTGGTCTCTCGCCGATTTTTCGTTGAAGACGTTCCATAGCGGCCGAAAGCCGATTCGGCCCGCGCCAATATTGTCTCGACCGTCCTTTTGGCCCTTCCAAGCCGCGAGCGCCTTGTCGAGCGAGCCGTATCTTTGCTTGAGCCAATCGCCGAACTGGGTTTCGACAAGCTTGAGCTCCGGGTCGGGGATATTGCCGGCCGCGAAGGTCCAAAACAAATACGAGTCTTCGTTGATTAATTCGGCCCCAAACACGGCCGGCTCGTCGATCAGCCGCTTGCCGGTCGTCGGACTGGGGGTCAACAACAGCGCTTTCCACCACTTGCGATATTGATTCTGAAAGTCTTTGTTGAAGTACAGCGAGGCAAACGGATGCTTTCCGCCGTCGTAGCCGGCAAGCCATGGCGTGTCTGGTTTGGGGCTGAGCCAAATCGGGAAGTAGACCGAGAAGTGCGAATAAATACCCTCGGCCTTCATCGTCTCGACGATGTCGATCGCATGGCGGACCTTCGCCGGGTCCACGTCGCCCCGCTCGTCAAAATAGCCGCCGTGAATCCGAACTAGATTCACGCCGTATCGAGCAAGCAGCCGAGCACATTGGGCGAGAGATTTTCGATCTGACAAATCGCCGGGGGGTCCGTTGACCGCCCAAAACCGGACGGGCTCGCCCGTAACCGTGTGAACGAACCGCGATCCCTTGACGCCGATAAATCCGCCGGCGCCCGCGAGCGGTTCGTTCAAATCGCGAAGGTCGAGCGCCGAACCGCCCGATCCAACGGGCAGTTCGACCTTGGCTTCAAAGGCGAACCAACCCTTGTTCCCCTCGGACGCTTGCTTGAGCGCCGTCGCGACGTCGCCGGGCTTAAGAATTCCATGTGGCTGAAACGATTCGTCAGTCAGCACAAAGCAGTCGAGATAGCCGTGATTGCTGTTGGGCCCCTCGATCTTGAAGCGGATCGTGTTCTTCTTGTCGCGAAGCTGGACGTCGCCGACGTGAAACCAAGCGATGAATCGCAGATCGGGCTTGTCGTCGGCAGCGACGTTTTCCGAGCCGACGGCTCCTTTGCTCAGATCGATTTTTTTCCAATCGGCGTCGTTCAGTCGGAACGACATGCTGGACTGGATCGGATTGGCGCGCACCCAAAGCTCGTGTTTGCCGGTTTTGGCAGCCGTGAAGTCGTACTGGGCTTCGCCCGGCTTGTCCTTGTCGAAATTGCTGATGAAATCGCCGCCGGAAAAATGATCTTTCTTCACTTGGTCGTACCACCAGGGATGCCGATGCATGGTGGATTGCGTCGGATTTTCTCCCTCGATCCAGATGGTTTCGCCATGGGCCGTCGATGCGGTCAACGAGACTGCGCCAATCAGCATCGTTAACCTCACAAGCCAACGAATCGATCGCACGAACGGCAAAACGGTGGTCGCCATAAAAAATTCCGCTGTCGGAGCCCTTAAAGAGATGGTGATACGTCGATCTCGCCAATCGGTTATTGCAGATATTTGAGCCGTTTTGAGCGATAATCGCCGGGCGAGACGCCCTCCTCGCGCTTGAAGGCCACGCTCAGATACTCGGGATGCTTGAAGCCGGCCCGGGGCGCGATTTCAGCGAGCGACATGTCGGTTTCTTCCAGAAGTTGCTTAACGCGCTGCAATTGCACCCGCAAGATTTCCTCGTGAGGCGTTCGACCCAGCGCTTTCTTGAATCGGCTCTCCAAGATGCTTCGGGACATCGGAACGACGCTCAGCAGGTTCTCGACCTTAATTCCGTTGATGGCATGTTCGCGAATATACCGCACGGCCGTCGAAACCGCGGAATCGGCGATCGCCAGCACATCGCTCGACGGTCGCGTGCAAACACCGAGCGGCTCGATGAGCCGGAGCATGTCGGCGATCGTCTGCCCGCGCATCATGGCATCGAGCGACTCGGCCGTTTCGTAGCCGATCCGCAAGGTGTCGCAGATGATGCTCGACAAGGGCGGATCGGTCAAGTTGCAGAGCAATTCGTCGTTATCGACGCCGATCACGGCCAGTTCGTCGGGAACGGCGACCTCGACTCGGCGGCAGGCTTCGAGTACTTGCCAGCCCCGCAGATCGTTGCATGCCATCACCCCGCACGGTTTCCGCAACCCGCGCAACCACTCGCCAAGCTTTATATCCTCCTGCTGCCACGAGACGGACGATTTGCCGGACGAGGTCGCGGCCGGTAACGTTGTGAGCGAGCAACCGGCCTGCTCGGCGAAGTGCGTGAACCAATGGCATCGTTCGCGCGACCAGGCAAAATGATCGATGCCGCAAAAAGCCAGATTTTTAAATCCCCGTTGGGTAAGATGCTCGACGGCCATGCGGGCGACGGCCCGATTGTCGGTTTCCACGCACAACAGGCTGGGCGCCAATCGACTGCCGCTGACATCGACCGATGGCGCCTTCATCGCCAACACGGCCTTGGCGATCTGCGGAGTGATAATCCGCGCGATGATGCCTTCGCCGTGCCAGTTTTTGAGCCAGTCGGGAGGCGAATTTCCTAAACCCTGGTCGGCTAGGTAGATCGACCACAATTGGTGGTCGCGCATGTAGGAGTAAATACCCCGCATGACGCCCCGGGCGTAGGCGTTGGAGCGCTCAATCAGCAGGGCGATGTTCGGCCGTTTCGCCATGGAGGCTGAAAAATCTCAAGGAAAGGTTTGCGGGTAAATGAGAATTTGATTGTCCGGATGCGGCAAGTCAAGAGAATCCGCGATCAAGAACGTAAAATCGCGGGCGAGAAAGCTCATTGAGTCGAACCGGCTTTCCTGGGAAAGAGACTGCCAAATCACCAAAGTTCGCACTCCTACCTTTTCTTTGTCCGCCAGGATGTATAATTTAGACGAATCGAAGATGAGAGAAACGAATCTCCCCCCGCTTTTGAAATTGGAGCAGTGCGATGTCAGTGACATTAACGGAAAAGGCCGCCTCGGAAGTTAAGAAGATCATGTCCGACCAGAAGATGGGTCCGGAACTGATGCTGCGAGTCGGCGTGGCTGGCGGCGGCTGCAGCGGCTTCCAATATGCCCTGGGTTTCGACGACAAGTTCGACGACTCGATCGACGCCAAGCGAGAATTCCACGGCGTGACGATCGTCGTCGACAAAAAGAGCGACCTGTACCTCGACGGGACGACGGTCGACTTTTTCGAAGACATCAGCAAGCGGGGCTTCACGTTCGACAATCCGAACGCCGTGAAAAGTTGCGGCTGCGGCAGTTCGTTCAACGCCTGAGCCGTTCGGGCAGAGTGTCGCCGATTGTCCATTGCCGGCGGCGGCCGCGGAAATTGACGACCGTCGCAATCGCCATGGTCCGATCGGTCGTGGCGTTTTCGTTTCAGGTTCGGGGCGCCGTCGTATCGACTGCTCTGGTAACTCGCCTTCCGTCTGTCCGTTTGAAGAACTAGAATTCGCGGCATTCCAAGGAGGGAATGGCATGCTGGCTTTCTTCAACTTTCCCGCGCGCCAGTTGGCGGCCGCAAAACGAATCGTCTCGCATCTGGCCGAAAATTGCGACGTGCCGGTCGCCGTCCGATTGTGGGACGGCTCGGTCACTCCGCTGAGCAATCCAGCTTCGCCGCTGACGCTGGCCATTCGCAGCCCCGGCGTGATCGGATCGCTGATGCGCTGGCCGACGCTCGACAATTTGCTGCGGCAATATGCGACCGGCGGAATCGACTTCGAGGGAGGCGATCTCACGGAGTTTGCCGCCGCGATCCGCGCCGCAGTCCGCAAGCCGAAACTGCGGAATCTGAGCAAGCGGTTGTTGCTTTCCGCGGCTCTACCGCTACTGTTGGCGCCGGGGGAGAAGAAGCAGGTGCAGCACGCGTTCGCCGGCGACTTCGACGCAGTCGATCCCAAACATCGCAAGAACCGCGACTATATCCAATTTCACTACGACATCGGCAACGATTTCTACCGGCTGTTCCTCGATTCCGAGATGCTGTACTCGTGCGGCTACTTCACCGACGCGGGCAATTCGATCGAGCAGGCCCAGCAGGACAAGCTTGAGATCATCTGCCGCAAGCTGCGGCTGCGACCGGGCGAGCGGATGTTGGACATCGGCTGCGGCTGGGGCGGGCTAATTTGCTACGCCGCCGAGAAGTACGGCGTCGAGGCTCACGGCGTGACGCTCGCGCAAACGCAATTCGACCATGTGCAAGAGAAAATTCGGCGGCGGAATTTGCAGGGCCGCGTGACGATCGAGCTCCGCGACTACCGCGACGTCGAGGGTCCATTCGACAAGATCGCCAGCGTCGGCATGTTCGAGCACGTCGGCGTCGCCAACATGGAAGGCTATTTCGGCAAGATCAATTCGCTGCTCCGCGATCGCGGCATTGTGCTAAATCACGGCATCTCGCGCCGGGCCAAACCCAAGGCCAGCGCCAAACGCTTCCACAAACGCCGGCCCGAGCAGCGGTTGATTGCCAAGTATATCTTTCCCGGCGGCGAGCTGGACCACATCGGCCACACACTCGAATCGCTGGAGGCCACGAAGTTTCACGTCCACGACGTCGAAGGCTGGCGCGAGCACTATGCCCTGACAACGCGGCTCTGGTGCCAGCGACTGTCGGCCCGTCGCGACGAGGCGATGAAGCTCGTGGGCCCCGAGCGGTATCGGCTTTGGGTAGCGTATCTGGCGTCGGTCTCGACCGCCTTCCGCGACGGGACGCTCCAGATTTTTCAGGTCGTCGCCAGCAAGCACGCCGCGCGAGGTCTTTCGGAACTGCCGCTCACGCGCGAGGATCTCTATGGCGGCGAAAGTCAGCGGCGCTCAGTAGCGTGACAGCTGTACGACCATCGGCGACAGCTTCATCGAAACGGCGGGTTCAAAATATCGTCGCGTAGAAGCGTAAAGAGCCCGGCGGCCAACAGGTCGGCCGTCGTACCCGGGTTGCGGCGATGGCCGTCGCCGCGGAGCCAGAAGTCAAAATCGGCCGCCGCAGTCCAAAAATCTTCGCTCTCAGGAGGACCGGCAGCCAGGACGGCCGCGGCATGGTCGGCCGCCCGCTGGGCGATTTCTGGGCCGCATTTGCGGGCAATCAGGCTATCGGGATAGCGGCTCATGGTTTCTAGCTGCGCTACGACGATCGCGTCGTACATGCCCAAGCCCGCGGCGAGCCGTTGACGGATCGTGGGGGCGACAAATCCCAGCACGTCCTCGAACCCGTTTGCATATTGCCGGGCCACCAGATCGCGCTGCTGAGCCAATCGCATCGCGGCGACGAGATCGGTCGGCGGATCGCCCGCGACGTCGGCGCTGTCGACCGTTCCGAGTCCCCCCGCGCAGGCCGTGCAAATCGCTTCATAGACGTCCCTCGAATCGCTCGTCGTTAGCCCGCTGAGAACGTCCTGAACACCGGCCGCCAGCGTTTGCTCTCGCGGCACGGCGGCAAGCGGAGCTATCAGCAAAATCGCGCCAAGATTCGAGTTGGTGGCGATCGCCGATCGGGTCGCTTGCACAGCGGCAAGAATCGTTTTTCCGACCGACGTTTTCGCCGCCAAGTCGACGATCGGGCCGATCACAGCGGCGCTGACCAAGAGATCGGGATAAGTCAGGCCGTCAAAATCGGCCCCCCGATGCACGTTCCCCGGCTTCGGAGCGGTCGCCTCGAAGACACAGGCCAGCGTCGCGCACTGGCCGATGGATAAACGATGACGCATGGTGGCACATCCAGGGCGCGGGGTTAATTCGAGCCCCGGTGGTCTGCTCTCGAAGACAAATCAACTCTCGGGGCTTCGGCGAGGACGCCTCCGGCGCCAGGCGTATTGCTAACGGTTCTTAGATCGGCAATTCGTCGGCCGGGGGCCGGCGGCGGCCTTGATTGCGGAGCTGCGTCATCATGAACCGCAGGGCATGCACTAATTCGCGAATCGCTTGGCTGTAGTCCCGGCGATCGGCGGCCTGCTTGGCTTGCTCCCGGCATTGATTGAACTTGGTCCAATCGACGTCCCATTGGCCATCGCCGGCGGCCTCGCGAAGTTGGCCGACCAATTGCGCAAGACTGCCCACGATCGTGGCATTGGGAGCGCAATCGCATGTAACGTACGGCCCGCGCCCCAGCCGGGCGCCGGGCGCAAGATATTGGATCCGATCGGCCGGAGTGATCGATTGCAAAATGCCCGTGGTCGCCAAGCCGCCGGCTGCCACGAGACAGAGCGCCGTCGGGATCCAGTTCACTTGACTTAGCCCGACGGCCGCGACGACCAACACCAACGCGGCGATCCAGAGCCATTTCGTATTGGCCGTCGGGCGTTTGTCGGCCGACTCGCGAGCGATGGCCAGCGGCGCTGGCGGCGGTCCCTGTTGGCCCGTAATGGCCGCGCCGGTGACGCGGATAATCAGAATCGTGGTATTGTCCGGTCCGCCGCGAAGATTGGCCAAATCGATCAGCACCTGCGCCGCTTCGGCGGGCGGCATTGCGGTGACGATCGCGCCGATCTCTTCGTCTTTGACTTGACCCGTCAGACCGTCGCTACACATCAAAAATGTGTCGCCGACCTCCAGCGGATAGGGCCCCTCGATGTCGACCTTGACATCGTGATGCGGGCCGAGCGAGCGGGTAATAATATTCTTCGGAACGAGGTTGGCCGGCGCGTCTTTGGGAATCTGCCCGCTGGCCGCCATCTCCCACACGAGGCTGTGATCGAACGTGAGTTGCTCAAGCTTCGCCGCTCGGACTCGATACACGCGGCTATCGCCGACATGGGCGACCAAAGCGCCTTGCGGCAAGATGATCAGCACGCTGGCCGTCGTGCCCATGCCGTGAAATTCGGCGTTCGCCTGACCGCGGCGATGAATCTGTTGATTGATTTCGCGAATGCTGTTGAAGATCGCCGCAGGGGCCGCTTCGTCCCCCTGCTTGTGATAATTGTGGGGAATCCCGTCGGCCGCCATTTTGCTAGCTAGCTCGCCGGCCGCGTGGGCGCCCATCCCGTCGGCCACGACGAACACATGGCCGCGGCGCTGCCAGCTATCGACGTCGCCGGCGATCATCACGGCCATCGAATCTTGATTGTTGGCCCGCCGCATGCCCACGTCGGTCACTTCGACATGCGTAAGACAGTCGCTCCAATTTAGCGTCTGTTGCATTCTGGGCCTGTTTTACCGGAACGGACTAAGACTCGATTGGAAAAATGCGGCAGTCTGCGCATGATTTGGACGGAATTCAGCAGCCATCGTATTCTAACTCAGCAAAATCGGGGGGTATAGATGCCAGCAATGGCGCCGCTATCGAAACGATTCGGTCTGGCTCGACGCCGCCCGCACGACTATACTCCGCCCGCAAAATCCGCAGTGGCGAGGCAAGGCAAGTCGGGAGACGGGAGTCCGCGTGCGCGACGCTGTTATATGCCGAATCCGTTCCAAGTGGCGAATCGCCGGCCTGTGGGCGATGATCGCGTCGCTCGCCTTACAAGCCGGCTGCGTCGATCGTCGGTTGACGGTGCGGACCAATCCGCCCGGAGCTCAGTTGTTTGTCGACGACTATGAAATTGGGACGACGCCCGTGTCGACCGACTTCACATATTACGGCACTCGTCAGATTCGACTCATCAAGGATGGCTACGAGACGCTGGTTATCAAGCAGCCGATACCCGCGCCGTGGTATCAATATTTTCCCGTCGACTTCGTGACCGAGAACCTCGTCCCCGGTCAGATTCGCGACGAGCGCGTCGTGACTTATCAATTGCAGCCGTCCATCCAAGTGCCCAACGAGCAACTTGTCGGCCGGGCGCAGGCCTTGCGCGAGAACGGCCGAGCTGGCGCGTTAGCAAACGCGGCCGCCCGAGGGCCACAACCTCTCGGCGCTGCCATCCCCGGTTATGCGCCGCCGCCGAATGTCGTTCCCAGTGCTGAACCGGTCTCCCCCGGCAACGTGCTGCCGCCACCCACCAATTCGCTGCCCCCCGGCGCCGCGCAGCCACCGGCCGGCTATAGTGTCCCGCCAGGTTACGCCGCGCCTGCGCCAACATATCCCAGCGCCGTGCCGGCGCCGTATTCTCAACCGGCAAGCGGCAGACCGTTCCAACCGCTGCCGTAACACTTGTTGAGTGCTCAGCGCATTAAGAGGCTGGCGTCTTGACGCATGCGCCAACGAGACCTTCGAAGGCCGCCTTCGAGTGCCGCAGCAATTCGCGATAATCGGTGGCTTCGATTTCCGGGCCCATCAACTCGACATCGTAGTCGCCGTCGTAACCAACCGATGTGAGAGCGGAGATCACCTCGGCCAAGGGGATCGTCCCGCACCCCAGGCGGGCGCGATTTTGCTCCTGATCGATGGCCGTATGTCCATCAGCCAAATGCACGATAGCAATCCGCCCCGCGAAGCGCTCAAGCTGGGCGAGCGAAGCTCGATCGGCGCCGAAATGATATACGTCAAACGCCAATTGCACGTGGGAGCTTCCCACCGCGTCCATCATGGCCAGGGCGTCGGTCAGCGTAGTCAAAAACGTCCATTCGGCGGCGCAAGACGTATTCATCGGCTCGATGGCCAGGATCACGCCGGCTCGCTCGGCCACGGGCGCCACTTCGCGCAAGGCTTCGAGCACCAATCGGCGAGCGTGGTTGTGCGTGTGGCCCGCACGACCGCCACTATAGACGACGAGCGAGCGAGCTTTGAGAGCCGCCGCCAGTCGCACCGCGTCGATCGCGTCGGCAATACTCTCTCGAAACGAGCGGCCATCGCTGCCCGTGAAGCCGCCCGCCCAGAGCAGATTCGACACGCTCAGATTGGCGTCGGCCAGGAGTTCGATGCCCTTGTCTTCGCCGTAGTCGGAAAGCTTTTGCCGCCAGACGCCGATCGCCGGAATCTCAGCCGCGCGATATTCGGCGACGTCTTGGTCAAACGACCAGCGGTAGGTCGTCATCTCATTGATCGACAGTCGGGCCATCCGTGGTACTCCCGCAGTTCGGTCGGCGCCGTTGCACGCGACGGGGCCATTGGTCGCCCAGTATGCGAAATCGCCCCGCGCGTGTAAAGAACAGCGATAGAAATGAACAAGCAACAGCATTCCACCCGCCACTCGTTTCCTCTCCCTCTTGCAATCGCCCACGAGCGAAGCCAAAATACGAACATGAGCTTCTTCACCGCGACCCATCTGTTTTGGTTTTTTAGCCCGCCGGGTCGCGGGGCCGGCGCTGGGGTTTAATCCCAAGCCGAGCGACAGTCAGTCCAAGCCCCGAGATCCGGACAGCCGGCTCTCGGGGCTTTTTTTATTGCCACCCGCGACCGCACAATCGTTCGTTTCCCATCTCAAAGGAACCTCACCGTGATCGTTGTCATGAAAAAAGAAGCCACCGCCGGCGACGTGAAGCATATGGTCGACCGGATCGAGAGCCTGGGACTCAAGCCGCATGTGATCGTCGGTACGGAGCGGACGGTGATCGCTGCCGTCGGGGACGATCGCAAGATGCATAAAGAGTCGCTCGAGAGCGGCTCAGGCGTGGCCGAAGTGCTGCCGATCCTCGCGCCCTACAAAGTCGCCAGCCGCGAAGTCAAACAGGAGCCGACCGTGGTTAAGGTCGGCAGTCTTACGGTTGGCGGATCGCGGATCGGCGTTATCGCCGGGCCCTGTTCGGTCGAAAGCGAGGAGCAAATTGTCGCCTGCGCGAAAGCCGTGAAAGCGGCCGGCGCGACGGCCCTGCGCGGCGGAGCGTTCAAACCGCGCACCAGCCCTTACAGCTTTCAGGGCCTCAAGCTCGAAGGGCTACAAATGCTGGCCACCGCGCGCGATGCCACGGGCCTGGCGATCGTCACCGAAGTCGTCGCCAGCGAGGATATCGAGCTTGTGGCCAAGTACGCCGACGTGCTTCAAATCGGCGCCCGCAACATGCAGAACTATCGCTTGCTCGAAGCCGCCGGCAAAGTGGATCGGCCCGTGTTGCTCAAGCGTGGCCCCAGCGCCACGATCGAAGAGTTGCTGCTGGCCGCCGAATATATTCTCAACGGCGGCAACAGCAATGTGATGCTCTGCGAGCGCGGCATTCGCACGTTCGAGGGGCACACGCGGTTCACGCTGCCACTGGCCACGGTGCCGTATCTGCACGTCAAGACGCATCTGCCGGTCGTCGTCGATCCGAGCCACGGCACGGGCCATAGCTACCTCGTTCCAGAGATGGCGGCCGCCAGCGTTGCGGCCGGCGCCGACGGACTGATCATTGAAGTGCATCCCGATCCGGAGCGAGCCGCCAGCGACGGGTATCAGTCACTGAACTTCGAGCAGTTTCAGACTACGATGCAACTCTGCCGTAAAATTGCCACGGCGCTAGGCAAGGAATTTTAAGTCGCAATTGACCGGCAGCCGTGTTCGGCGACAATCGCCTTCAGAAGCTATCCGTCCCGGGCGCCAGGGGCTAGGGCGCCTCGCCGAAGCCCCGGAGCGTGGTTTTCATTCACACCGCTTCCATGCAAACAATCACCGCGAACACTTTGAATCCCCTGAAACTCGGCAATCTGACGATCGACTTTCCCGTCGTTCAAGCGGCGTTGTCGGGCTACAGCGACTGGGCGATGCGCGTGATCGCCCGGCGACTCGGCGCCGCGTACACGCTCTGCGAAGTGATGCTCGATCAATTCCTGCTGGAAGTTAGTCATACCCGGAAGAATCAAGGCCGGCTCAAAGTCTCCGACGAGGAGCATCCCGTCGGCGGCCAATTGATGGGCGCCAAGCCCGAGGATTTTGGTCCCGCGGCCCTGCGGCTGGTGTCGGCCGGATTCGACGTGATCGACATCAATTTCGGCTGTCCCGTGAAGAAGGTGCTCGGTCGCTGCCGAGGTGGATTCTTGCTTAGTCAAATCGACACAGCCCTGGACATCGTCGGCCGCGTGCGAGACGCCGTGCCGCCCGGGATTCCGGTGACCGTGAAGATGCGCCGCGGCATCGATGACACGGCCGAGAGCCGCGAAAATTTCTTTGCGATCTTCGACGGCGCGTTTACTCGGGGCGTGGCGGCGATCACCGTGCATGGCCGGACAGTTCAGCAGCGATACATCGGCCCCAGCTCGTGGGAATTTTTGCGCGAAGTCAAACGCCATGCCGGCCCCCGAACCGTGCTCGGCAGCGGCGATCTGTTCACGGCCCAAGCCTGTCTCGACATGATGAGCTCGACCGGGGTAGACGGCGTGACGGTCGCCCGGGGCGCGATCGGTAATCCTTGGATTTTTGAGCAGGCGCGAGCGCTCGCCGCCGGTCAGCCGCTTCCCGAGCCGCCGAGTTTGTTCGAGCAGCGGAACGTGATCGCCGAGCATTACCGGCTGTCGGAGCAAATCTACGGCGCCGAAGTGTGCGGCCGCCAAATGCGCAAGTTCGGCATCAAATATTCGAAACTGCATCCGCGTTCGCAAGAAGTTCGCGATGCGTTCATCGCCGTCCGCCAGGCAGGCCAATTGCGCGACGTGCTTGAAGCGTGGTATGGGGAGGATCTGCCGGGCCGACATCCAACGGCGGACATCGACGAGACGGCGGACTGCGAAGTCGGCTAGGACGAAAACCTAGAGCCGCGCACGAAAGTAAACGGGGTGTTTTGCGACGGCGCCCAAAACTAACGCTTACTTCGTGCGTGGCTCTATCGGGGCACTTTCAAACTGCACGGTCATCGTACTTCTCAAGAGCCCAAGCGCAGGCCTCTCGCACGAGCGGCTCGACGTCGCTGAGTCCCCGGCTGAGCGCGTCGATGGCCGGTGGATGCGGGCGGTTGCCCAGGATAATCGCGGCATTGCGCAGCAGCCCACGTCGTTTCGCCCGCCATATCGGCGAATGGCGGAATCGCTGCCGAAATGCGTCATCATCCATGGCAAACAATCCCGCCAAGTCGACTGGATTCATTGGCTCCGATGGCGAAAACGCCGGCTCATCGGCCAGCGGCGCATGATTGTTCCAAGGGCAAACATCTTGGCACACATCGCAGCCAAATAGCCAATCCCCAACCGCTGGTCGCAGTTCTTCGGGAATAGCGTCGCGCAGTTCGATCGTCAAATAACTAATGCACCGCCGGGCGTCGAGAACATACGGCTGAACGAAGGCTTGCGTCGGACAGGCATCCAGACACGCCGTGCATGTGCCGCAATGATCGGTTTCGTGCGCCGCGTCGTATTCCAAATCCAGATCGGTGAGCAAGGCGGCGAGAAAGAACCAGCTACCGAGTCGCTTGTTGAGCAATAGCGTGTTTTTGCCGATCCAGCCCAGTCCGGCTATCTGAGCGAACTCGCGCTCCAAAAGCGGCGCCGTATCGACGACGCCGCGCACGCTGGTCCCCGGCGCCTGTTCACGCACAAAATCGGCGAGCTTGTTGAGCCGGTCGCGAATCAGATCGTGATAGTCGGCGCCCCAAGCGTAGCGAGACACGCGACCCTGCCCGGGCTGAGTCGCCGCCGGATCGGCCGTGCGATAGTTCATCGCCAGCATGACGACGCTGCGCGCCCCATCGAGCACATGCGCGGGATGCTTATAGGCATCCGCCCGATCCGGCAGCCATTGCATCTGGCCGGCATAGCCGGCGGCGAGCCACTCATCGAACCTAGCGGCGCCCGGTGGCTCGGCGACCGGACAGACTCCGGCCAGGGCGAATCCCAATCGCCGAGCTTCCTCTTTGATTTCCGTGCTTAGCGACATTGGCTCGAATGTTTGACCCGCGCGTCCGGCCTGTTTAGTGTAAGGATAACTCCAGTCGGGCCGGTTAACACACCATGATCTTGCTGCTTTGAGAGGACGAACATGAAAACGGCGACATTCAACAGGGCGATTTGGCAAGCTATTCTTCGCGGGACTCTAGCCGGCTGTCTGCTAGCGGGACTCGCGGTGATCGGACCAACGGCGGCGGTCGCTGGGGGCGGAACTCACGGCGGTCATGGAGTTGGAGTTGGCCGCTCCACCTGTGCAAATCGCGGTGGGCTCTCTCTATTGGGCTCATCGGTCGGGGGCGGACTCGGGTTGGGGCTGCACGACAATCCTAACCTCTGCGGCAATTTCGGCGGCGGTAATTTCAGCGGTGGCAATTTTGGATGCAATGGTTTTCGCGGATCGTGCTGCGGCAGTGGCTTCGGCGGATACGGCGGTGGAGGATGGGCTTGCGGCGGCGGCATTTTGGACGATGGACGAAACGACATCCCCTACTTCTCGCTCCATCCGCCGGTCTACTACAGTTATCCGATCGCTCGAACGTATGGCTACAGCCCGTTTGCATATCCACCCTATGTCATCACGCCGCCAGTCGCTGACGACACGGGTCCGGCGGAGATCATCAATCCCTATGTGCCGCCGGCCGATGACAAGGCGCCGGCCAATAAATCTCCCGGCGACAAAACACCAGTCAAACCGGCGCCGAGGGTTAAGGCAGCCGGCGCGAAGACGGCCCAGACCGCGGATACCTTCGGCGGCAGCGACAAATCGATGACGATCGTCAATCCGTTCGTGACAGCGGAAGTGGCCAGCGACGCCAGCAAGTAGTCATTGCCCTACATGGCCGCGGCATCCTGCTGCGCCGTATTTTGCTGTAATTTGTGCGGCAACAGCCGGGCGCCGGGGCTGGAGGCGCTTCGCCGAAGCCGCAGATGCCGCAGTCAATCTAATGTCACTAAGCACGGCGCAGCAGGATGCCGCGGCTATGTAACCTGCGGCTCCACAAAAACCGATCTGGACACGCCACAGCAAAACGCTACCCTGTGCGTCCCTTCTTTGCCAATCGGTCTGCGCGCATTCGTCGCGCGGATGGCTGGCAATCTGGCGAAATTGTTGGCGGAAAGGAGTCTGCCGATGAAGCGGCCGTTTGGCCTGATCGTTGTGCTGCTGATTGTCGCGGGATGCCGCGCGCCCGCGCCGCCGAACGATCCGTTTCTGTACCGCTCCACGATTCCGCCCCCCGGGACCATCACAGGGCCAGTGGGTCCAGCGGGTAGTCAACCGTATTACAACCCGGGCTCGGCGGGCGCTCCGCTGATTTCGCCGGGCGTGCCCGTCACGCCTGGCGCGATGCCTCCGCCCGGAGCGGCGCCAATCATCATGCCCAGCTCTCCTGGCGCCACGCCGCTCAGTCCCGCTGCGCCCGGCGATCAACGCCTCGGGCCCCCCGGCGGGTTCAATTACCAGAGTTCGCGGCAGCCGGCAGCGCCCCTAAACGACACTGCGATCGCGCCAGCCGTGAACTGGCAAGCGCCGGCGACAGTACCGACCGTTAGCATTACTAACAAGACTCCAGCGACAGCGGCGCCAATTTCTAACGAGCCCAGCGTCGTGCGGATCGTCGAGCCGTCCAGTTCAGACACGGCGGCCGCTCCCGCCAAACTCAGTTCGCCCACGGCGCAACAACTCGCCAATCCGCTGCCCACCGGCGATCAAGCCAGCACGGAAATGCCGGCCACGATTTCCGGCCGCACGGTCCTCAGCGCGGGGTTGCCGCCCAGTGAACCTCCGACGTCCATCGCACCCACTAATGCGGTTGCCGTCGGTTCTCAGCAACAGACGGCGGAACGGCCCATCGTGCCCGAGATCACCGACCTGCCGCCGCATGGCGCCGATCCGGGAAGCTCCTCCGCCCCGTCGGACGCCGCGCTGTTCGAAAAGGCGCAGCCAGGCGCTCCTCCACCGGGCAAGTCGCCAGCCGCTCACACGACCGCGCCGGGCGACCGCGCGGGAACCACATACGGCTACGATCCGCAGTACAAGTCGCTGCAAGGCAAATTGGAATACTCCGTCACCGCTCGCCGCTGGCGGCTGCGTTATATGCCAACCGATGGCCCGGTGGACGAGTACGGGGGCAGCGTGATCTTGTCCGACGCCAGTCAGTTAAACGGCCTGGAGCCGGGCGATTTCGTCTCGGCGCAGGGCTCGATTACGGCAGCGACCGCCGGCGCCGGCAGCCTAGCGCCCCTCTACACGCTTGAGCGCATCAAGCGGCAATAGCCGTTGTTTCGCGCCGGTTCGCCACGCACCGCTCATTCCAGCGAAATACGGTTCTTGCGTGCTCCCTCAAAGTTTTGGCGCTGATTTTGCGCAATTCGCTTGACGGCCAGCGCAGCCTTGGATGGAATGGGAGATAACCGGTCAGTGGGGGCTCCCGACCGAAATCGCCGACAGGCCGATTCATGAATTTTCTCGCCGCCGACTATGAACCGCGATTGGTTCACGTCGATCGACATGGTGATCGACCGGGCGAGCGGCGCGGCTTCTCGTTGGTCGAAATCATGGTCGCCACGGCGATCAGTCTGCTCGTCATGGGGGCCACCGTCGCGTTATTTGGGCTCGTCTCCGAGCGGACCACGAGCGCCCGCGGCGGCATCGATCTCAGCGTGCGGCTGCGGGCTGCGGTCGAACGACTGCGGCGCGATCTGTCCGGCCACACGGTGACGACCACTCCCTGGCAGGCGCCCAGCCAAGGCGACGGCTATCTGGAAATCGACAAATCGCTCCCGTTATCCGGCGGCCAAGATAAACAGGGCCTGTATGGATATGTGAATGATGTGCTCACCTTCACGACGCGAGCGAAAGACGCGCCCTTTCAAGCTCGCGCCACGAAGAACGGCGTTACCAAAATCATGGAATCGCAATACGCGGAAGTCCAATGGTTTGTGGCCCAGCCGCGCGACAGCCACGGTGGAATTCAAGCCAATGCCGCCGCCGACCCAAAGACGTACAACCTCTATCGGCACATGCTCCTCGTTCGGCCCGATTTGGGAACGATCCCATTCAACGACCTGGCGTCGGCGGTTTTCAACGACGACGGCTCGTCGTCAATTATTCTGAATACGGATGCGTCGATTCACTACGACTATAATTCAGGATCTTACATAGCCAACTCCCTATCCGATTTGACGTACCGGGATTTTCGATTCAACCACAACGGCGCGTTTTATCCGTTTTTGTTTGATTCCGGCTATCCCGGGCCTCTACCGGAAGGCTCGGCCAATTTCCGATACGGCGAAGATGTCGTCTTGTCCGACGTGCTCAGCTTCGATGTGAAATTGTGGGATCCCCTGGCGGAAGTAAAGCAAGACGGCAGCGGACGATCGCTTGTCCCCAGCGATCCCGGCTACGGCAGCGGCACGTCGATGTCGCCGCAAGTGTTCGGCGCCTATGTCGATCTGAATTACGCCAACGCGCCGAATGCCAGTTACTTCTCGGGCGCCTATTATGGCGCCGGTCGAAAATCCAACTTGGTGAATCCGAACGGACCCTGGACTTACGACACATGGGCAAATGGCTACGAATACTACAATGGAAGCCCCTTTTCCACCAACGTGACCTACGGGAAAACCGCAAACGCCACCAATGGTTTTGCCGTTAACGGGACAACGGGAGTCGGCGACTCGACGACGAGGTCGACCAGCCCGCCCTATCCCGTCCCGCTCCGGGGCCTGCAAATCAAAGTCCGGACCTGGGATCGGGGCACCCGCCAAGTGCGCGAAGCGACGATCACCGAGTCGTTCGTTCCCGACTGATGGTTGACGTCGCCTCAGCGGCGCCACTGTGACGGTACGGGCGGCAACGGCCGAGAGACCAGCCGAGAGAATCCCCTCTGCAAGACGCCGCGAAAATCGGGCGTTCGCCAGTCTTAACTAACTTGCGATGGTCTGCCCCGATAGTACCGGAGGTGGGACTTGAACCCACACAGCCTTGCGGCTACTGGATTTTGAGTCTGGCAACACAGTCTAGGGTCAGTTCGAGTAAATCAGAATCACCGGGAAAATAAGGGGTTTTCTGAATCGGCGTCATGTGCAAATTGGCGTCATTCTGACATGGCGTGGAGGGTTATTGGAAGGTTGACGATAGCGTTTGTACAGTCGGTTCGCGATTTGGTAAGATGTTCGCAGTCGGGCGCGGCGACGGTCGCACCAACTGACACGATGCCCACGGGAGTCTCTCCGTGTGCTGCCGCTGGGCTTCGTGTCGGCCCGATCCACACGGAGGATCAAATATGGCCAGCGCTCTCCGCCGGCTCTTGTACGAGACGCTACGGCACCGAGATGGGATTGGTTCCCAGCTTAGGACCGATCACAACCGATTCGATAATGCGGCCGTACAGCCAGAAGGATTCCGTCCGATCACCCGGACTGAGCGATTAATTTCGTCGGCGCTGAGTCCGAGATATGGCGACGGGCCATTCGACAAATTGAAATCCGCCGCGCTCGCCGAAGCAATGAGGCATCGCGACGTGTTGCCGGTTCTAAAGCCGATGCTCGATGCTCTTGGAACCACGTACCATGCCTACTTGTCGGCCGCCAGACGCGCTTCTCATCATGGCCAACTTGGAGAACAACTTCCCGAGTGGATGGCGCTAAACGACGCATGGTTGCCATGCAAAGAGCTTGTCGATGGAATTGAAACCGCCGACACCTCGACCGCCGAAGCGAAGGCCGACACAGACAGCGACGGGCCAGCAAACGGCAGCGAACGGCCACCACTAGACGACGCGGCATGGTGGACACATCGTGAATTTGCGAATCACTTTTGTATCAATGCCGAGACGGCTCGAAAGCGGTTAGACTACTGGCGCGATACCAACAACGACCGGGCCGGCAAGGATTTTCAAGAGAATCAAGACCGTGCTGGAAGGCAGCCCAGTTATCTCTACCGCGTTGGCGTAGTGCGACACATTTTCGAGCGTTGAGCGTGTCGCGAATTTCTCCGCCTTTTCTCCGGCGAGAAAATTTATACCCGCGTTTTAGCCGTATTTTCTCGGCAATTCTATTCGCGAATTTCTCCGCCTTTTCTCCGTTGAACTGACCGCGATCGTTTTTTGTGGTCCCCTGACGACCATGAGAACGAATCGCAGAAATACCCTGCTCGATTGTTCGCTGCCGAAGCTGCGAAAGATGCTGGCCGCCACTGAGCGGACAGCGCCCAACGGGCCGGCAGTGGAGATTCTGAGGAATGCGATTGCTCAAAAGCGAGCGGCGATAAAGAAGGCGGAGGATGCGAAGTGAAGCTCCAAACGGAAGACATCGCCGAACTTCAGCCGATTATCGAAGTCGTGGTCGATCGCGTGCTGGCGGCTCGTGCAGCCGACGAGGCTCGGCTCGATTCGAAGCGGCTTTCTTACACAGAGAAGCAAGCCGCCGAAGCGTTGGGCATCCCCGGACACGTGCTGGGCGATGCTAGGCGTCGCGGGCTGATTCACGGCCGGCGACTCGGCAAGCAGTTTTTGTACAGCCGGCAATCGCTCTTGGATTTTCTTCGGGGCGACGAATGACCCGCTTACCAATCCCCGTCGAACTGCCAGCGGACGCGCTCACCGTGATCGTCGATAGCCGCGAGCAACACCCGTGGCAGTTTGCAATGCCGACTGTCGCCGGAACACTGGCCAGCGGCGACTATTCGCTGTTAGGGCTGAAATCCGTTGTGACGATCGAACGCAAGAGCCTCAGTGATTTGCTCGGTTGCATTGGCCAAGAGCGGGAAAGATTCGAGCGGGAAATTCAACGGCTGCTGGCCTATCCATCGCGTTGCATCATCGTCGAAGCCGATTGGGCCGACCTGGAGCGCGGCGACTGGAGAAGCAAGATCACTCCCGCTGCGGCGGTCGGATCGTGTTTGGGTTGGGCGGCCGCTGGCGTACCGATCATCCTGGCTGGCGATCGCGAGCGGGCTGGTCGATACGCGGCCAAGTTTCTCTACATCGCGGCCCGCCGTCGGTGGCGTGAGGCCCGAGCGTTAGCCGCTGGAATCTTCGATCGGCAACAGGTCGAAGCCGAGGTGGTCACGTGGAACCTAAACGATCTAGTGAAAAGGTTGTGGCAAATTTGCCACAACCTTTAAAGGCCAAGGCAACCCAGAAGCCGGCCAAGCGGCCACGCTGCCAAGGTTGTCGCGAAAAGTTGCCGACATCGAAAGTTGGCGAGCGGAATATCTGCTGGAACTGCGCGGACCAGTTCCACGAACCACGACAAGCGACTTTGCCCGGAATGGAAGCCCGATGATCCAAAAGACAAACAGCCCGCCGCTAGACCTTGTACTCTCGCGGCTCGATCACGTTCGCGAAGTATCTGGGGGATTTTCGGCGCGTTGCCCAGCTCACGAAGACCACAACGCATCCCTCAGTATCAGCATCGGCGACGATGAGCGGATTTTGGTCCACTGCCATGCAAATTGTGAAATCGGCGACGTGCTGAAGGCCGCCGGGCTCGCGACGAAAGATTTATTCCCGCAGACAAACGGCCACGCCAGCGGCAATGGCAATTCGAGGATCGTTGCCACCTACGCCTACAAGGATGAATCCGGCGCCACGCTGTTTGAAGTGTGCCGCTTCGACCCGAAGGATTTTCGCCAGCGTAAGCCCAAAGAGGGCGGAGGTTGGGATTGGAAGACGAAGGGCGTCCGCAAGGTTCCCTACCGATTGCCTGAATTGCTCGCGGCGCCGGCGGTGGAAACCGTCTTCGTTGCCGAGGGGGAAAAGGACGTCGGCAATCTCGTGGCTCTTGGACTGGTTGCGACGTGCAACGCAGGTGGCGCCGGGAAGTGGCGGAAGGAATACAACAAGCATCTTCGTGGCCGTCGTGTTGCGCTGCTACCGGACAAAGATAATCCGGGCCGCGAGCATGCCGAACAAGTCGCCGCCATGTTGTACGGCACGGCGGCCGACGTGCGGATCGTCGAACTCTCTGGCGCCGGCAAAGATGCCTCAGATTGGATAGCTGCGGGCGGCACGAAGGACGAGCTATTGCGGCTTGCCAAGGCCGCGCCGATTTTCGTTCCCAAGCCCAAAGCCGACGAAAGCACGGATCCCGAAAAAATCCACTTCACCGACTGCGGCAACGGCAGACAGTTTGCCGAGGATCACGGCGCCGATGTTCGTTTCTGCCACCCGCGCAAAAAGTGGTATGCCTACAACGGCAAATTCTGGTCGCTGGATGAGCGAGGCGAAATCACGGCCAAGGCCAAGGCCACGATCGGCGGGATGTTCGCAAGGGCCGCCGCAATGGACGGTGGCAATCGGGCTCGACTGCTAGAGCATGCGCTCGACTCGGAACAAATGGCCCGGCTCAATGCGATGGTCACGGCCGCCCAAAGTGAACCGGGCATTCCGATCGTGCCGGCGGAAATGGATTGCGACTCGATGCTGCTCAACACACTGAGCGGCACGGTTGATTTGCGTACGGGCGAACTTCGGCCGCATTCTCGCGCCGATGCGATCACGCGAGTTGCCCCAGTTGAATACGCGACCGGGGCCGGCGACGATTGCCCAATTTTTCAGGGGTTTATCGCGGACATTCTCGACAATCAGCCCGAGCTAATTCAGTTCATCCAGCGGCTGCTGGGCTATTGCCTCACGGGCGACGTTCGCGAACAAATCGTGACGATTTTTTGGGGTAGCGGCAGCAATGGTAAATCGACGCTGCTGGAATTGATTCTCTACATCCTGGGCGAATACGCCTTGCAAGCCCCTCGTGGGCTCTTGGATCAAAAGCGCGGCGAGAGTCACCCCACCGAACTAGTAAGCCTGTTTCGTCGGCGGTTGGTCACCGTCAACGAAACCGACAGCGGTCGGGAAATGGCGGAAGGGCTCGTCAAGCAAGTCAGCGGCGGCGACCAGATCACGGCTCGCGGGATGCGCGAAGACTTTTGGAGTTTCCCGCCGACTCACAAGGTCATCATGGCGACGAACCACCGGCCAGCGATCAAAGGTACCGATCACGCCATCTGGCGCCGCATTCGGCTCGTGCCGTTCACCGTCCGAATTCCCGATGAGCGACAGGACAAGGGACTCTCGAAAAAGCTCCAAGCCGAAGCCCCGGCGATCCTGCGATGGCTCGTGGCCGGATGCCTGGCTTGGCAGCGCGACGGGTTGGGATTGCCCGAGCAAGTGAAGGCGGCCACGGAAGAATATCGCGCCAGTGAAGACGTTCTCGGTTCGTTTATCGAGAACTGTTGCGTTGTCGAGTCTCACGCGAGCTGCCCCGCGACGCAACTCTTTGAAGCGTATCGGGATTACAGCGGTGACCGCGAGACAACTCAGACAAAATTCGGTTGCATGCTGGGCGAACGTGGTCTTCACTCCGACCGCTACACGGCCGGAAAACACAAAGGCCGCAAAGGTTGGTGGGGCATCGGGTTACAAGCAGAGAGTGAACAGAGTGAATACCAGTGAACCACTTTCCCGGTTAAACGGGAAATACGCGTGTATAGAGAATTAACCGGAAACCCCTTCACTACCGTTCACTGCCGTTCACCGCAACAACCTTGGAGACGCCATGAGCGAGACAGACAGCAAGCGGCAAGAGCTAATCGGAATCGAGGATCGTATCGCCACGTTGACCACCCAGCTTGCACGCCTCGAAGGCGAGCGCGACGGGGGGTTACTGCTCGTGCTGGCTGACACCGATGGGGCGCACGACCGTCGGCCCACCGCAGTTAGGTAATCAGGACCAACACCATGCCCAATCGACCCAAGACCTTCGGCGCCGAGCAACGCCAGCAAGCGGCCAAGCAGTACGACCGGCAACGTGGCACGCCAGATGAGCGGGGCTACGACTCGTGGTGGCGGACCTACCGGAAATGGTTCCTCGCCTGCCCCGAGAGCGTGATGTGCGCCGGGGGCTGTGGCCGGCAGAGGGGGGGGGATAGAAATTCCTCAAAATTCGAAGGGCGGGAAACCGTCGCTCCCATTTCTTCATACGCTCACGAGTTAAACAGGAAAACCTAAAATGGGAAAACGCGGACCACAACCGATGACCGCCGCCGAACTCCAAGCCCGAGGCTCTTGGCGGGCTAAACAGCGGGCTAAAGAGGCCGAAAAGCCCACAAAAAAGAGCAAAGCGATGCCGGCACCGTCGATCAAGTGGCGGGCGCCGACGAAGGCCCAACTCAACGAATTGATTCTCGGAATCCCCGGCTACGACCCCCACCGCGACTCGGAAGGCTGCTGGTTTGAATACCGGGACGCAATCAAGGCCCTGAAATTCTTCGAAACAGAGCTAAAGCATGTCGAAGGCGCCGCCGCCGGCAAGCCGTTCAAGCTCGAAGACTGGCAAAAGTCGATCATCGCCAACCTATTCGGCTGGAAGCGAATCGATGATGAGGAGCGGACGGTCCGCCGATACCGGGAATGCTTGATTTACGTCGCTCGCAAAAATGGAAAAACTCCGTTGTGCGCGGGCATCGCGCTTTACGCCTTATTCGAAGATGGCGAAGCTGGGGCCCAGATCGTGTCAGCCGCCGCCGAACGCGGGCAAGCGGCGCTGCTCTTTCGCCATGCCTCCGGGATGATCCGGCAAGCGCCCCGACTGGATAGCCTGGCTCACGTTTTCGGCGGAGTCGGCCAGCGGTCGATCGTGCTCCGCGACGATCCGGCCGCGAGCTACCAAGCAATCAGCGCCGACGCCGGCACGAAGCACGGGCTCAACCTCAGTCTTGGCATCGTCGACGAGTTGCACGCCCAGCCCAACAGAGATTTGGTCGATGCCCTGGCGACGTCGATGGCGTCGGCCAATCGAACCCAGCCGCTAATGGTTTTCATCACAACGGCGGATTTTGACCGGCCGAGTATCTGCAATGAAAAACACGATTACGCTCACAAGGTCCGCGACGGCATCATTGACGATCAGGCGTTTTTGCCCGTCGTGTTTGAACTCTCCAGGGATGCCGATTGGACTGATCCCGAGCAATGGATTGACGCCAATCCCAATTTGGGTGTCAGCGTCAGCCGCGATTACCTGGAGCGGGAATGCAAGCGGGCGCAGGAAACGCCAACCTACGAAAACACTTTTCGCCGGCTACATCTAAACCAGAAAACTCAACAGGACGTCCGCTGGCTGTCAATAGACCGCTGGGACGAGCGGGCGCAGGCGGACCCGGTTGCGTGGCGGGCCGCGACAATAGAGCAATTGCGAGGGGCGATATGCACGGGCGGGCTGGACCTATCGACCGCGATCGACATCACCGCATTCGTTCTTGCCTTCCAAGTTGATCGCGACGTCTTGTTGCTACCGTTCTTCTGGGCGCCGAAAGTCAACGCCGAGAAGCGGCAGCGGGTTGACCGCGTGCCGTACGGAACTTGGGCGCGGCAAGGTTTCCTCACGCTCACCGAGGGCGACGTCACTGATTACGACGTGGTTCGCCGCGACATCAACGAACTTGGCAAGCAATTTCAGATCAAGACGATTGCCCGCGATCGCTGGAACGCAAGCCAGATCACGAACCAGCTCATGGGCGACGGGTTCGATGTGGTGGATTTTGGGCAGGGCTTCTCGAGTATGTCCGCGCCCTCCAAGGAATTCGAGACGCTTTTGATCGGCGATCGCCTGGAGCATGGCGGGAATCCCGTTCTCCGGTGGATGGCCAGTAACGCCGCCGCCGAAACCGACGCGGCAGGCAACATCAAGCCGAGCAAAAAGAAATCGACAGAGCGAATCGACGGCATCGTCGCCGCGATCATGGCGCTGGGCGTAGCGATCGCGACTCCCCTTGAAGTCCAATCAATTTATTCCACTCCGGGACAACTCGCGCTCTAATGATTCGCAGCGCCGCCACTCCCGAGCCCACTCCACCGGCGCATAAGCGACGGATGACGTTGCCTACGGTCTATGTCGTGCTGCCAGAGTGCCGAAAATGTCGCGGGACGGACTTCGACCGAAGTGGCGGAACTCATTTTAGACGTCAAAAAACCGGTGAATTCGCCACCGTGCAATATGTCCGTTGCAAAGCCTGCGGACAGCGGCACAAGTTTATTTTCGTTATGTCCGCCACACGGACAACTGGCGCGAGCATCAATCCTAAAATAACACTACCGGCATCACTAAATGGAGAATGAGCCATGTTCAATCTGCTGGAAGCATTCAGTCGCAGCGACATTGCAAAACAGTTAGAGAAGACCGACGAAGAGCGCCGACTCCAAGAGCGCGCAGCCCTGGCCGAGGCTAACAAGAGGGTCGCCGCCGACCTTTCCAAGGCCCTGCCCGCGATCAATCGGACCTATGAGGCTGCGCTCTTCGCCGGATCATCAAGCCGAAGCAACCCACCAACCCATTGTCCCCGCATGGCATGTTGCACGCCAAGCGTGCAATGAAGGGACTCCTAACCTACTAACCCTCATCCTCCGGGATCGCAAACATGAGAATTACTGAATTAAGTACCGGTACGACTCGGCGACTAACCGCTCTTGCCAATCGCGAAGCGCTAGCCGCCGGCGTTGCATCACCGGTCGTGCTGGTGCTGGAAATCGCCGAAAACATGCTTGGCGGGCAAGACGCGGCAACGGTCCGCTGGGACAAATTACTCGACGCTGCTCGTCAAGGCGAGGGCCAGCTCCCGGGTGCAATCATCACCGTGTTTCGCGCGGTACCCTATGCCCTGCTCCACGCATATTTGCTCGACAACTACCCCGTCACATCGACGATGCTGGCGCTCAATGACGGGACGATTCCAACGCTGGCCTTCTCCGGCGGCGAACCGCGATTTGATAACCTCGAAACGTAACAACAACCGGCGGACTGTGGTGGCGTTTTTAGAAACTTTCGCCACTGTTGGCCGCTAATAACACTCAACTTGAGGAAAACCAACATGGTCGCCGCAGCCATTGAACGATTTGCCGATTTATTCTTGCGTAGCGCCGAGGGCGCCCGACTCTTGGCCAGCGACGAAGAGGCGCGGAACCAAGAGCGGTCAGACGCTGCAACCGCCGTCAAGAAAATCGACGCGGACCTTCTGCGTGAACTGCCGGCGCTCACCAAGAGTTACGAAACAGCCTTAGCCGAAGAAAAGGCCGCCGCGCTCGCGTTTCGCGATGCCCAAATTGCCGCCCAGCAGGCATGGAGCGCCCGCTCACGCGCCATTGCCCGAGCGGACATTGCCCGTGACTCGCGGCTGAAAATTCTCCGTGAAACGGCGGACGAATCGATTGCCGCTCTCCGCGCCGAACTGTCCGCCGCTCATTTACAGAAAATCGACGTCGACCAAAACTCCCCGGATTACAACAAAAAGATGGTCGCTATGAATCAAGCAATGCTGGCCGCGATTCGCGAACTGGGCAAGCTCCCGGAGGAATCGCTCACCACGTCGATGCTCGCAACGCGATTAGCGGAAATCCGCGCGTCGGTCGGCATGAACGGCGAGCACAACGGCAACGGCCACTCTCACTAACGAAGGGACGGAATATGGCGACAATCGAATTCTTGCGGGCCGATATTGCAAATCGTCAGATTCGCGTCGATCGAGATGGTCTCGCGCTTCGAGGCGTGGAACTGGCCTGCGTCGGCGTCTTCAAAACCAAGATCGGCCGATTCAACGAGGCTTCGCTCGCGACCGCCCTGCGGCTGATTAAGGCAAACTCCAGTGGCGTGATGAGCCATTTTGGCCACGGCTCGGCGGTAACCGGCGAGCCCGGTAGTTTTCTAGGTCGGATTCGGGATCCGTTTTTACCTATCAATACTTCGCTCCGCGCCGATCTGTTTTTCGATCCAACCGCGTTTAGCTCCCCGCGAGGAAATCTGGCCGGGTATGTGATGGATCTGGCGAATTCCGACCGCGACGCGCTTTCAATGTCATTCGTCATCAACGTCGAAAAGATAATCGAGAAAAACAGCCAAGGGCGCCCATTGATTGGACCGGATGGCCAAGCATTACCGCCGCTGTGGACGCCCGTGGAAGTGCTGGCGTGCGACGTGGTTGAATCGGGCAATGCGGCCGGCAGCATCCTAAGCCCGGTCGGAATCTCTGATTTTTACCCACCGACTTTTGACTTCGACAAACTAACCGATGATGAACTTCGCGCACTATGGAAGCGGACAAAGGCCACGGCAGCATCGGCTGAAGAAAACGAAATGCGAAGGCGGTGGGAAAACACCAAGCGCCGCGCAGGGCTGAGAACGTAAAAAAATAACCGGCGGTTCGTGGTGGCGTTTTCGGAAAACTTTTCGCCATCACGCGCCGCTGATAATGAGGTTGGTGAAGGTGGGCAGGACGGTTTTTGAACAACAGAGAAAGGCGCTTGTCGCGCCATTGCCGTCCGGTTGGCGTTAATAAGCGTTTCCGCTGCCGGGCGGCTGAATTCAACTCAAAGGGAAAGCACGGATGTTAACGATCGACCAGATTAAGGCCGCTCATGGACCGGGCGAAAAGCTGATCCACGTTCCCGAGTGGGGCGGAGACGTGAAGGCCCGCCGGCTGGGCGCTGAGCAATATCTCCGGCTTAGCTCGATAATCACCGACGCCGCTGCGAAGGGCAACGCGGCAAATTATCTTGCCGCTGTCGTCGAGGAGTCGCTCATCAACGAAAACGGCTCGCCGATGTTCGATGAGAACTCCCGGCATATCTTGCTAGCCGAACCGATCATTACGGCTCGCATCGGGACGGAAATTATGGCGTTTAACAAGCTGACCAAGGGTAACACCAATGGCTGATAACATCGGCTCACTTACGGCGGTTGTGCGGGCGACGGCCGGCCAGTTTGCGCAGGACATGAAGCAAATCGAGGCCAGTCTCGATGAGCTCAAGTCGCACGCCAACGGGTTGAACCTCAAAGAGGCGTTTTCGTTCGGCGCTGGCGTCGAAGCGATGCGCGCGGCGTTCGATATGGCCCGCGAGGCCGTCGGCGGATTCTTTGAAATCGTCGAACAGGGCGCCAAGCTCAAAGTTCTATCCGATGCCCTGGGCGTGACCACCCAAGAGCTAAGCGGCTTGCGGTTCGCCGCCGCAGAATCAGAAGTCGCCGCCGATTCGCTGGACAACCGTCTCCAAAAGATGCTCAAGACGATCGGCGAAATGCACGCCGGCAACAAAGAGGCCGGCGGCGCTTTGGCCGCGCTAGGGCTGACCAGCGCCGAATTGAAGGGTTCGGCGGCCGAAGACTTCGAGAAAATCGCCGATGCGATCGCCAAACTCAAGAACCCGGCCGATGAAGCCGCCGCCGCAGTCAAGATTTTCGGCAAAGCCGGGGCGGACCTGTTGCCGCTGTTGAATAAGGGCACGGAAGGCATCGAAAAGGCGCGGCGGAAACTGCGCGAGCTGGGCGGCGAGATTGACGACAATTCAGCGCAGTCAATGAAGGATTTGAAAGACTCTCTACACGAATTAGAAACCGCCTGGATCGCGTTCGAGACTACGCTCGCCACGGAAGTCGCGCCGATTCTCAAGGTTATCGCAGACGAACTGAAGGGTATGGCCGTGTCCAGCACGCAACACGCGCACGGCATCACGGCGGCCGTGATCGCTTGGACTAAGTTCGCTGCCGAAATCGGCGCCGTCATCATCATCGTGCCGGCCGTTGTCGAGGCGATTGGGTTCATTGTCGAGGGGATCCAAGCGATGGTCGAAGCGGAAACAATCCTTGAGGCACTGACCAATCCGGCCGCGCTAGCCGCTGGCATAGCCGCCGCCGCCGTGGCTGTGACCGTTATCAGCAGCAAATTCGATGAACTCAAAACGAAGGTAGCGGCTGCCCAGGAAGCGGCGGAGAAGCACGCTAAGTCGCTGGGCAAAATTAAGGACAGCACGGTCGAGGTGAACACCGAGGCAGAGAAAAACATAAAGCACCTCGAAGCGTTAATGAAAAAAGGCGCCGAAGTCGCCAAAGGGGTCCGCGAGCCGTGGGAAAAGTTTCGAGACACGCTCAGCGAGTTGCGCGGTCTGATGGCCGAGGGCGCCATCGGAATGGATACGTTCCACCGTGCTGCGGCGAAGGCCGCCGCCGAACTCGAAAAGGTCTTGGTGACCCAAAATAAAATCGCTGATTTCCGCGAGTCCCCCGGCACGGCCGCCGCACTGGTCGGCACGACCGAGGGTTTCTCAGCGGTCGAAGGCTCGAAGCGGCTGGCCGATGATCTCAACCGGCACAAGGCGGATTTGCAAGCCGAGCAGCTTGCGGAAGAAAAGCAGCACACGGAATTCCTGCGGCAAATCGCCACCGCCGTCACCGGACAAACCACGGCGCCCGACAACACCACCAACGTAGCGGATTTTTAATATGACCCCTGAACAATTCAAGCGAAACATCATCGCCGTCGAGGGCATCGGCCGGCAAAACGCCGATTTGCAAGTTCGCCTCGCGGACATGCTGACCTTGCTCGACAAGCGAATAAACAGCGACCTCGAATTCCGCTCGACCATCGCCAAGCACCAGGCGGAAATCGGCCGGACCCAGAAGGCGAACGGCGAAGTTCTAAAGAGGCTCCAGGCCGACCTGCTGGGCGACGGCGAAGAGTGGAAGGGCGGCTGAGATGGATTCAACTGGTAAAATCTTCCAGTTGAATGCCGGCCAAAATCCCGCGTTGACAACCCCGGCGCCCGTCCGGCATACTGCGGGCGTCGGAAAGGTGTCTGAAAACACTTAGCCGGCAGCCAGCATAGGCTTTTACCGTGAGATTCTTGTTATGCCAAATTCAAATGACCGCAACCCCGGTCAACTGGCGCTTCGGCGCAAGTGCTCTCACGGGCGCTTTTTCAGCGGTTGACCGGGGCTGCGGTTTTTTGCTGCGCCCACCGCGCAGGGAAAGGCATGGCCTGCCATGTCGAAATCTAAAGCGTCCCCGTCGAAGTCCACCCGTCGTGAAACCGCGCTCGAAAAGCGGGAGCGCCTCGCGGAGCATCTTAACGAGCTATCCGGCGGGCGAGTCAAAATCGAGTTTTGCGCGACGTCATTTTGGGATGGAAAAGACCCTCGCTCACCAGGGTCGGAGGGGCATCTTTTCAGCCTCTCGATTCCCGAGGAGTCGAACGACAGCGAAGACTTTCCCGACGAAACGACGACCATGGAACTGGACGACCGCGACGGGCCAGTCGCCGCTGGAGTTGTCGCCCAGCTCCGCAAGGTCGGCGCGATCTACTTCAACCGGGCCCGGGAACTGGAAGCGGCTTTTGAGGCCAACGCGCCACTACCGCCGCGAGCCAATCGATTCACGCTCATTGTCGTGAAGCGGCCGAGCGGTTGGGACGGGAGCCTTGACGAGGCGCCGCCGCAGTATGACCCCGTGGCGGTCTATCTCAGCGACGTTGCGGAAAGGGATGCCCGCGTAGTTTCTTTCAACGACGTATCGGCACGGCTGAGCGGGGAGTTGTGGATGGTCAAGATTCGCTTGGAAGAGGCGTTAGCGATGGAGTTGCCGGCGTGGCCCGATGTTCGTGGCGAATACTCGATCGACTACGAATGCGGTGACGTCCTGGAATTCCACTACGACCAGGAAAAGCAACGGGCGGAAGTGGCGGCGATGCTCGAGGTGATCGATCATGATTGCCCCGGCCACATGATCTGCGGATTGCCTCGGAGGCTTTTTTGGGAGTGCTGGATTCGCTTAAACGATGGCGCTGGCATCGCGTCCAATAAGCTCAAGTATGTCAATTGTGCCGACGTGGATCTAAAGGCTGGCGTGCTGACGATCCGGGCCGAGCTCCGCGACAAGTATTTGCACGAAGACCGCGGCGACAAGCTGGTCGACCTGGACGTGCCAACGGTCCAGGCGCTCGAAAAGTTTGGCCTAAAGGACCGGGCTTTGCTTTTCCCGGAATTCGGATTCTCTGAACTGCTGGCGACCCAGGGAGAGATTCTGCGGCAGGCCCGGGAATTGATCAAGGCGGACAATGCCGCCAAGGCTGCGAAAAAGAAACCGACCGCTAAGGCCAAAACTCGCAAGCGCGCGTTGGCCACGGCCTAGTTGGAGTTCCCCGCTGGCGGCGCTGCTCGTGGGCGCCGACCGGCTTTTCTGTCTCAATTTCAACTCACAAACCAACCTATCGAGGATAACTATGGCGACCGCAATTAAACGTCAAAGCAAGACGGCTAAGGTCACGAAACACAAATCGAAATCTGCCGTTGTTCGGCCTTCGATCAAATCTAGCAAGGCTGCCCCCGACCTGGAGGTGGAAGGCAACGATCACGGCGTATTCCTAATCCCTGTCGACGTGCTGGCGCGACTGTCGTTTGTCGGGGGCAGGTCCGACGCAAGCCAATTCGCCGACAACTTCAACGATATGGAGCGAGTGCGCAACACCGGCTTCGTGGCCCTTCACCTTGATAGCGTCGACGTCGACCTATTGAAAAACGTGAAGGCCAACGAGCTTGGTATTAAGCGCGGCCGAGCTTAGTCACCCGCCGGCTCGGCCGTCACGATTGCGGCCGGGTCGGCTTTATTACTTCAACACGGAGACCACGACGATGGAAGTGACGCACGGTTTCGTGGATGGCGGATACCTTCGCGTCGGCGGCAGGAAGTTCGGAACCTCCTATCCGAATCCGCTGACCGTCGTGAAAACCGTATTGATTAACTCCGACGTTGATCGTGGTCGCAACGTTATTTTAACGCGTTGCAATTACTACGATGCCGACCCCGAGCTACCGGAACTGCCGGACCCGAATTCAGAAAAATACTGGTCCAAAATCACGCGACTCTCTGACACACACCTACGGTTCGGCCATTTGCGAGGCAAACCACGGAGGCAAAAAGGCGTCGATATGCTCCTTGCCGTCGACATGCTGGTGGGCGCATTCACCGACATCATTCAAGTCGCCGTGCTGATTGCCGGCGACCTGGATTTCTTGCCAGCAGTTCAAGAGATTCAACGTCGGGGCGTCGTCGTGATTCTCGGCGCGTTCGACGATCACGTAGCGCCTCTGCTCAAAGAATCAGTCGATCGGTATGTGCGACTTGATAAGAATGTGCTTGAAGGCGACATGATTTAACTGAGTCCAACTATCGCTGAAACAGCGGCCGGACCGGATTTGTACTTCAGTTCAAAGGGGATCAATGAACGCGACACAACGCATCGGCCGCACGCTCGCGCCGAAGGTATCAAACGTCGACCCGAGGCATCCGAACGCGTTAGACGCGATCCTACGCATCCGAATTTCAACCGACACCAACGAATCGAGGGTATCACCATGAAAGCTTGGATTTTCCAAGACCCGAAGCAGAAACAGAAGCTCGGCGCCGGTTGCCCGTGGTCGGTCGGCTGGTACACACCGGACGGGAAGCGAACTCAGAAGAGCATCGGCGCGAAGAGCGCTGCAGAAAAGCATTGTCGCCGAGTCGAGGGGCAACTAGCGGCGGGCGTCTACGAAAACACAAGTCGCAAGCGCTGGCAGGAATTCGTTGTCGAGTACGAATCGAAGGTGATGGTCGGCATGGAAGCCGGGACCCGCGAATCGGCACAGTACGCCATCAACCATTTCGAGCGGATCGCGAAGCCGGTCAAGATGCAGTCGATCACCAGCAAGACGATCGCCAACTACGTGGCCGCGCGACGGTTCGAGAAAAAGTACAGGAACAGCGAAGGTAGCCCGCTCGTGTCACCGGCGACGGTCAACAAAGAGTTGCGGACGCTGCGGGCCATTTTGCGGAAGGCCGTGCGCTGGGGATTCTTGGCCAAGCCGCCGGAGATTGATTTTCTCCGCGAGCCCGGCAAGCTGGCGGTGTATGTCACCCCCGAGCATTTCGCGAAGTTGTACGTTGCGTGCGACAAGGCCCGCTGGCCGGAGCAGCAACCCTACCCGGCGGCCGACTGGTGGCGTGGGCTGCTCACGATGGCCTATATGACCGGCTGGCGTATCGGTTCGCTCTTGGCCCTGCGATGGGAAGACGTCGACCTGGACGCGGCTACAGCGATCAGCCGAGCCACAGACAACAAGGGGAAGCGGGACCAGAAGATACCGCTACACCCGCTCGTGGTCGAGCACCTCGCGAAGCTCAAGAGTTTTTCGCCGCTGATGTTTTCGTGGGACCATAGTCGGCCGTCATTATTCGCGCAGTATCGGGCGATTCAGAACGCGGCCAAGGTCAAGCCCGAGGGGAGCAAGGCCCACTACGGCTTCCACGACCTGCGCCGGGCGTTCGCGACGATGAACGCGGCCAATCTGACACCCGACGCGTTGCAGCACCTAATGCAGCACCGGGACTATCAGACGACCCAGCGCTACATCAACATGGCCCGCCAACTCAATCCGGCCGTGCAGAAGCTCTACGTGCCGACGCTGACTGTGGCAAACGTCGGCTGAACGGCTCTTGGAGGGTTATTGGAGGGTTGACGTTTTCGAGGCGACTTAAAATGAACCGACGCGAGACACCTAAAGCCTTACAGTGTAGACAGTACCGGAGGTGGGACTTGAACCCACACAGCCTTGCGGCTACTGGATTTTGAGTCCAGCGCGTCTGCCATTCCGCCACTCCGGCTAATGCTGAGGCCGTGATAGTTTGCGGCCGGTTCTCAACGTTGTCAACGGGGTGTTTTCGCCCGTGTGCTGTAAACCGCGTGTCGAGCGATCGGGGCTCACTGGAAACAGAACGTTGTCCAAAAGGGGAAGCCGCGCCGGATAAGCTCGCGAACTCGAAATTACCTTTGGCGGCTTTAGCAAGGACATGTTGCCCCTGTCCGCCCGACTATGAGAGGCTCTCTAGCGGTAGAACTGGTACGTCTGCACGCGGCCGGATTCGTCGGGGGCCGGTTGGACGGTGCGAAGATGGCCGCTGGGGCGACTGGGATCGAGACCGACGGGCGATTGCGTCTCGAACTGGCCGACGTTGCCCGCGTCGTCCCGTACTTCGAGTCGCAGATAGACTCGATCCGGCACGCGATTGTCGAACCGCCAGGGGTACACGCCCGAGTTCTCTAGGCCGGCCGCGATCGTCGACCATGGCCCCCCTTGCCGATCGCTGAATAGCAGCGTGATCGGGCGAGCGGCCAGCACGGCATCGGCCGCTTCCCAGCGCACGATCAATTCGCCGGCGTGATCGCCGGCGCCGAGCTCCGCGCCGACGATTCGCGCGCTCGGCTTCGTGAGATCGACGCCCACCCAGAGCTCGGGCAGATCGCCGCTTTGGGGCGCGCGGCCGCCCAATCCATTGCCGTCGCGCACGGTGATTCGGAAGCCGTATAGACCTTCGGAATCGACACTCACGCGGACTGGGCCTTGCCGGGCCGGCTCGACCCCGTAGCTGTTCCAAGTTCGGCCGCCGTCGCGGGTCCCCCAAATTTCTATCTTGGAGATGCCCGAGGCGCCGACCGATTCGACCTGGTATTCCAACGCGAACTTTTTCGAGTTGACCATGTAGGGCCGTTCGCCCGCGCGCACGCCCTGCGTAAAAGGATTCGCGGCCCCAGAAACACCCGCCGCCGGGGCCGGCGAATTCGTTTCAGCGGATGGTAGCCCTGCGCGCCCGGCAGTCGTAGGCGGCGGGCCGTAGTCCGACGGCGCGACGACGCGATCGGCGACCGGCGGATTGATCCGGCTTTCGACCGCGCGGGCAGCGGCGGAATCTTGGGCCAGTGAATCTCGCGAAAGCGCGGGACCCGAGCCGGTAATCGGCTGACTCGTGAATTGATCGGCGGGCCAGATCGCTCCGCCTGGAGTCGCGCCGTCGACCGTCCGTTTTGGATCCGTTCGGTCTCGCCCCGGCTTGGTGCTGGCCGTCAAGTCGTGGCGGTCGCCGTCATGAGAGCGGCCGGTCGGCGAGGGCTGAGTTCGATAGGGAGCGTTGTAAGGGCTAGTATTCTCGACCGGCGCGCTGGCCGGGGTCGTATAGCCGGGCATCGGGACACTGGGCGACGCGAGGGCCGGCGCGGATTGGCCATCGCGGGCCGTCGCCGTGGTGACGGCCATGTTGCCGGCGCGGTCGCGAATTTCGGCCCGCACGATCATCGGCCCGGCCGTCGCCGGACGCCAATTGACGTCGCCGCTGGTCGTGCTTCGGCTGGGGTCGTCGCGGGGCGCCTCGAACGACACCGGATGCCAGCCCAGGTCGCCCTGGGCTTGATATTCGATAACGATCGAATCGGCTTTGATCAGAGGATCGACGGCCGTCCAGTGGGCCGAGACTTCGCCGGTGGGGCTCCGGGTGGCCGTGAGATCCAGCCTCGGTGGCAGCGTATCGACGATCACCCGCAATTCGGGAGACCGGCCGTTTTCCGGCTTAAGTCGTCCAGCGCGATCGACCGTGCGAATGATAAACCAATACTCGCCGTCTTTTGGCGCTTTGAAAACGAAGCTGGACTGCTTCGGCTCGACACGGCCGGCAACGGCCCAGTTGCGCCCCTGGTCCGTGGAGCAATACAGTCGCACCTCGACCGGTTCTTGTCCCGGATCGGTTCCCGACGGGAGCGTGAACGGAATCGAAAACGTCGATTGCCGCGTGGCGATGGGCTCGGGCATGGCGACGGCCGCGCCGGGAAGACCGGCCCAAGCGACAGCCGCCAGGATCAGAAGTCCGATAAGCGCGCAGCACGACGCGGCGATTTGAACGCGGTTTCGCATGCCAAGTCTCTGGGTCGGTCGAAGGAGACAGCCGCCCCACCGGCTGCGGGAAGCCAGTGGGGCGGGTGGGCCGCTACATTTAGCGGCGGTCTCCAACGATGGCGGGCTTGTTGCGCCGGGCAAACTCGGTGGAGTCGCCCGGCCGTATTCAACGTATCGGACGTAACGGCCGCGGCGCTTGAGCGGGTCAAAAGGATGATGCAGAGTGGAGAATCTGGCGAAATCTTGACGTGCGCGAGTCGGAAATTGGGTTGAGTTTGCGGGTCCCAGCGTACAGAGCCGCGGCATCCTGCTGCGGAGTCCTGTGAAATTTAACAATGCATGCGGAAGCCCCCGCCTAAATCGCAATACTCGCCGCGGCAGGATGCCGCGGCTATGTACCGAGCTCGCGCAAAAAAGATTTTGCCCCCCTGCAATCCTGGACTACTTCACGGGACAGGTACATAATGGAGCGAATCAACGGGCTCGAGTCGCCAAGCGTTTCGAGCCAGCTCCCCGCGACTTTGTGGATCGCGTAAGCTAGGCCATGCCCCAGATTTTCTCGCATCCAGCGATGCCGATTTTGCTGTGGTGTACGATCCTGGCGCTCATAGTGGCGCTGGCCCTCTACATCGTGGGAAGGTTTCGCGGTGATGCGGGAGACGATCAGCCAGCGGCCGGCGGGATGTTAAGTAATTTCCGTGAACTGCACTCCCAAGGTGGCCTTAGCGACCAGGAATTCCGAACTATAAAGACGCTGCTAGCGGAAAAAATACAGGGCGAGTTAAAGGATACCAGCGACAAGGGTTAAGCGGCTGACGCCCGGCTCGATGGGTCTAATGCGATTAGATCGCATTTGACAGTCAATCCATGCGGGGCGGTTTGAATTCAAGTAGGGCTCTGGGCGATTGCGGCGCCGGCGCCACGAAGCTGTTGGATGGATCTACGGGCGGAGCGGTTTACGACCGCCCGCCAATTGCCGTGCGGACGACGATCGAATTTGTGATTGCTCGAAGCAAGTGCGGACAAGGAAGCGCCCCCCTGGCAAAAGCAAGACCCGACGCAGGTTCTGGCCCCCTCGAGCGACTTACTGTGGATGATGGCTTACCCGTGGTGTCGAGAGCGCCCCGGTGAAGCGGAAATTGAAAGGATCGGACATGCCCTCAGGTAGGGATGTAAATCTAGGTCGGCGCGGAAGCGGCACGACGAAGAAGAACGCCTTCTGCTCGTTTTGCCGTAAGAGCTATCGCGACGTCGGGCCCCTCGTCGAAGGCCCCGGCGACGTTTATATCTGCGGCGAGTGCATCGAGCTCTGTCAATCGATTTTGGACCAAGAGAGGCGGCGCCGCGGCGCCAGCAAGCAGCTCTTCACGCGGATTCCCTCGCCGCGCGAAATCGTGACTCACCTCGACGAGTATGTGATCGGCCAGGAGCACGCCAAAAAGGTGCTCGCCGTGGCCGTCCACAGCCATTACAAACGGCTCACGCTCGGAGCCGAAGGAACGGACGTCGAGGTCGATAAGTCCAATATCTTGCTGCTGGGGCCGACGGGCTGCGGCAAGACGCTGCTCGCCCGAACGCTGGCCAAGGTTTTGAACGTCCCGTTCGCGATCGGCGACGCTACGACGCTGACCGAGGCGGGCTACGTCGGCGAAGATGTGGAAAACCTGCTCCTGAAGCTGCTGCATGCGGCCGATTTCGATCTGGAGTCGGCTCAGCGCGGCGTCCTCTACATCGACGAGATCGACAAGATTGGCAAAACGAGCCAAAACGTATCGATCACCCGTGATGTGTCGGGCGAAGGGGTGCAGCAGGCCCTGCTCAAGATGCTCGAAGGAACCGTGGCCAATGTGCCGCCGCAAGGGGGGCGCAAGCATCCCGAGCAGCAGTACATCCAGATGGACACGACCAACATCTTGTTCATCTGCGGTGGGACGTTCGTGGGAATCGAGAAGATCATCGCCAAGCGATTGGGCAAGCGGACGATCGGCTTCGGTCAGCAGAGCGGCATGCGCGGCGACGCCGAGCTAGCGGAACTTCTTCCCCAGGTCGATTCGGACGATATCTTGGAGTTCGGGCTAATTCCGGAGCTTGTGGGAAGGCTACCTGTGATCTCGTCTTTACGGCCACTGGATACTGACGCTCTAGTTCGCGTCCTCAAAGAGCCGAAGAATGCATTGGTCAAGCAGTACCAGAAGCTGTTCGGCATGGAAGGTGCCGATTTGCAGTTTACCGACCTGGGGCTCCGGGCAATTGCTAAGCGGGCCCAGGAAAAGGAAACAGGCGCCCGTGGCCTGCGGTCGATCATTGAGGAAGTCATGCTCGACATCATGTACGATCTGCCGGAGCATCCGGGGGCCTCGTACGTGATCAACGACAACAACGTCCTCGCGAAAGAGCCCGTGTTCCCGATTCTGGAAGCCAAGAACAAAAGCGCGTAACGTTCAAGCCCACCGCCGAGTATTCGGCCATGGGGGTAGAGTTCGCGCTGCTCATAACGAGCCCGCGTCCGGCAAATAGCCGTTCGCGGGCTCGCTTTGTTAGGCGACCGCCCGGCGAACCAACTAAACTGTTCGCCGAGTTTTCCGCCGCGCGAACGGCCATGCGGCCATGGCGCCGATCAAGAGCAAGACTGCGGTCGACGGCTCTGCCACGGCCGTTATCTCCGAACCGCTGCCGCCGAGCGATGCGCCGCTCGATGGGCCCGCCGAACCAAGTGAGGAACTGCTCAACCCGTTACCCAGGATTGCCAGCGGAGACTTACCGCCCAGCGAAATCGTCGTGAGCAGTTGACCGTTCTCGTTTTGGAGTCGTGGCAAACTTCCGCCAACCGACGCCGATGACGCGAACGAGCCAGACGACACGAGCGATGCGGCTACTGTCAACGGATTGCCGGAGGCATCCGAGGCGTCGAGCGTAAAAGTGGCGCCGGCGCCGATCGTCAGCGAGGTCTGATCGATGTGATTAACCGTCAAGCTACTGCCGGCTTGCACGGCAACGCTCCCAATTCCGTCGACCCCGCCAACTTGCTGCGTGGCGATATGAGATCCATCGCCGACGACGAGCGCGCCGTCGTTGGAAACTGCGATCCGGTTTGGTAGCGGAACGGGCTGCGAAACGGAGTTGGCCAACTCGAGCGTGGCCATGCTCGCGACGGTTGCCGTGACTCCTTGCCCGATGCCGCCTGTCGCGCCGCTGCCGGCGCCGAGAATCACCGTGCCGGCTTGAACGTTGAGTGCGCTGTTGTCGGCGAACGTTATGGAGTTACTGTTGACTCGTAGCGTTCCTGGCCCGGTGACGTTAAGCGCGCCTTGTAAGGTGGTGCTGCCCGCGGATGAAGAGCTAGAGACCGTGAGCGTTTTTCCCGAACCGACAGCAAGCGAGGCTACGCCGATTGGATTTGCATTGACGGAGAGATCGCTGACGGTTTGAGAATTGCCGATACTCAACATCGACGAAATCCCCGCCGCGGCGTTGATCGCCAACGGACCGGTCCCGATGGTTCCCACGCCGGTTGTCCGCAGCGCGCCGCCGCCGACCCTCGTGGTTCCCGTGTAGGAATTGGCGCCGCTCAGCGTCAACGACCCCGATCCCGTGACGGCCAATGAACCGGAGCCCGAAATCGAACCGGCGTAGGTGGCGGTGGATGCGCCAGCGACCGTCAGCGTATCTGCCGGAGCAGACAAAGCTACGCTACTTCCCGCGACGCCTGTCAACGACGCAACCGTTTGACTGGTGAGCCCCAGGTCGAGTGTCGCGCCCGTTCCGGAGAGGTTGATCACGCTCGAGGTGGGCAACAGATTGTTGACCGTCGATGAGAACCATTCGGCCGACAGATATTGCTCGACCGACTGGCGGTCGGCGTTGCTGAGTTGCGTGCTATAGACCAGAATTTCGCCAATATCGCCGGACCAGAATCGGCCGCCCGAGTAGTAGCGGCCGATGCCCGTATTGTCGTACGTCGCATTGCCGTACGCGGTCAGAATATGGGGCGTTCCCGCAGAGCCAAAATTGGTCGTATTGGCATCGAAAATGGTGGCCGTCGTGATGTAGGTGTTTCCTCCGGTACCGTTGGCGAAGTCATTCCCGTCGCCACCGCCGTTGGGTTGTCCTAACCAATTTGAATTGTTAGCGAGGCGAATGCCGTTGTCGTGACCATACCAGCCCCAGACGCCGTCCGGACTGATGCCACTGGACGTGTTGACGATGAACACCGTTTGGGCATTCACGCTGCCAGCAAAACTGAGCGAAGTCGTTCCGCCATTGAAACGCACGGCCGAGTGGCCGTTGATGGCGCCGGCGACCAGCGAGGGCGCCGCGTCGCCGTTGGTCACGAAGTTGCGATTGTTTCCGCTGAGGTCGTTCCAAGCCGTCACCAAAGAGCCGTTGGTCGTGACGCTTCCCGCCGCGTTGGCATTCAACCAATAGGCTTCGCCGGCGACCGGCGCCCCAAGCCCACCAAGCCGCAAAGTGCCACTCTGAACGTTGGTCACGCCGGAATAGGACTGAGCGGTTGTCACCGTGACCATGCCGCCGTTGACGTTGAGGCCGCCGGTCTGAGCGTTGTTGCCCAATAGCGTCAGCGATCCCGCGCCCGTCTTCGACAGGCTGCCAGCGCCGCTGACAATCCCAGCGTAGGTCTGAGCATTGGGGTTGGCGAAGACGACCGCCGTGCTGGTGGCGATATTGCCGACGACCGAGCCATTGCGGGTGGTTCCATCGCCCAGTCGCAGTGTGCCGCCAATGACAGCGGTTCCGCCGGTGTAGGCGTGAGTTCCGGTCAGGGTGAACGTCCCGGCGCCCGCCTTGACGAGCGAGCCCGGTCCGCTGATTACGCCGTCGTATTGCGTACTCGAATTGTCGCCGCCGGTGATGAGCGTATTGGCGCCCAGGTTAACCGTGCTGCCCGTGACGCCCGCCAACGAACCGATCGTTTGCGTCGTGCTTCCGTAACCTAGATCCAGCGAGGCGCCGCTCCCGGTGATATTGACCGCCGTGCTGGTGGGCAACAGGTTGCTCGCGCCAAGCCCAGCGCCCGCGCCAAGCCATTTGTTCGTGAGGTAAGAGTTCACCGCCTGCTGGTCGTAGGCCGAGAGGACGCCGTTGTAGACCAATACTTCGCCGATTTGACCGTTGTAGGCCCGTTGCCCGGCATTAGAGAAATATTGACCCAGGCCGGCTGTGAAATTGCCGACGCCGGAACTTACGGCTTCCAGAATATGCGGCTGGCTGGCTGCGAAAGTTCCGTTTCCCGTGACGGGCAAGCCGTTGATAGACATTGCTCCGCCGCTGGAGAAGTCGTTGTTGTTGGCGTTACCGGCTCCATTTTGCCAAGCCGTCGGATTGTTGAGACGAATGCCGAAGTCGCCGTTGTCTTGGCCAAAGATTCCGTTGAGATTGCTGTAACCGGCGACTTGATTCACGAAGAACACAGTCTGCGTAGCAGTCGTCGTGCTGCTCACAAGTTTTTGAAAACCGCCGTCGAACGCCACGGCGCCCAAACCGTTGATGCCCGTCGCGTTGTAAGTCGGTTGATTGGCGGCGGTGGGCTGGGTGAATGCCACGCCGTGACCGCTCGAATCGTTCCAAGCGCTGACGCTGCCGCCGCTCACAGTGAGGTTGGCCGGATTGGAAGCGTCCAACTGATATTGTAGTCCCGTGCCGACCGGCGCCGAGGGAGCGGTCGAGAGCCGCAATGTGCCGGATTGAATGGTCGTCGCGCCGCCATAGGTTTGCGCATTGGCGACAAACAGCACGCCACCATTGACAAGGACACCGCCCGATTGAGCGTTGGGGCCAACTAAGGCCAGCACGCCGGGCCCGGTTTTCGCCAACGTCCCGGTCGTTGCCGCAGCGCCGCCGGTCAGCGTCAAAATCGTCGATGCGCTAGCCACGTTGATCGACCCCACGCCGCCATTGGCGATCGTGAAGTTGCGATTTGTTTGGGTAGATGCTCCCGAGTATTGCAACGTCGCGCCGGCGCCCAATAGCAAATTGCCGGCCGCGCTCGAGGTCTGACCGACGCTGCTGGCGAGTCCACCGTTGGCCAGATTGCTGACGCGCAACGAGCCGCTATGGATCGTCGTGACGCCGGTGTAGGTGTTGGCGCCGTTGAGCGTCAGGGTTCCCAGCCCGTTTTTGGTGAGCGCGCCGCTGCCGCTGATCACGCCGTCGAACTGACTGTCGGTGTTGTCGCCGCCGATGACGAGCGAACTTCCGCCCATCGTCACCTTGCTCCCCGAGACGCCTGCCAGCGAGCCGATGGTCTGAGTCGTCGCGCCGAAACCTAGATCGAAAGTCGCCGTGCTTCCCGCGAGGTTTATCGCCGTATTGGAGGGCAACATATTATTGATTGCCGAGCCGGTCCCGAAAAATTCGGCGCTAAGATATTGCTCGACGGCTTGACGGTCCGTGCCGTTGAGCTGGTTACTGTAGACGACGACCGCGCCGATGTCCCCGGCCCAGTAGCGTCCACCGTAATACCCACCCAGGCTCGTGTCGTTGAAATTGACGTTGCCCGTCGCGGCCAAAACATGCGGCGTGCCCTGGGCGCCAAAGCTGTTGGTGTTGACGTCGACCGCGCCCGGGGTGGTGATGTAAGTGCTGCCGCTGGAGGTAAAGTCGTTTCCGTTGCCGTTCCCGGCAGGATTGCCTTGCCAACTGGAACCATCATTGAGGCGAATTCCCCTGTCGCCGCCGAACTCGCCCCAGATGCCGGCCAAGCCGCCGCCACTATTGGACGAATTGACGATGAACACCGATTGGGCCGTCATATTGCCGGCGTAGTCGAGCGGATTGGTCCCATCGAACCGAATTGCCGCATGACCGTTAATGGCGCTGGCGACCAACGTCGGGTGAGAGGCCAAGTTGCTCGCGAAATTGCGGCCGTTACCGCTTAAATCATTCCAAGCCGTGACCGACGATCCGGACGTGACGACGCTCGCCGTGCTGGTCGCGTCGAGATAGTACGCGGCGCCAGCTACCACCGCCGACGGCGCATTGCCAATCCGCAGCGTGCCGCTTTGAATCGTCGTAGCGCCGCCGTATGTCTGCACACTGTTGACAGCGAGTACGCCGCCGTTGACCAAAACTCCGCCCGTTTGCGCGGTGGCGCCGGTGAGCGTGAGAATGCCGGCCCCTGTTTTGCCTAGCGTGCCCGTGGTCGCCGCTGCGCCGCCGGTTAGCGTAAGATTCGTTCCAGGCGTGCTGACATTAATCGATCCAATACCCCCCGGCGCTATCGTGAAGTTGCGATCGGTGCTCGCCGTGCCACCACTATATTGCAGCGCTGCGCCGCCGCTGACCAGTAGATTGGCCGCGGAGTTCGACGATCGGCCCAGACCGCTATTTTGGCCGCCGTCGGCGATCGAGCTGACGCTCAACGTGCCGGCGCTGATCGTGACGATACCGCTGTTGCTGTTGCTGCCGTTCAAGCCTTGCGTTCCGGCGCCGACTTTCGTGATCGCGATGGCCTCGCTCCCATTGGAAATCGTACCGTTGAACGCCCCGCTATGGTTGTTATTGCCCAGTGTCAGCGTGGTGCTACCACCCAAGCCGCCGTTGCTGGTGACCGCGCCGCCCGTCGAGCCATTGAGGGCCCCAATGGTCTGGGCGTTGCCGAACAAATTCAGTCCAATGTTGACGGTTAGATCGCCCTGGGCCGAGAAATGCGCGATTCCGTCGGCTGGGGTCCCTAGGTTGAGAAAACCGCCGTCCCCCGCGATCGTCGTTCCGCCGGCGCCGGTGATGACTCCCTTAAACGCAGCATCGCTGGAATTGCGGGTAAGGATCAGCAATCCGTTGTTGACGATGGAGCCAGTAACGGGCAGGGCAGCGAAGTCGCCGCCGCCGGACCAGATCGCATTGAGCGTCGCTGTGTTGATCGTTGTGCCACCCGTGTAGTTGCTAACGCCCGAGAGCCTCAGCGTGCCGCCGCCGTTGACGGTTAGGCCATTGGACGAGCCGCCGTCAGAGACGCCACCCGACATTGTCAACGAGGCACTCGATCCGATCGTCAAGGCGGCCGGGCTATTCAAGGCTACGGGCGCGGAGATCACAAGATTGCCGCTAAACACCTGGACGTTGGCTGCGGAGCCGTTGTTGTCCAGGCGGAGCGTGCCTCCCGTGCCTTGGCTGATCGTGACCGCATTGACGTTATTGAACGTCAGCGCGCCAACCGACACGCTGCCATCCAGAGTCACGGTCGAGGGCGAGGTGGGATTGGCGAAGCTGAAATTCGCGATATCGCCGGCAAGATGGGGAACCGTATTGGTGGTCCAATTGCTTCCGGTGTTCCAACTGCCGCCGGTGGCGATGTTCCACGTCAAGCCGTTTGTGGGGCCCGTCGTGTCACGGATCACCAGGGCGTTGATGTTCGTCGCGCCCTGCCCTACGCCGACGACATTGATCGCTTGCGTCGTGCCAGTTGCCGTAAACGACCCGATCACATACTGATCGCTGCCGAGACTGAACGTAGCCGACTGGTTCGTGCCGTCCGAAAAAGCCTCGGTTCGGGTATTCGCGCCGGCCCGATTATCGAGCGCAAACAGTTGCACGGCATACGACTCGCCCGCCGTGAGGCCGCGGAGTGTGATAACCGGATTGTTCCCGTCGTAAGCGAATCCGCCTAGCGCCGTGTCGAAATTTCCGTTGCCCGAACCCGAGAAATTCGCCGTATTCGGTCCGATCGGCCCGCCGTCAGGACTGACATCGGCCACGGTCCCGCTGCCGCCGTTGGTCGTGCCGACCGTGAAGTTGATCGTCTGGCCATTGGTCAACGTGACAATAATATCTTGGTTGCTGCCCCAGGCCGCGGCGCCGGTGACCGTTCCGGCTTGACCAAGAGTGACATCGGCCGTGCCGATCGACGCGGGCGCGAACCAACTGATCGAGGCTGCGCGTGTCGCGGCGGGTCCGGTCGCCAACACCAACAACATGGCCAGCCCCGAGATGGCCCTAAAAATTGACGAGTTGTAGGTGATCCGATCGAAAAAAGTCATGATGGTCGCAGCGCTAGGTCGAAATCCGTGAATCATTGTCATGAGCAGTCCCGTCAGAATCGGATAACCAAGTAAATTGCCCCCGAGGCGTCAGTATCCATCAAAACAACGCGGGTGTCACGCCATTTTTTCGCAATTTCCGGGAAAGTCACTAGACCCCCGATCGCGTCGCCAAGAGTTAGGCGGCAAACGCTGTGGCTGACAAGTTACGTTCCCGATACACACCGGCCCTGGTCGAGCGAGTAAACTGATCGCATCTGATTTCGCCCTATCGATCGTCGACGGAGGATGCCATGCGTTCCGTATTTTCATGCGTGTCGTGCTTTATCGTATGCGGCGTCGTCGGTCCGCCGATGGTTTGTCGATCGGCCGAGCCGGCTCCTGAAGCGGCGTCGCTCGATAAGCAATTCGTCGAGCAGCTTCTCAAGATTGCCAAGGAGTACCCGTCGTACGGCCGAGTGGATGACGAGTTTCGCTGGGCGCCGTGGTTGTGCCGCAGCCCAGAGCCCAGTCATGCCCGGTTCAGTTCAAGCGACGATGGGACGACGCATGGACGAAAATTGTATTTCGTGTTCGCCAAAGATCGGGAGGAGTATCTCGGGCGCAAACCCAACACCATCGAATCGTCCGACGCCGCTAAGCAAAACGCCCCCCACCCCGTCGGTCAAACGATCGTCAAGGAGTCGTGGGCCCCGGAAAAGGTCGCAACCGACACGCCGCGGAAACCACAATTCGGACCGCCATCGACCGCTGGCAAGCTTTTGGAGCCGGGCGGCTCAAACCAATATGTTCCCTTCGCCAAACACGGCGAAGACCTTTATCGAGCGAAAGACAAAGCCGGCCTGTTCATCATCTACAAACTGGCAGAGGACACGCCCGACACCGATCGCGGCTGGGTTTACGGCACGGTCTCAGCCGATGGCAAGACGGTCACCGCCGCGGGCAAAGTGCAATCCTGCATCCAGTGCCACGAAAAAGCCTCCCGCGACCGGTTGTTCGGCATGAAGTACGACGGATTGTAAGCGTCATTCAATTTGACCGCACAATGGCCCGCCCGTCACTTCTTCTGCAACACGTGGCCTTCATCGAGCGCGCGTTTTGCTGCCCGCGCGAGCGGAACCCAGGTTTCCAAAAGCTGCGTCCGCCGCGCGTCGCTGGGGTGATCCGAGAGAATCTCCGGCAGTTGAGTTCGCCGGCCATGTAGTTGCTGCATTTCTTGCCAAAACACGACCGCCTGCTGGGGATCGTAGCCGGCGAACGTCATGAGGAATACGCCGATGTGGTCGGCCTCGGACTCCTGCTGCCGATCGTACGACAGCGACAAAATCCCGCCGCCGCGCGTCCGTTCGCGAGCAATCCGCTCGCTCGTGTGATGAGCCAAGGCATGCGACACTTCATGGGCCAACACGGCGGCCAACTGGTCGTCGCTGCGAACCACGCCGAGCAGACCGGTGAAAACGCAAATCTTCCCGCCCGGCAGGCAGAACGCATTCACTTGATCGGACCGGAGCACGCTATACTCCCACTCGAACCGCGCGTTGTCCACGTGTAGATTGATTTCGCGCATGAGGGGCTCGATTTCAACAGCCTTCGCGATCCGCCGTCCTACCCGCACGACCCGATCCACCTCGGGCCCACTGCGCACAACCTCCGACTGCCCGAGGATCTGCTTATAAGCCTCTCGCCCAAGTTCGACCTCCTGTTCGGCCGAAAGGGCCAACGTCTGCTGCCGATGCCCCGGTCCCTCGCCTTGGCCGCCGGAACAACCTGCGAGCCATAGAACCGCCAGCAAGGCAAACCGACGCGGAGTTTTGCGTTCGCGTGCGTTAGAGCCTCGCTTCTCGGAAGATAACGTCGGGGACGATGGTAAAGGCTCAGGTATCGTCGCCAACGTCTGCATGATTTTCGTCATAGGGGTCCCTTCGCTGAATAGTTGCGTGGTCGAGCCATTGGCCAGCGACCGACAAGAAAAGCACCGGCGACGCCAGCAAAAGAGGCGCCGACGCCGCACAATTCCACATGGCAACCAGTAACCTAGCAGTGATGCTCACTCGGGTCGCGGCCTCGGTGCCAGAGCGGCCGCCAAAAAGCGGTGAGCGTTGGCACACTCGCACGAGCGATTGCCTCGCTGCGCGCAGCGTGAAGCGTGAAGCGGCTCGCGTCGCGGCCCGACGGGCGACCGAGCGTTCACGGATCAGATGTGTTGAGCTGCGTCGGCGGCCTTGAGCTTGGCCAAGTGCGCCAACAATTCGTCTTCACTGGCCAATCCCACGAAGTAGTAGCAGACCATTTCGTACGTTCGCAGAGTTGGCTTGCGTCCGGTCCACAAGCTGATGAGCAGGCAGGCGATGATGGCGCAATAGGCTTGAATCTCGATTCCTTGCTGGCTATGGCTGAGCAAGTGCCGGCAACCCAGCACATGCTTGAAGAACCGGAAGAAGATTTCGATGGTCCAGCGATACTGATAAAGCAAGGCGATGATTTCCGCCGGCACGTCGAGCCGATTCGTGGCGATCCGCAGAATGCCGTCGCTGCCCGGCCCCGTCGAACCTCCGCGATATTTGCCGCGACTGGTGCGCGGGTTGATGCGAATCGCGATCAAGCGCAGGTGATGATCCGGCCGAGCGTCGGCCTTTCGCCCCTGGAGAGATAACAGGGGACGCAACTCGATTCAATAACGAGTCGCGTCCCCTTTTGATCCCCTGATGTCGAATCAGGAACATGGCTTGCCTACCCGAGCGGCGAGACGCGACTGCTTAATGGCAACACCCCGCTTAATCTCGTCAATCAAATCGGCGGCCATGGTCCGGTGAATGAGGCGCTTACCGGCGTGATTGGAACCAGTTCGAAGAACCGATTAGGCTTCAGCATGACTTTGGATGAAGCAGGCAACTTCCGTGTCGGTTGGAACTCGACCACGATCAACACGCCGAATCCCAACTTTCCGGGCCGCACTGTACCAGAGGACATGCGGCAGCAGATTCTCGATGCGATAATGAATGATACTGGACGAAAGGCATATTAGGCGCCATGAAAATTTGCGGATTCGAAATACCCCAACAGTTGGAAGCCGATTTGGTAGCAGCGCGTACGATTCTCGAGCCCAACGAAATTGCTGCGCTGCAAGCGATGCTTACGGGTGTTGACGGCCCCGCACCAAGCATGTATGGTCTCGACGGGATTGTCAGGCTAACCGACTTTGGGAGTCTGAGGTGGTTCAGTTCTATATTGGGAAGGTTAGGCCATTCTACCAACCGGGTGATATCGACCCGCGAAGGGCTGTGATCATAGGTCACGCTGAGCCGGATAGTCCGATCGCTCTTGACTATCGAACTGATCCACCACGAATTGTTTATTTTGGGGATGCCGAGAATGTGAGTTGTTGGCTTGAGTTGGCTTCAAGTTACGACACTTTGGTCGCGAAGCTTCGCTCAATCGGCCGAATCCAGTAACGCTCATCGGCAGGCAAGAACTTTTGCGCGTTCTGCGGACACTGTTATGTCGTCAATCAATTTTTTGAATGGACCATTCGCGGTGTCCGTTTGGCCGAGCCAATCTTTTTTCTAGTTGCGCCGGCATCAAGCTGACGGCTATCTCAACAGCTCTATCCGTGGGGTGGTCGGAACGGCCAAAGGCGAGCGAGACTTGGCGAAGCAGCGAGCTTCGCGGGACGCGCTTTCACGATCCAACCGTGTCCGTTCGGCGAACCCCAGGGGGCCATTTTCGCTGAGCGGCGTTCCGTCGGCGGATCAGATGGGCAGAGGCGCGAGGGGCTCGGCTGCGTCTTCCCGTTTCCAGATGTCGGGAAGGAAGTGGGTGAGGTCGGCG